>JAYENI010000126.1:0-11119 GCA_034722015.1 Pseudomonadota bacterium
GTGCTTGCGAAGACCATTTCCGTTCTGATCGTTGGTGCAATCGCATCTGCGCTTCCGGGCGCCCTGTACTCGCGTGATCGGGGATTCAACCAGCCAGGCGCGATCGGAAACAGGGGCTGGGACCCCGTGTGAACCAGCCCGGGGCCGCGGGCAATGTCGGCGGCGCGGATCCCGGGATCAACCAGCCGGGTGCAGCCGGCAACGTGGGCCGGGATCCCGGACTGAATCAGCCCGGCGCGGAGGGTAATGTCGGAGGCGTGCATCCGGCCAGAGATCCCGGCTTCAACCAGCCCGGCCGTCTGGGCGGAGGTGTCGGCCGCTAGGGTAGCGCCCGTCCACATACGCCTGGGTTTGTATTCTCCAGAGCTTGTTGGATCCGCTTCGCTTGATCCAACCTACGAATTTCGATGAGTTACGATATTGTGTAGTTTATGGACGCTCGCCAGGGTGACGCCGGCAGGTGGCAGTTAGTCGACGCGGGACTTGCGCTATTGCAGATATTTCCCTTGAACATCGCAAGCTGATTCAATTAATCGATCGAGGAGAACCGGATGAAAGTACCAAATCTCAGGACAGCCTCCGTGTTTCTGGCGCTGGTGGCCCTTGCGCTGCCGGCAGGCACCCCGGCGGCGAGCGAGGCGCGCGCCCCGGCCGTGGACCAGTCCGCGGTGGATACGCTCAAGCGCATGACCGACTTTATCGGCGGACTGAAGGAGTTCAGCGTGCGCACGGTAAACACTTACGAGGACCAGCTCGACTCGGGACAGAGGATCGACCTGGATGTCGCGGCAGACGTGACCGTGCGGCGGCCCAACAAAGTTCATGCCAACCGGTCGGGCGCACGGATCAGTCAGGATTTCTATTACGACGGCAAGACCTTGACGTTGTATAACCCATCGGACGACGTCTATGCATCCGAGTCGGTCCCCGGGACCATCGCAGAAATGCTCGATTATGCGCGTGAGGACCTGGGGCTCATCGTTCCGGCCTCCGACCTCGTGTACCCCAACGCGTTCGACATCCTGATGCAGGGGGTGACCTCCGCCGTCGTCGTCGGCAAGGTGAGTATCGGGGGTGTCACCTGTGATCACCTGGCCTTCCATCGTCCCGATGTCGACTTTCAGGTGTGGGTGGCGTCAGGGGATCGGCCTCTGCCGTGCAAGTATGTCGTGACCGACACGAGTACGCCGGAGAATGTGAGCACGGTGACCGTCATGAGCGACTGGGACCTCGCTCCGAAGGCACCCGATACCGAGTTCAGGTTCGTCCCGCCAGAAGGGGCGCAGGCCATTTCGTTCATGCCGCTCGAAAAGACGAAGGGTTCAGGACGCTGACAGTAGGGGAAACATCATGAAAATCATCTTCAAGTGCGCATTACTCGCCTCGACGGCCATCCTTGTGTTCATGGTCGACATGGCGCCCCAGTCGTCAAGATCGCCGCAGGGCTTCCAATTGATATCGGATGCGCACGCGGTTTACGGCAGGCAGCGACGCACACGCCGTCGGGGGGTCGCCGTCGGGTACGCGGCGGGCAGTGCCTCGGGCGCCGCGGCCGCCAGCGCGGCGACGGCATCCACATCGCAGCAACAGGCCGCCCCCCCGCCACAACAAGCCGCCCCTGCACCGCAACAGCCCGGGGCACTACCGGTGGGCACCGTCGTTACCACCCTTCCCTCGGGTTGCACGCCCATGCAGATCGGCGGAGTCCAGTATCAGCACTGCGGTGTGGACTACTACCGCACGGCATTTCAGGGGAACAACCTGGTCTATGTGACGACGCAGCCGTAGCGACGACGGCAGGCGGGCCGACCGGTAATTCGGTCCGCCGCTCGCCGGCTGTGTCGGCAAGACCCGGTTAATCGGAAATGCCGGTGAACGCGGCGTTCGGGTGCGGGCAGAGATACGTTGTGAAGTCCGTTTTTGATCCGGCCCAGCAAGTAGATGTAATCGGAAGGTGAACGAAGATGGCGGGAAAACACGCGCTTCTTATCGCGATCGCAGCGGGACTGATGCTCGCCCAGGGCTGCGCCGGGCCGGTAAGAAAGGACGCGGTACCGCAGGAGCTATCCACGCAGGCTGTGGTACCAGGCCTGGAGGACGTACGCTACCGCGTCGGCGTTGACTCGGAATTAATCTTGCGCGAAGGCATAGCGTCCGTCTATCGCGAGCAGGAATACCTCGCTTCCCGTCAACATCGCGGGCCCATGCCGCCAGCGGTGTTTCTGGCCATATCGGGTGGTGGTGACAAGGGCGCGTTCGGCGCGGGTCTCCTGAATGGCTGGACTGCCGCCGGCAACCGGCCGGAGTTCAAACTGGTAACGGGTGTCAGCACCGGCGCACTCATCGCCCCCTTTGCCTTCCTCGGACCGTCGTATGACGACAGGCTGAAGAAACTCTTCACCACCATCTCCCCCTCGGACATTCTCAAGGAGCGCTCGATTGTCGCCGCGCTTACCGATGATGCCATGGCCGACAACTCGCCACTCTGGAAACTGGTCGAGAAGGAAATAAACCAGGCGCTGCTCGATGCCATTGCCGAAGAGTACGAAACGAAAGGCAGGCTGCTTCTCATCGCCACCGTGGACCTGGACTCACGACAGGCCGTGCTCTGGAACATGACCCGGATCGCCGCCAGCCGGGATCCGAAGGCCCTCGGCCTGTTCCGCTCCATCATGATTGCTTCGGCCGCGATACCCGGCGCCTTCCCGCCCGTGATGATCGACGTCGAGGCCAACGGCCAGCCCTATCAGGAAATGCATGTGGACGGCGGTACGATGTCGCAGGTCTTTATCTACCCGCCCTCACTCCATGTGAAGGAGACGGGCGAAGCGCACCATGTCACCCGCGAGCGTATTGCCTACGTCATCCGTAATGCGCGCCTGGACCCCGATTGGGCCGAAGTTGAGCGCAGGACCATGGACATCGCCGGACGGGCCATCTCCTCGCTCATTCAAACCCAGGGGATTGGCGACCTCTACAAGATCTACGTGACCGCCGAGCGTGACGGCACGGACTTCAATCTCGCCTACGTTCCCGCGAGTTTCGACGCCCCGCATCCCGAGGAGTTCGACACCGATTACATGCGCGCGCTGTTCCAGAAGGGGTTCGACATGGCGGCAGACGGTTACCCCTGGGAGAAGACGCCGCCGGGTTTTTAGGCGGTACCAACTCGTCCATGGTCGGATTTTCTTAAATACACAGGCGCAAAGCCATGGAACTCGATTATCGCGGATTCGTATTTGTCATTTCGCTCGCCGCGGTCGTCAACGGGATGGGCATTGTGCGTTTGCTGGGCGCCTTCGCGGAATATCTGCGCGGCCGGGGACGCATTACCCTGGTGAACTACTGGGTCTTCGATCTGTGGGCCGCGTTTCAGTTCCTGATGCATGTCCTGTTGTGGTGGTCACTGTGGAACATGCGCCATGTCGAGGTCTTCAACTTCGGCATCTACCTCTATGTACTGACCGGCCCGATCATTCTCTATCTGGGAACCAGCCTGCTGGTTCCGGGCGTAGACGAGGGTCGGATCGATCTTCGAACGCACTATTTCCGCGTTCGCCCCTCGTACTTCACGATCTACATTCTCCTCTGGCTATGGGGGATCTTCAGTTGGCCGGTGATCAAAGGTGGGTTTGCGCCGACCGTCTCTATTCTGGTCGCCAACCTCGGGATCGCTGTCATTCTTCGTGTAACGGACAACCCAAAAGTGCACTCGGCACTGGCCATTGCTGCCTGGGGATTGTTGGTGTTTTTCGTCGCCGGTTTTGGAATGCAGCTTGGTGGAGTGGGTGAGCTCAGTACGAACTGAGATTGATGGCATAACGCATCAGGGTGCTTACACTTGCGTTCCCGAGACGAATCTATTCCTTGAGTTCAGACGCTGGAGATGGAAGGAAAAACTTGTACGCGGCAAGCAATGCTACAAATGCAAAGGCGCACAGAAGAATGTCCATGCTGGTGATCTCCGGCTTGAGCATCTTTCGGTCGAGCTACGACGAACGCAATGAGTTCCAGAACGGCGGTTAAATTGTGGGTCACAAGTGTTCTTATCAATTCAACTGCAATGACGACCAGAAGTATCCGGTAAATAAAATCATAGAAGGTCTCGATATTTCCCCAATCCATCGCAAGCATCTGAATAGCGCTTTCATAGGAATAGACGATGATCCCTGCAAGGATCAATAGAGCCAGAAGACGCTCGAGTGACGTCGCAACGAATTTGGTCCATCGGACGAGGGTAACTTCTCAATACCCCCGTGCGGATTGAAAAAAGTCGCCGGGGTTTGTTGGTGGACTGCGCTGAACTGCGCTTGTCCACCCTACCGGGCCTTATCTCACAGTGTGGATGGGGTAGGGTGGACAAGTGCAACGCAGTCCACCAAATGAGGGTGATCCGGGAAGGTCCGGAGGGGATTTGTGGCGCCCTCGACAGGATTCGAACCTGTGACCTATCGCTTAGGAGGCGATTGCTCTATCCTGCTGAGCTACGAGGGCGGGGCGACGCAGTATAGCAATCCCGCCACCGCGCTTGCTACCACCACCGTCGTGCCTTGAACATTGTCCCGCTCCCCTTGCCTCGACTTGGAGCGCCCGTGGCCATGCCGCTTCACGGGAAGCTGGGTATGGTACTCAACGCTGGTTGTTGACTGTGTTGGCGGTCACTCGCGGCGGAGCCGCAATCACAGGGTACCGGGGCAGAGCCGCGGCACCAGGTGCATGCGAATTTCACCCATTACACACCTTGCGAAGGGAAGGGATGTTGCTCGACACAGACGAAGTCTATGAACGGTACCTGCGGTTCCGTGCCGTTGGCAAAAAACTCCATACCGAACTGGTTCCGCTCTTGCGCAGGAAAGAGATCTTCCGGTGTGCGAAGGAACTGGGGCTCCTGCGGAAAAAGACCTTGATCTTCGCCGACGAAAACGATCTGTCCGTTCTCATGGACTATTGCATCCACAACCCGTCCGGCGGGAAGTCCTGCATCGATATCCATATCGAGCGGTCGTCTCCCGAACCGGATTCCGACGAGATGATGTCGCTGCTGGCGCTGCGGGAATCGTTTTTCTCCATCCTTCGGCTAACCGGTATCGAGAAAGGTTTTCTCTGCCATGCCACGGACTTTCTCCGGAGTCGTAACATCGTTCTGATCGACGTGGGGTTCGGCGCCACCGGGCAACCGGGAGTGATGCTTTCCACGCAACTGAAAAGGTTGCCCGGTACCGAATACTATATGACCACGGGCGCCCCGATGCTGATTTCGGAGAGTCACGCTATCGATGAGTTGAACACGATCCTGATGACATTCCGCGAGCCGATCTCGAACGGAAGCCTGTCCCGGGCGCAGTCGGCCTATATCTGTAAACGGGCGACGCGTTCTTTGCTGAGGCAGGACAACTCCGGCTTGATGCTCGCCGACCCGGACATGAATGAGGGGGCGCTTCAGGGGAGCGCGATCTGACACCACCGGCAATGCGTCGTCATCGGCACTCCCCAACCGAATCCGAACGGCATTGCCTGCGGTCGAACCACATGGTCTTGTCGAGCCTGGCATCCTCAAAAATTGCGTCGAGGATGACGGCCTCCTCGAGTCTGGCGCGACTGAGGTCGGCGCCGCTGAAATCCGCGTACTGCAGGTTGGCGCGCTGCAGGTTCGCGCCAGACAGATTTGCGTTGGTCAGGATCGCGTCTTCCAGGGAAGCGTTGGCGAGATTGGCGCCGGAAAGGTTGCTGCCGCTCCCGTCGATCCCCTCGAGGGTGGCCTGCTCCAGATTGGCGCCCCGAAGGTTCGCGCCTTTCAGCGTGGCCCCCGTCAGATCGGCCTGGTAGAGCGAGGCCTCCGGCATTCTGGCCCCGGTGAGGTCGGCGCCTCCCAGATCGGCGCGCCCGAATTTCGCGGAATCCAGCAGCGTATCGACCAGACGGGCGCCGCTGAGGTCGGCGTTGGTGAAATTGGTCCGTTTCAGGCGTGCCCCGGAGAGGTCCGCGCCGGACAGCTTCGCGAACCCAAGGTCGGCGCCGTCCATCCTGGCTTCCGTCAGATTGGCGCCGTCGAGACGGCTGCGGACGAGCGTGGCGCCGCGCAGATCGACCTTGCGCAGGTCGGCGCCGGAGAAGTCGCAGTCCAGCCAGAGGACGCCGCGCGCCGGCGGGTCGTCGCAGGCCGCAAGCGCTTCCCCCATGGGGCACAGCAGTAAGAGCGCTGCCAGGCACAGGGCGCGGATCGGTTGGGTGAGCGTGGTGTAGGGGGGCTCGACGTATGCGTCGGGGCCGCATCGGGCGCAATCGGGGCGTGGGCGTTCCATCCGGGTATCTTGCTGGGAAAAGCCGGAATTATACGCGAATCCGTTACCTCACCGCGGCGGATTCGGGCAACTGTCGTCGGGACCGGGATGGGTTTAGAATGAGCCACCCAACCTATGCGCGGATGCCGATCGACCCAAGGCGATTTCTGTCAAATGACATACCATCCTGCTTGTCTTTTCGTCCGTCCCCTGTGTTGCGGCAACAGGCATATAGTTCGACTATGTGCCTGTTGTCGCGCCTTGATGACGAACGATAATCCGGCGCGATCTGGTATGTCATTTTCCGGCAATCGCCTAAGATGACAGGAACCCGGCCAGATATACGGGACGCATCCGGACGGCCGCTGCGCGATCTGCGCATCTCCGTGACGGACCGGTGCAACTTTCGTTGCACCTATTGCATGCCCAGGCATATCTTTCACTCGCACTACCGGTTCATGCCGCGCGCGGACATCCTGAGTTTCGAGGAGGTCACGCGGGTGGCGGGGCTGTTCGCGTCGCTCGGCGTAAAAAAGATCCGCATCACCGGGGGTGAGCCACTCCTGCGTCGCGACATCGAGCGGCTCGTGGCAATGCTGGCGCGAATCGAGGGTATCGACGACATCAGCCTGACCACCAACGGTTCGCTGCTCACCGTGGATAAGGCGCGGGCCCTGCGCGACGCGGGCCTGCGGCGCCTCAACGTCAGCCTGGATGCACTCGACGACGCGACCTTCCACAAGATAAACGACGTCAGTTTTCCGGTGGCTCGAGTGCTCGATGCGATCGATAACGCCGCGGCTGCCGGCCTGTCTCCGGTCAAGGTCAACATGGTGGTCAGGGCCGGGCTCAACGAGGATGATATCGTCCCCATGGCGCTACGGTTCCGGGGAACCCCCCACATCGTCCGCTTTATCGAGTACATGGACGTTGGCAGCACCAATGGCTGGCGCATGGACGACGTGATCCCGGCGCGGGAAATCGTGGCGCGCATACACCAGGTCCGCCCCCTGCGACCGGTCGACCCCAACTACCGCGGTGAGGTCGCCCGGCGCTGGCGCTATCTCGACGGCGAGGGCGAGATCGGCATCATCACTTCCGTGACCGAGCCGTTCTGCGGGGGCTGCGGACGGGCAAGGCTTTCCGCGGGCGGGTCGCTGTATACCTGCCTGTTCGCCACCGGTGGCCACGATCTGCGCGCACTGCTGAGAAGCGGGATGAACGACAGTGAGATTCTGGACCGCCTTCGGGCGATCTGGGGTCATCGATCGGACCGGTATTCCCAGATACGCGGCGAGCGGACCACCGCGACCCGGTCCAGGGTCGAGATGTCACATATCGGAGGCTGAAGAGGCGCTGACCTGCCTCTGCCGAACCGCCGGGGTATTGGTGCCTCGACACCCCATTAATTCCCCACGATTCGGGAGCAACGCATGGCCCTGAAGATTTCGGGCATCCGAAGCTGGATGTTCATCCCCCCCGTTGTACTTGGCATCGTGATCTTCGTGGTACTGGTTCGCAGCGGTTCGACGCCGAAACAGGTCCCGCCCGAAGAGCGCGCCAGTCTCGTCAGGATCCTTGATGTTCCCGTGCTCGACGTCGTCCCGCGGGCTATCGGTTACGGGCACGTCGCACCCGCCAGCGTGTGGAACGCGACCGCGGAAGTCAGTGGGCGGGTGGTCGAAAAACACCCGAGGCTGCGCAACGGTAACATCATTCAGGCCGGCACCCTCGTGCTGCGCATCGACCCCACGGAGTACGAACTCGCCATCGCCAGGACGCAGGCCGACATCCAGGCCACCGAGGCACAGCTGGAAGAGATCGGCGTACGTGACGAAAACACCCGTGTTCTTCTGGAAACAGAGAGAGAGTCCCGGGCGTTGCTGGAAAAGGAAGTTCAGCGCAAGCGCGAACTGCTGAAGAAGAACACCGTCAGCCGTTCGGATTTCGAACGTGAGCAGCGCAACCTGCTGGCGCAGAAACAGCAGGTGCTGACACTGGAGAATACCCTCCGCCAGCTGCCGGTCGAACGCAAGACGCTGGAGGCGCAGATGGCCCGCTACCAGGCGGTGCTGGAAAGCGCCGCCCTGGACCTCGAACACACGCAGGTGGTCCTGCCCTTCAACGCCCGCATCGCCGAGGTCGACGTGGAGACGTCCCAGTTCGTCCGTGTCGGGGAGCCGCTGGTGTCCGCGGACGCCATTGACCGCGCCGAGGTTTCCGCGCAGATCCCCATTGGCCGGATGCGCGGCCTGGTGCTCGCCGAGGGGACCGTGGACATCCTCGATCCGGGCGGCGCGTTTCTCGGGGAGTCGCTGGGATTGTCGGCCCGCGTCTGGCTTCGTGGCGACGAATACGCCGCATCCTGGGACGGGCGCGTGGCGCGGCTCAGCGACACGGTGGACCCCGAGACACGCACCGTCGGCGTGATCGTGGAGGTGGACGATCCGTATGCGGGCGTCAGGCCCGGGTTCCAGCCGCCGCTGGTCAAGGGGATGTTCGTCGAGGTGGAACTGCTGGGACGGGCGCGCCCGGGACGGCTCGTGATCCCGCGCTCGGCGCTCCACGGCAACGAGGTCTATGTCGTCGACGAGACCTCCCGACTGCGGCGCAGGCCGGTGACGGTCGGCATGCGGGCCGCGGAGTACGCGGTCGTCTCCGAAGGGCTGTCAGCCGGAGACCCGGTCGTCGTATCCGACCCGGTACCCGCCATCGACGGGATGCTCCTGCGTACCGTGCCCGATGTCGAACTGGGTGAGCGGCTCGCGCGCGAGGCGAGCGCTGTCGGGCCAACGCCATGATCCGTTTCTTCGCCAATCATCCGACCGGGGCCAATCTACTGATGCTGCTCCTCCTGCTGATCGGCGTGGTGTCCCTGCCAACGCTGAAGCGCGAGACCTTTCCGGATTTCACGCCGCAGGAGGTCGAGGTGCGCGTGCCGTATCCGGGCGCCGGATCGGAGGACGTCGAGGAGGTGATCTGCCAGCGGGTGGAGGACGCCCTCGACGGGATCGCCGAGGTCGAGGAGGTGCGTTGCGAGGCCATGGAGGGGGTCGGAGTGATCGTGGCGAAGATGCGCGAGGGGGAGCGCATGGCGCGTTTCCTCGACGACGTCCGGACCGAAGTCGACGCCATCGACGATTTTCCCGATACCTTGGAGTTGCCGGTCATCCGGCAACTGGGTCGTAGCGACCAGGTGGTTTCCATCGCCGTCACCGGGCCGATGTCGGTCAGCGACCTGAAGACCTGGGCGGAACAGCTCAAGCGACGCCTGCAGCGCCTCGATGCGGTGTCCCAGGTCTCGATCGAGGGCTTTTCCGACCGCCAGTTGCGCGTGCACGTCTCCAGCCGGGCCCTGCTGCAGTACGGGCTGAGCGTCTCGGACGTGGCGGACGCGATCTCGCGCCAGAGCATCGATCTGCCCTCCGGCACCGTGAATACCCGGGACCGGGAATTGCTGGTCCGGTTCACCGACCTGCGGCGAACGCCCCGGGAACTCGAGGAGTTACTGATCGTCAGCGGCGAGAGCGGTGCGGAGGTGCGGCTCGGGGACATCGCCACCATCGAGGACCGCTTCGAGCTGGACGAGGAGATGACGCGGTTCAACGGCGCTCGTGCCGCCGTGCTGCAGGTGTCCAAGACCAAGGAAGAGGACACGCTGACCGTCATGGAGGCGGTAGAGGCGTTCGTGGCGGCGGAACGGGCGACCGCCCCGCCGGGGGTGCGTTTCGAGCTGACTCAGGATGTCTCCTCCATCGTCAGGGACCGGTTGCAGATGCTCCTGCGCAACGGGGCCCAGGGTCTGATTCTGGTGTTCCTGACCATGTGGCTGTTCTTCCGCTTCCGGTTCGCCTTCTGGGTGGCCGCGGGCCTGCCTGTGTCGTTTCTCGGCGGCTTGTTCCTGATGAGCATGATCGGGTACTCCATCAACATGATCACGATGGTGGCGCTGCTGATCGCGCTCGGCCTGCTCATGGACGACGCCATCGTCATCTCGGAGAATATCGCAAGCCACCTGCAGCGCGGCAAGCGCGCGCTGGACGCCGCTGTCGACGGGACCCGGGAGGTGCTGCCCGGCGTGCTGTCCTCGTTCCTGACGACGGTCGCGGTCTTCGGGCCGCTGGCGTTTCTCGCCGGGGACATGGGCAAGGTGCTGAAGGTGCTCCCGGTGGTATTGATCCTGGTCCTCGCGATCAGCCTCGTCGAGGCCTTTCTGATCCTGCCGCACCACCTCGCGTCTGCGCTGAGCGGTGGACACGGCCGTGAGGGCCGGTTCAGGTCCCGCTTCGACGCCGCGATCGACGGCATTCGCGAACGCGTGGTCGGCACCCTGGTGGACCGCTTCATCCGCTGGCGCTACCTGTTTACGGGCTGCGTGATCGCGTTGTTCCTGGCGACCATGGGCGTGGTGGCGGGCGGTTACGTCAAGTTCCGGGCGTTTCCGGACATCGAGGGGGACGTCATCGAGGCCCGCATCCTGCTACCACAAGGCACGCCGCTGTGGCTGACGGAGTCGGTCGTGGATCGGGTCGTGGATGCACTCGGCCGCGTGGATGCCGAATACACGCCGCTTCAGCCGGACGGCAAGCCGCTAGTGAGGAACGTCAACGTGCGTTTCGGCAAGAATATCGACGCGCACGAGTCCGGTGCGCACGTGGCGACGATCTCGGTCGACCTGCTGACCGCGGAGGAGCGACGCGGCGACCTGGATACGATCATCAACCGCTGGCGTGAGGAGACCGGTGAGGTCCCGGACGTCATCGACCTGAATTTCAGTGAACCCACCTTCGGTCCGGCGGGCCGTCCCATCGATATCCGTCTGAGCGGCGAGGATATCG
>JAYENI010000127.1:0-2181 GCA_034722015.1 Pseudomonadota bacterium
CACTGTAATCGCCATCGCCGGGAGCTACGGCCTGCACCAGTTGCAGAGATTTTTCTGGAGCGAAGAACACAAACCCCTGTGCCGGCCCGATGTACCGCTGACGGTCACCGCCCTGGTTCTCGCGGTGGTGCTGGCGCTCTTCCCGACCAGCGCATTTATCGAAGACGAGCCCGAACCCGATTTCTACATCATTCCGAGACAGGAATCCATGTTCGTCACCCCCCCGGTGGTGACGTCGAAGGCGAGTGAGAATCCGGTACGTAATGCCCCGATTCCGGCCTTCGCCGGATGCACATCGCCCGCCCCGTTCCCGCCGCCGTCGGTATGATGTCGGGTTTTTACTGAAAAACCGGGACCCCCCGAGTGAAAAGAAGAGAATTCCTCAAGATTTCAACCCTGCTGGGTACCGGTGGCGCCCTGCCGCCCCTGATGCTCGGCGGCTGCGCGGAACGCCCGCTGCCTGGCGACGGCGAGGTCGTATCCACGCCGACGATCTGCGACATCTGTTTCTGGAAGTGCGCGGGCCGGGTGTATGTCGAGGACGGCCGGCCCTGGAAGATCATCGGACACCCCGACGACCTGCACGGGCGGGGGCGCCTGTGTACGCGAGGCACCGGGGGCCTCGGGGCCTACCAGGATCCCGACCGGCTGAAGAGGCCGCTGCTGCGTGTCACGGGCAAGGGCCGTCAGCGCTTCGAGGCGGTATCCTGGGACGACGCGCTGGATTTCGTCGCGGGGCGGATGCAGAAGATCGCAAACGAACATGGACCGGACCGTGTCGCCCTGTTTTCACACGGGTCAGGGGGCACATTCTTCAAACACCTTCTGAGGGCGTACGGTTCCGGCAGCATCGCCGCCCCTTCATTTGCCCAGTGCCGTGGACCGCGCGATGTCGCCTTCCAGCTGACCTATGGGGAGGGTGTCGGTTCCCCGGATCGCACCGACATGGCCAATTCACGCTGTATCGTGCTCATCGGCTCGCATATCGGCGAGAACCTGCACAACGGCCAGGTACAGACCTTTACCGAGGCCCTGGACAAGGGCGCCACGCTGATCACCGTCGATCCGCGTTTCTCCGTTGCGGCGGGCAAGTCCCGGTACTGGCTACCCATCAAGCCGGGAACCGATATCGCGCTGTTGCTGGCCTGGATGAATATCCTGATCAGGGAGGAGCTCTACAACCGGGATTATGTCGCGCGCTACGCAACCGGCTTCGACGAACTTGCCGCGCACGTCGCGCCCTATACACCGGAGTGGGCCTGGCTCGAGACCGGTCTCAAACCGGAACTGATTCGAAAGACGGCGCGGGAGATGGCGCGTCACGCACCCGCGACACTTCTACACCCGGGTCGGCACACCACCTGGTACGGCGACGATACCCAGCGCGGACGCGCGATCGCGATCGTCAACGCCCTGCTGGGTTCGTGGGGAAGCAGGGGCGGTTACTACTACCCGGAAAAGGTCGAACTCCCGAAATACCCCTACCCCGCCTACCCGAAGCCGCGCAGCACGTTCAGGGACGCGAACAGGGGGAGGTTCCCCTTTGCGAACCTCGGTGTCAGCAATGCCATGATCGACGAGTCCCTCGGTCCCGACGCCCACTACAAGGGCTGGCTGGTCTACGGGACCAACCTGCCCATGACGATCCCGGGCATTCGGGGCAAACTGGCCGCCGCGATGAATGCGCTGGATCTGGTCGCGGTGATCGACACCATGCCGATGGAGATCACGGGTTACGCCGACATCGTGTTGCCTGAATGCACCTATCTGGAACGCTACGACGAACTCAGGAACTCACCCGAGATGGCGCCTTCGCTCGCGCTGCGAATGCCGGCATTCGAGCCGCGGCACGAGACGAAGCCGGGCTGGTGGATCGCCAGGGAACTCGGCCTGAAGCTGGGTCTGGACGACTACTTCCCGTGGAAGGATTTCACCGAAGTCCTTGACTGGCAACTCAAACAGGTGGGGAGTTCGCTGGAAGAGATGCAGCAAACGGGACTCAAGCCCTTTCCCCGAAAGACCGAGCCGTATTTCCGTCCCGGTGAGGAACGGAAGTTCCGTACCCCCAGCGGCAGGATCGAGCTTTACTCGAAACAGCTCGAGCAGGCCGGTTTCGATCCGATGCCTGTCTACAGCGCACCACAGCAGCCACCGCAGGGCTACTACCGCCTGAACTATGGC
>JAYENI010000128.1:0-10522 GCA_034722015.1 Pseudomonadota bacterium
TTCAAGTCGTTCAGTGGCGGCGTGCTCGAGGCGTTTCTCCAGCGCACCACGGACAAGACCTGGAAGAGCCTGTTGTTCGGTATGGTCTCCACGACCTTCATGCAGTCGAGTTCGCTGGTGTCGGTGCTGACCATTTCCTTTCTGAGCGCCGGTCTCATCGGCCTTGCCCAGGGTATCGGCATCATCTTCGGATCGAACCTTGGAACGACCACCGGGGCCTGGCTCGTGGCGGGATTCGGCCTGAAGGTCGATATCGCCGCCTACGCCATGCCCATGCTGGTCTTCGGCGCGATCCTGATGTTCCAGAAGGACAGCCCGAAGGTGCAGGGCGGGGGGTACATCCTGATCGGTCTGGGCTTCCTGTTTCTCGGCATCGCCTACATGAAGGAGGGTTTCGAGAGTGCCGGCGGGCAGATCGACCTGTCGCAGTATGCGATCGGCGGGTTCAAGGGGCTGCTCGTTTACACGGGAATCGGCATTGCCGCCACCGTCATCATGCAGTCCAGCCACGCCACCCTGATCCTGACGATCACGGCCCTGGCCGCGGGTCAGGTCACCTACGAGAACGCCCTGGCGCTGGCGATCGGTTCCAATGTCGGCACCACGGTCACGGCCGTGATTGGGGCGTTGAACGCCAATATAGCCGGCAGGCGTCTGGCCGCCGCCCACCTGATCTTCAACCTGTTGACGGGGGCGATCGCGATCCTGTTCATCAAGCAGTTCGCCCAGGTGGTGGATTACGTGAGTGAACTGGTGGGCATTGCGGCGGACAATTACACCCTCAAGTTCGCGGTGTTTCACACCCTGTTCAATCTGGTTGGCGTCGTGCTGATGCTGCCGGCGATCAGTTTTCTCGTCCGGTTTCTGGAAAAGGTCCTGCGCGAAAAGGTCGAGGAGCCGGACGTCGCACGGCCCCTGTTTCTCAACGACGCCTCCCTGGAGTTTCCCGATACGGCCCTGCAGGTCATCATCAGGGAAACCACTCACCTGGCGTACAACGCCTTCGAGATCCTGGCGCACGGCCTGAACCTGCACCGGGAGGATGTCACAGCAGACAGGAAACTCGAGGAGGTCGTGGAGCAGGCGAACGAACCCATGGAGCTGAACGTGGATGACCTCTACGTCCGCAGGGTCAAACCCCTCTACAGCGCGATCGTCGAATTCGCGTCGCACGCCGAGCGCAACATGAACCCGGACCAGGTGAACCAGCTGAACCAGCTGAAGCTGGCGAACTGGGAGCTGGTCAGCGCAGTCAAGGCGATGAAGGAACTGCAGGTCAACATTGACCGGTTCTCCGGGTCCGACAACCGCTATGTCGTGCATGAGTACAGCCGGATCCGTCTGCAGATCGCCGAAGTGCTTCGTGTCCTGTTTCGTTTCGACCGTGAGGGAACCCTTGTCAATCAGCTGGAGTTGCTGCAGGGGGTGAAACTCGAGATGGAACAGGAGGACATCGTGGCGAACGGGGCACTGGACAAGCTGATCCGCAAGGAGCGCATCACGCCCGACATGGCCACGTCGCTGATGAACGACTCGGCGTATGCCTACGACATCCAGAACGATCTCATCCATGCCGCGGAGCGTGTTCTCGCGGGCGTGATCGCCTCGGCCGAGGATATCGAGCGAATGGACGAGGAGATCAACCGGAAACTGGTCGAAAGACGGGATCAGGTCACCGCGCGCATCAGGGAGGAGGAGGAGGCCATCGACCGGCTGGACGAGACAGCTGGTGGACTGCGCTGAACTGCGCTTGTCCACCCTACCGAGCCTTATCTCACAGTGTGGATGGGGTAGGGTGGACAAGTGCAACGCAGTCCACCAGAAACAGTGGGCCAGGAGCCTGTCCCTAGAATGGAAGTGCTACTGTGGAAAAGCCTCGCTGGCCGGATTTCACGTTTGTTCTCGTCACACGAGGCGACTATTCTCCTCAAACGAACATAAAATCCACCTCAGCGACGCTTCCCCTCGCGACGAACCCCATTCTCGGACAGGCTCCTGGGTTTGTGCTCTGATGGATCGCACCCATGCCCAGGCGTATCGGGGCGCTGCGGCGGCCTGAAGGTCATCCCTGTACGCGCCGGGTGCAGAGACGAGCCGGTCGTCTCGCGCACCCGACGCGCCGGCCAGTCCGCTACCGGGGCCTGAAGTCGTCTTCGGGCCAGTCGTCTTCGTAAGTCATGCTTCTGGCCTTCAAGGTTGCCAGTCCGGCCGTGTCGTGGTTCCGAAGCACCGGTCGACCGTGAAGATACCAGTCCGTGGTCAACAGGGCCTTTCCCCTGAGTGTCCCGGGGATGGTAACGGTTCGTTCCATCGACTGCAGTCCAAGGGTTGTCGTCATCGTGGTCATCATCGCTCTCCGTTCATGGTCCTGGTTTTCGGTTTCCCCGCCGAGGCGGAAGGGCAGGCTGCGGCGCCGCCTGCCCGTCTCCGTCAGCGGGGTCAGGCGGCGGCCTCTCCCCGCTGCAGACGGTGGACGTCGGCAGCGGTCAGCGGATTGCCGCCGATGGCGAATTCCCCTTCCTTGACGTCCTCGATGGTTACCCAGGTCACGCCACGCAGGGTCTCTCCCTCGATCTCCACCATGGCGTCGGTGAGTTTGCGGATGATCTGCTGCTTCTGTTCGGGGGTGAATACGTTCTCGATCACCTTCACGTTGACGATGGGCATGGTCTGTTCTCCTGTGGTGGTTTGGTTTTCATATCGCGAGCCGTGTGTGCTCTCGATGGGAGAAGACTAGGCGGGGAAGGGTGTTCGGGATACTTTCCATCCTGTAGCATCCAACTACAAAACCTGTAGTAAGGCACTACGCTTTTCCGACTAACCCGAGACGAGTGCAATGGAATACGGCCAGTTCTGCCCGATCGCCAAGGCCACGGAAATCCTGGTGGACAAGTGGACCCTGCTGATCGTTCGCGAGTTGCTGATGGGCGCAACTCGCTTCAGTGAGCTGCAGCGAGGGCTCGCGCAGATCTCGCCCACGATGCTGACCAATCGCCTCAATTCCCTGTGTGACAGCGGTGTCATCGTTCGCAGAAAGATCCCCAATCAGAAGGGTTACGAGTATTTCCTCACTGAGGCCGGCAAGGAGCTGATGCCGGTAGTACGAAACGTTGGCGAATGGGGCATGCGCTGGGCGCGAGGCACCATGGCGGACACGGAACTCGACGTGCAGCTGCTGATGCTCTATCTGCAACGCAGTATCATTCCGGAAAAGCTGGTGGGCCGTGAGACGGTATTGCGGTTCAAGTTCACCGACATCAACGAGCTGTCTGACTGTTGGATCGTGGTGTAAGGGGAACAGGTGGAAATCTGCGTACAGGATCCTGGCAAGGACGTGGACGTGTTTTTCACCACGGACCTGCGCACCATGATCGGGGTCTGGATGGGTGACCTGACCTACCGCTCGGTGATGGGCGACGGCCGGTTAGAAACTGGTGGGACACCGCGACCTGACCCGCAACGTCAGCAGCTGGATGGCGAACAGCATCTTCGCCGGGATTCCGCCCGCCAACCAGATCTGACCACGGGGGACGCAGGTTATAGAAGATTGTGGATCAGGAAAACAGCGCAGGTTGGGTTAGGTGCACATCACCGCCAGGACCAGTCGTTTTCGCCAAAGCCATGAGTGCACCGTACCCCAACTTTTTCAGCGATTATCAAGCTCATCCGTTGGGTTACGATGCGCTCAAATCGAGCCAAAAAAAAACGCGTGGCGGTGTAGCGCATCTAACCCAACCTACGATATTGAAATGAATGGGCAAACCTGAACAGGATGCCATTGCGTTGTCAGCCGAGCCCGGCAGACAATCGGGGGTTCACGAGAACGACATGAACAGGAGAGGGACAAGCATGGGGAAGAAGAGCGGAAAGTCCAAAGACAAGCAAGGCAAGAGCGACGCGAAGGAAGCGCCGAAAAAGGCGCGCCTGTCTACAAAGGTATACGAGTCAGAGTTGGAGAAGCTCCAGGGCGAACTCGTCAAACTGCAGCACTGGGTGAGGGAAAAGGGCCTTCGCGTGATCGTGGTCTTCGAGGGAAGGGACGCAGCCGGCAAGGGCGGCGTCATCAAGCGTATCACCGAGCGGGTGAGCCCCCGAGTGTTTCGTGTCGTGGCACTGCCGGCGCCCACGGAGAGGGAAAAGACCCAGATGTATATTCAGCGCTACATCACGCATTTTCCCGCCGCTGGCGAGGTCGTGATTTTCGATCGCAGCTGGTACAACCGTGCCGGTGTCGAACCCGTCATGGGATTCTGCACTGACGAGCAGTACGAGGGCTTTCTGCGGGAGTGCCCGACCTTCGAACGCTACATCGTCGAGAGCGGCATCATACTGATCAAATACTGGTTCGATGTCGGCATGGAGGAGCAGCACCGGCGGTTCGAGTCACGCATCGAAGATCCGAGAAAGGTCTGGAAGCTCAGCCCAATGGACGTCGAGTCCTACAAGCGCTGGTACCAGTATTCGAAGGCGCGCGACAGGATGCTGGATGCGACCGATACGGACCACGCCCCGTGGAACGTTGTGCTTTCCGACGTGAAGAAGCGGGCGCGCCTCAATTGCATCTCCAATCTTCTCGGCCAGATTCCCTACAAGGAACTTCCGCGCGAAAAGATCAATCTGGGCAAGCGCAACATGAAGGGCAAGTACGACGACCAGGCCTCTCTCGAGGGCAGGCGCTTCGTTGTGGAACGGTACTGAGTGTGGCGCGAATCTGATCAATTGGCGCCCGTACCTGTCTATACCAACAGTCAATTACGCGTACCGTAAATCCTGACTCTCGATGGGGCCCGGATTCGGCCGTCGGGTTACGATGCGCCCAGGTAATGTCAAATAACCAATGACCGAGTTGTCGCGCATCTAACCCGACCTACCTACGCTTCAACAGGAATACGGTAGGTCGGGTTAGGCGCGCATTGCCACCAGATTCGATCGTTGTATCCAGAGCGGTGCGCGCGCCGTAACCCGACTTCTACGAAAAGGTACGATGACGATGAGCGACGAAGGTACCGTACGCGCAAGGCAGGATCCTTTACGGGAGCGCTACAGGGAAAAACCCGAAGAAGCCCGCATCACAGACAGGGCGAAGACTTCCGGCGGTGTTGAGTTCAATCCATTCCGTGGCCAGGTCCGGCCGGGTGGTGAGAACTACGGTGCGCCATGGGATTTCGGGATTCACCGAGCGGTTGGTGGTTACCACGATGCGCCAAATCCCGGGGACATGCTCTGCGCCGCGCTCGCCGCCTGTCTGGATTCGACCATTCGAATCATCGCGAATCGCCTCGGGGTCACGCTTACGTCACTCGACGTGGCCGTCTCCGCCGATGTCGATGTACGCGGCACGCTGATTGTCGATCGTGATGTGCCTGTCGGATTTCAGAAGATGCAATGCCGCGTCAATATCAAGGCGGCCGACGGGACCCACCCGAACCTGCTGAAAAAGCTGTTCGCTGCCTCGGAGCAAAGCTGCGTTAATCTGCAGACCCTGCGCTCGGGCGTCTCGATAGAGACGGTTCTCGAGGAGGAATGACCCGGAAATTGGCGATAACCGGAAGTCGTTTCGGTCAGTCGTTCATCCGGGAAATACTCTCTCTCCGAAACAGAGTGCCAGGATGAGGGAATGAAGCGTTTCCTTCCCTGATATATATCCCCTCATCCTGGCCTTCTACCGCCAGGAGAAGGAACCCTTCGATCTTTGGATCGCATGCGTCCGGTAACCGGACCGTTGATGTCGCAGTACGCCGCTACCTTTCTCCCAGAATCATCTTCCAGAGATTGAGTCCCGGGCACATTCCGAACGCGGCGGACAGGGTAAATATCACGGGGATCGCATACAGGAACCAGTGCACCTGTGCGAAATCCGTCAGCCATATTCCGACAAGAATGAAGATGACGGTGTTGATGAGGAATAGCCGCATGGCGTTCCCGGACTTTACGAAAAGCCGCGTTGTCCCGGTCCGGTCACCCATACTGCACCTCAGTGCGGGGAACCGATTTGAATCTGGACTTCAGGGTCTTGATCGGTACCCGCTTTTCTCCTGTTTCCGCGTAGTTCTTGTAGCCGAGTAATACATCACGGGCCAGCCGGTTCAACTTTTCCGCCAGAAACGGTGTCAGCAGGACGGGCTTCGCCAGATACTCGATGTCGATACCCAGCCACGTCAGATCCGCCGCCGAGTCAAGAATCGTGAAGCCGAACCGCATTTCCCGGATCGGAAAGTTTTCCCATTCGTAGACCTCATAGGTGTAGGACTCGCCCTCGATAAAATCCACGATGCGTTCCTTGAGCGTGATGTGCAGTCCGAAATCGACGATCTCGCACACGCGTTCGCAGCCCGGCGCGGCCGTGTTTTTGCTCCCGTCGGCCTTGTATGATCTGACGACACCGGCATGAAATCGGGAAACATCACCGTACTGCTTCAGTATCTCCCACATTCTTTCCCGTGACACCTTTACCGGAATTTCCCGGTGAATCTTCTTCAGTTTCATTGTGTGGTTCTCCAGTCTCGCCAATGAATTCAGGATTGCGTGTTGCGACCCGTGCGAAAAATATTAATCTTTGCAATATTGCATGTATATTGTTTCTTGTGCAGGTAATATATGCATAATTGCAGGCAATGGACTGGGACAACATCAGGTACTTTCGGGAGGTGGTGCGCGCCGGGTCCGTATCCGGGGCGGCCCGGCGTCTGGGTGTCAATCAGACCACGGTGTCACGCCGCGTCTCCGCGCTGGAAGACGATCTCGGTAATGCGCTGTTCGAACGTTCGGGCAAGCAGTGGCTGATCACCGCCATCGGTGAACGGTTGATCGAGTCGGCGGAAAGCATGGCCGATGAGGCGAACACGCTGGAAAGGCTGGTGATGGCCGATAGCCAGGAACTTGGCGGGCTGCTGCGGGTGACGGTTGCCGACGTATGTACCCAGGATCTCGTGATGCCGGTTGTCCGATCGTTTACGGAAAAGTACCCGGATATCGATCTGGAGATTATTGCGACCCCCGAGGAGCTGAACCTCGCCGCGCGTGAGGCGGATATCGCCCTGAGAACCACCGACCGGCCGCCACCCAATCTGATCGGGAAACGAATCGGCACCCTGGCCTATGCGATCTACGGCACGCGGGAGGTTCTCGATCGCGTCAATGCGGACCCGGGCAGTGGCGCCGTTCCGTGTATCACCTGGCTGGGGGACGGCCGCACCCGGCCGGCGTGGATAGCGCGCAGCTTCCCCGACACACAACGCATTTACCGGACCAGCGAGCTGGGGCTGATGATGCGGATGGTGGATCAGGGGCTGGGAATCGCGCAGATGCCGTGTGTTTTCTGTGACCCGAACCCGCTGTTGCACCGCGTCCCGGCGGAATTCGTCGAACCCGGGTGGGGCCTTTGGGTCCTGTCACATGTGGATCTCAGAACGACGGCACGCGTCCGGATTTTCAGGGATTTTCTTGTCCGTGAACTGGAGCGGAAGAAGGGGCTGATAGAAGGCCGTAACGGGTGACGGGTGTCACCACTTTCGAAAGGGTGAAACTCGCCGAACGAGATGATTGTGTCCGCCTGATTTCCATCGAGATGTGGAGAGATTTCCGGCCCCGCCATGGGGACCGGAAACGACTCCGGGACAGGCGGTTTACTCGACGGCCTTCTTGACGTCTTCGCCCGCTTCCTTGGCGGCGTCTCCGGCCTTTTCCGCCGACTCGTCGATGGATTCGCCCATCTTCTCAGCGGCGCCTTCTTCCTTCTGGCATCCGGCGATGCCGGTGCCCAGGAATGCGAGGGAAAGGGCCAAAGCCAGAACTTTCAGTTTACTCATCGGGAATCTCCATTTGCCGAAGCACGACAGGTTGTGTAGATAAAGAATGCGTTTACAGTAAAGCCTGTGTCGTCCCGTCATGTCAATCGTCATTTCGTTTCAGTGGCGCCCGCGTTCCCGACCGCGATCAGGACCCGTTCGTCCAGGTCGTCCACGACCAGGATCCTGCCGTCACCAAGGGGGGCGACGCCCTCGGCGACGAAGCGTTCCGGCAGCAACATTGTGCCGAGCAGCTTTCCCCCGGTCGTGTCCCAGCGTGCGATCACGACCGGCATCTTTCCGTGCCGCGGTCGATTAGCGGGTGAGCATCGGACAGTCCTCGGGCAGCACGAGCGACAGGACCCCGGGGAGGCATTCGAAGCGCATGTTGTTCCAGCGTTGCGGTTCGCCGTCGAGGTTGACGGGGGCCTCACGGTCGGCTTCGATTTCCACCACGGGCAATTGCCGGTAGTAGACGAATTCGTTGTCGGCGCGGTCCAGCTGTTGGAGTTCGTCCAGCACCTGCCCCAGTGCGGCGCCGGGAAAGTCCCTGACGATCATCACGTCCAGCAACCCGTCGTCCAACCGGGCGTTCGGCGTGACCTGAAAACCGCCGCCGGCCTGCCGGCCGTTGCCCACGGCCATGACCAGCGCGGCGTGCTCCTCGTCGCCGTCCGGCCCCTTCATGCGCCCCTGGTAGGGTTCGAGCTTCAGCGCCGTCAGTATCCCGACCAGGGCGTAGGCGCCGCCGCCCATGACCCGCTTCAGGTCGGGCGGGGTGGAGGTGGTGACCTCGGCGCCGAAACCACCGCTCGCCACGTTCATGAAGTACTGGTCGTTGGCCTTGCCGGCATCGACCGCAACCGGGGTCCCCTCGATCGCCAGCGCGAGTGCGTCGCGCGGTTCCAGCGGGATGCCGCAACCGCGCGCGAAGTCGTTGGCCGTGCCCAGCGGCAGGAGCCCCAAGTCGATGTCCGGTCGCCCGGAAGCGCCAAGCAGCCCGTTGACGACCTCGTTTATCGTGCCGTCACCGCCCCCCGCGACGAGACGGTCGACCCCGTCGCTCATCGCCTCAACGGCGAGTCGCGCCGCATCGCCGCCTTCCCAGGTGGTCCTGACCTCGATCGTGTTTCCCGCGCGCCGCAAGTCGTAGATCGCCTCGCGCACGGCGGGGTTTGCCGCGCCCTTGCCGTTCAGTATCACTCTGGTCGTGTCTGGCATCGTGGTGACTCCCTCTGACTGGTTCGGCAGTGACTGCTTTGCAGCAAAAACCCGGTTCCTGCGGGTCCACTGTGACACCCGGTTCCGGCGACGGTACCGCCTTTCTTTCGCAGCTGAACCCGCGAAGCTTGTTCAGTGGCCTGGTCCCTGTTCAGGCAGGGCGTTGTGTCCGGGACGCTGACCTGAACTCGCCGGTCCGGGGGCCGCCCCGTTCAATGATACCCCGGTACGGTCCCGGGTCGGACGGTTCGCCGGCAACGGGTTACCTGGTTTCCGGGTAGCCGTCGGGAACGGTCCAGATTCCCGCGCCGACCGGATCGAGTGGGCGACCGTGTTCCGCCCCTGATTTTTTCCCGTAACGAACGACGAGGGTGAGATCGGAACTGACCGCCGGGTTGGTGTCGTGGTCGCCACGTCGGTGCCCCGACTGTGCGCAACGATGTGGACCTTCTCCACCTCGGGGAATCGGGCCAGCGAGCGCAGGAGCTGCTTCAGGTGATACAGGGTGAACTGCCCCGACTCCCGGTCGTAGGCATAGCCGCGAATCCCCCCGCGATCGGCGGGCCAGGTGTAGAGCAACGGCACACCCTCCCGGCCCATGAAATGCCAAAGCTCCGCCAGGGTGAACGCGGCGTCTTCAAAGGAATTGTTGTAGCCGTGGAGATAAATCGTGACCTCTTTCTTCGGGGCCAGCGCGAGACGCTGGTTCAGCGCCGCGCGAAACGCCTGTTCCGACACCCGATATTCGCGTAGCGTCCCCGGGTCCTCGGACACCGCGCCATCGCTCGACATCAAGGGAAACGGTGTTTCGGGAACATGAGTTGACGTTGCCACCGTATCCGTCGGATTCCGGGAACGCAAGATGGAATGGGGACGGACGTGTATCGTCGTGTGTTACGCGCGTCGTGCCAGGGTTTCTGACGGCAGCTCGCCGAACAGTCGCCAATAGTCGGCGGCGAACTGGCTGGCATGCCAGAATCCGAAACGCAGGGCGATCTCTCGAACCTGCGACGCGCCGGGGTCGGCGCGTCGAAGTTCGCGACGAACCCGATTGAGCCGCAACGCCCGAAGGTACTCCTTGGGGCCTACACCGAAGTGATCCTTCAATGCCCGGTGCAGGGTTCGCTCCGATATCCCCAGTTCCCGGCTGAGCCCTCCGACCGAGGCCGGCGCATCGTCATTGTCTCGCACATGCCCGGTCACCCGGGCGATGACCGATTGTCGGGTTGACCGCGTCAACCGAACCGGTTTGCGCTTGCCGCCACCGGTGACCGCCTCCCCGATGAGATGCGGCAACGATTCCTGTACCGTTGAAAGCAGGCCGTTCAGCCCCGTTCCATTCAATGGCATGGCGGGGTTCAGGACGGGGGCGAGCAATTCGCGCAGATTGCTTACCGCTCCGGGGGAGCATTCCAGGACGGCACCGCCGTCGGTGTCCAGCGCTGGCAGCCTCTCTCTGGCCGGCGATTTCTCCAGGATGGATTCGGCGATCGATAGGGTGTAGACCCGGAAAC
>JAYENI010000129.1:0-10499 GCA_034722015.1 Pseudomonadota bacterium
TTCCCTGGCGCTGTGGCATTTTCTCGCCCGTCGGCTCCGTGAACTGCCGATGCTGCTGGTTGCCACCCTGCGCAGCGACGGACAGGAAACCGGGGAATTTTCGTCGACGCGAATGCGCGGGCTCTCCGCGGCGGTGGAGACGCATGTCCTCGACCTGGGTCCCCTGGCGCCGGACGCCCACCACGAACTGCTTCGGCAACGCAGCGGACGCGGATCGTTACCGCGGGCACGCGCCGACGAGGTCTTCAAGCTGTCCGAAGGCAATCCCATGTATGCGCTCGAGTTACACGACTTTCGTGGCGGGCAGTCAATCGGCAACGCCGCAACCGACGGCTTGGGGGAGGGGACGATCCCGCCGTCGCTGCGGCTCAGCGTCGCCGAGCGGCTGAAGGGGCTATCCACCCCCGCACGTGAACTGCTGACTCTGGCCTCCGTCTGGGGGGGAGGCCTGCCGTACCCGTTCCTGAAGATCCTCTGGCCGGACCGCGGGGAAGGCGAATCGGGTTTGCTCGACCTGATCGACCAGCTGACGGCGGCGCGGTTGCTCGACGAGCGCGGGATTCAGTACCACTTTCGTCACGCGCTCTACCGAAGCTGTGTCTACGAGTCTGCCTCCGGGGCTCGGCGCCAGGCGTTGCACGCGCGGGTGGCGCGCGTGCTGGTCCAGGCAGGCGAGCGCGAGGACGACCTGGCGGTGGAGCAGATTGCATTCCACTACCTGATTACCTATATGTCTAAGCTATCACCAGGTGGACCTGACATTCAGAGCCCGCCGTCCTCACCGTGTCTCATGGGGGGCTTCGTTACCCAACCCGCTCCACACAAAAAGCTCTTGCGGTGGGTTGGAAACGCTGATGCGGCCCCAACATGGTACGGTCTGGAAAATATGAACGGCTACGGATACGCAAGGGGGATCGGTATGTGTGAACGGCGATTACGTTAGCCACACATCTCGGCCAGTTTTAATAACCTCAGCGGCATGGGCGGTGTTCTCACCGCCACATAGGCCAGCCTCGAAAACATGGCTTCAAGTTTGAAACGACGGTCGAAACGATAGCAAAACTCCGCGAAGTCACGGGGCAGGTGTCGATCACTGACGTAATGGTAGGTACCGTTGAGGGCTCTTTTAACGTTACCTATCATGGTGTTTACCCATGTGAATCTATTCTCATCTGGAGGCCTCCGGGATCGGCGCCCTTTGTCCATGATGGCCGACAAGGCGCGGGCCGGGCAATCGACCGGGTAACCTCTATGCCATCAGTTTGCCTGGCAGCCAGTATCGGACGAACTGGTTGACGTAGTAGGGCAGGGTTTCGCAGCCGCTCGACAGGTACCGTCCAAATTCACTTTCCACGTTGTCGGCAATTCGGCCGTGGTACCAGAGGTATGCCCGTCTGAAGACCTCGTACTCGGATATTTTCAGTTCCGCGGCAATTGTTGTGCATGGCTGGAGCATCTCACCGCCGGGGGCATCGAGACGGCGTTGAAACCAGTCGCCGATTGCATGGAGCGAATTGAGTGCAATGTCCCGGGAGTTTGCAAACTTAATATATCGTTTCATTTCTACTACCACCTCAAATCGTTCGACAGCGGGGACGTAACGGTATTCCATGGTGTCCTCGTATAGATTTATGCAGCATTCGTGCCCGGATCGGGAGCGGTGGCAGGGATCACTTTGAAAAGTGTGTAACAACGCACGGGTGAGGGACTTCCGCGCACGAGAGCGCGTGCTTGCACGACCGGGTCGGCGTACCGCACTGGATCATGGCGGCGGGGAATGCACCATCAGGAGAGGGTCATAAGTCGGTTTTGCACCGACACAACGGGCTTGATGCCCGCAGGGCGGCGCTTCGTGAAGCTCAGGGCAGCAGTTTGTCCCGGTGTTTTTCGAGGAAATCGTTCGCCATGCGGAGCTTGCCTTTTTCCCCGAGGAGGTACTGGTAGAGATCGACACTCAGGTAGAGCAGCACATCGCTGTTTTTTTCGTGCCAGGTGGCGCCTGCGGTAAACGTCCGGTAGCGCGCAAGGCCACCGAGACCGATGCCATTGTCGTTCGTGATGGTCACCAGCGGGGAGGCGCCCCACCATTTCCGGTAGCCGGAATCCAGGTAGCGGACGAATCCGACCGGCTCCACCGCAAAGGCGAAATCCACCTGGGACTCGTCGAGACCGTCGAACTTCAGGGACAGTCCGACATTGGGTCGCATCAGGACCCACTGTGTTCGTGGCGGCGCGGCCTCGAAGTCGTCCTTGACCAGGAAGCCGTTCGCCCAGAGTTCCCAGGGCCACATGGCCAACCCGTTGTAGAGCATGTCGCGGTAGGCGTTGTATCTTTTGTCGGCGATCTCCGCGGCGCCCTCCTGCAAAAGCGCCAGGTCCATCAAACCAGCGGTATTCAGTGCATGGAACGTGTAGGCTATGGCAACGAGATAGGTCTCGCCGCCGACCTCGAACGCCGCGCAGGGTATGACCACCTCGGCCGGAAAGGCATTTGCGTCATCGGATACCGGCAGGGTGTACTGCAGGATCTCGCCCCGGTCTTCGTCACGGATCAAGGTGCTTTTCCAGCGCTCCGGCTCGTCGCGTATCTCGGGATCGTCCATATCGTTGAGGTATTTCCTGAACGCCTTGTGGAACGTGACGACTTCATCGGCATCCCAGTGTGGCCCTCCGTAGGCGGCATCGAACACCGAAGTGATGTACCGGTATCCGGCCTTGCCACCGCCTTTCTCAACATACCCCGATTCCAGGTTCTGCCAGGACAGCGGATGGTCCGGGTCGTATTCATAGCGGCCGCACCAGTTTTCGTCGGCCGCCGCAACCAGTGGAGCGAAGACCCACAGCAGCAATGTCAGCGATGCATACCGGCGAAGACGAGTCGGGGAATGATTCACATTGTCCGCCCTGTAATCGAATGAAACGGGATCGGGAAAGGTGGATGTCGCAAGGTCGGGGCTCATGCGCCCGGGCCGACCGATTCGAACAGCGCCTTCAGGTCTTCGAACAGCTTCGGCATCGCCAACAGCAGGGCGCCGTATTCCTGGTGCTCCGGATCCAGATGAAACCTGCCGTAGGCCGCCCTCAATTTTTCCTGCTTGTCCTCGTCGAGATATCGTTCTCCCCACTGCGGAAAATCGCCTCCCGCCGAGGCGCGTTCCTTCGCCCACATGAAGTCGTCGAACGAGAACCGGTGGGGCGCGAAGGTGCTGAAGATCTCCCGATGCACCAGGGGATGCGTCAGGTAGTGACTCAGCGAATGCACGTTGACGTCATGGACGTGCTTGATGTTGAAGAGATCCTTCGCGTTCTTGCGCGAGGCCGAGTGCGGCCACACCTCCTCGGCGCGAAACCGCCGGATCTTCGATACCGGGTCCAGGACGTGATCCACGTTGAAAAAGCGCGAACAGGCATTCTTCGGGGAGGATTCCGGTTTGCTGAAACTCGGCCTGACGATGCTGTCGCCAGGCGTCGGCGTATCCCGATGTAAGAGGCGGCTGGTATTGGAAATCATGAAAACGGCGTCGAACCGGAACCGTCCCGGCGAGAAGGGTTTCCTGCCGAACCTGCGAATGGCGGCCTCCATCTCCGCCGGTTCCACGGGGTCCTCGACCCGGCTCTCGTTCAATGCGTTCAGCGCTTCTTCCGCATTGGAAAGCCAGGCCGTGGTCCCCATCCTGTGGATCGCGTCGTGAGCGACGGTGGTGCCGAGCGAATGCGCGATGACCCCGTAGCGTTTCGTGTCGGACCCCGTGTTCTCGGAGATGGTCTTCATGATCCGGCTGGCGACGCGCAGCTGAACCAGGCGTCTGACCAGCTTGAACGCCTTGTAGAAACCGACGTCCATCGCCTGGGCCGCGTACCAGTTGTCGGGATCATCGACCTCCGTGAGCCGTTGGCCGACCGCGGCAATTGCTTCCGGCGCCGCCTCGGGGAGGTTGGCCAGGCCATCGGCGAGTTCCGCCCAGCGGCTCAGGATCCTGTCGAAGATATCGTCGTAGCGGATCTCGACGAATTCGATGGAATTGGTGAG
The DNA here is from genome assembly GCA_034722015.1 of Pseudomonadota bacterium. Classification (GTDB taxonomy): domain Bacteria; phylum Pseudomonadota; class Gammaproteobacteria; order JAJDOJ01; family JAJDOJ01; genus JAJDOJ01. The sequence continues at coordinate 4,031 of JAYENI010000129.1, forward strand.
CGGGTCCTCTACCGAGAAGCCGTCGTAGCGGTTGGCCGCGTCGGTGAGCGCCTTGACCGGGCCGCCTTCCCCGAACGCCCATCCCTCGCCGTGACGACCGACACCGTGGACCAGGAAGATAATATTCTTCGACATTCGCAAACCCCCGGGGCAGACCGGTCGGAACGTGAGAAAGGGAAATCCCCGTCATCGGAATCGGGGTGAGAGTTCGGCTCGCGGTCCAGTCGGGTTTTTCTTCGTGGTTGCGGACCCTGTCGGGCTTCCCGTCCGGACGGTATCCGACCTGGCGAAGCCTGCAATCGAATCGCGACAGGGCAGGGTGCCGCGTCGGCCGATAGCGCCTTTCGCCCTATATAGCATCTACCGGGCTTTATTCAACAGCAATGGACCGGGTGAGGCAGTTATCGCAGGCTACTTTTGTGCGCCCAAATTCAAGGTGATTGACGGATCCGGTCGGGTGAGGAGGGATCGAGCGCTGTAAGCCTCTCGGGGAAACCCCTGATAGTTTCACCTGCCGGGGCGAACCTGGTATTGGCAAAATTCCGCGGCAGGAAGGAAAATACCGTCCTCCGGTTGTGTCTCCGTTCGGGAATCAGTCGGACGGAATACGATCACAAAGGGCCGGCGGGTGACGATGAACGAAGCGATGTTCGATTGGGTGGTGGTGGGTGGTGGCTCGGCGGGACTGGCGAGCGTACTCGCGCTGACGGGAAGGCTACCCCAATGCGATCCGGTGGATGGGTCCATTCTTCTGCTCGACGCGGGTTCCCTCGGCCACGGCACCAGCCTGAACAATCCCGGTCGCGGGCAGGGCGGTTTCCATTATCCCGACATCGCTACCGCCGAGCATCTGCAGGACCTCCTGGTTCACAACCTGACCGTCTATCCGGACCGGTTCGCTTCGCACATCAGCCGGTTGGACGACGGGGAGATCGGTCGCAGCTGGTACGCCTTGCTGCCCCACGAGCCTTACCGCCCCGACATCCCGCGCTCGATCGTCTCCGAAGACGCGTCGAGGCGTCTTTTCGAACACCTGGCGGCCCGCTGGAACCAATTGCGCCGCGTGAACCCCGCGCTGGAGGTACTCGGCACCAGTCCGTTCATGGAATGGGTCGGTCCCGATCGAGCGAAGATGGTCACGGGAACGACGATGTATGACAGGGTCGCTGTCACGCTGGAGCCGGGTCTGGATGTGCCCGCCTTCATGGCGGCACTCGAGGAGGATGTGAAAGGTGAGTCGCGGGTGACCATTCTGGAGCACGATCGCCTCACCCATATCGAACGTCTGACGAAACCCGCCGGCGACGGCGCCCGCTTCGTGCTGGAAACGGTACACGAGGACGATGTCTACAGGGTGCGTGGCCGGAACGTCAATATCTGCGCCTGGGAGGACACCGAGGAGCTTCTTACCCCGCTGGGCTTCGAATTCGATACCCTCAATCGCATCAAGCGCGGATTTCACGTGCGACTCGACCCTTCGTCCCGGGACTTTCCGTCCACTATCGCGGTTTATGGCTCGCACGCCATGTTCCGCAACCTCTACGACGGGACCGGATTCACCACCATCGCGGACCTCACGAACGTGAACACGCACCGATTGCGGGACACCGAAGCGGAATTCAGTGACTACGTAGCGCATCGGCACCACGTAGACGAAGAAACCCTGAAGGCGCAGGTACACGAGGTGTTGAACCGGTATTTTCCGGCGCTCGAGGTCAGGGAGGTCGCTGACGTGGTGTACGGTTGCGTAAAGATCTTCTCCAGGACCGGCAGAATTGACCTCAACGATCCGCACAGTGAGCACAACCGGCGTGCGGTACAGGGTTTTGCGCGGCAACTGGAGCCGGGGCTGTGGATCACCTGGGCGATGAAGCTCGTCAGTTGTTTCGTCGCCGCCGAGGCGTTCCATGCCGAAGTGATGGCGGCAAGGGCCTGACGGCCGGGCGGCGCTCTGCCGTACCGTGGCCGGCCGTGCCTGCGAACCCGCGTTATTTCGCCTTCGCCAGCGCCTGATCGACGTCGGCAATGATGTCGTCGACGTTTTCGATGCCGATGGACAGCCGCACGAGGTCCTCACTGACACCCGCCGTGGCCAGTTCCTCCGGTGACAACTGGCGGTGCGTCGTGGTCGCCGGGTGGCAGGCCAGGGTCTTGACGTCGCCGATGTTGACCAGCCGTACCGCCAGATCCAGCGCATCGATAAATCTTGCGCCGGCCTCGCGCCCGCCCCTGATGCCGAAGGAAAGGATCGAACTGGCCCGCCCGCCCATGTATTTCTGCACCAGGCCGTGGTCCGGGTGGTCCGGCAGGCCGGCGTAGTTCACCCACTCGACCTGCCCGTGTTCCTTCAGGTGACCCGCGACCGCCAGCGCGTTGTCGCAGTGGCGGTCCATGCGCACATGCAGCGTCTCGATGCCCTGCAGGATCAGGAAGGAGTTGAACGGCGAGATGGCGCTGCCCATATTGCGCAGTGGTACCACCCGGCAACGGCCGATATAGGCCGCCTCGCCCAGGGCCTCGGTGTAGACCACGCCGTGATAGGAGACGTCCGGCTCGTTCAGGATCGGATAGCGTTCCTTGTGTTCTGCCCAGGGGAATTTGCCGGAGTCCACCACGACGCCGCCGATGCTGGTGCCGTGACCACCCATGTACTTGGTCAGGGCGTGCACCACGACGTCGGCGCCGTGCTCGAAGGGGCGGCAGAGATAGGGCGAGGGCACCGTGTTGTCGACGATCAGCGGAACACCGTGCGCATGCGCCATGTCGGCAATGGCGCCGAAGTCGACGATATTGCCGGCAGGGTTGCCGATCGACTCGCAGAACACGGCCCTGGTATTGGCGTCGATCCGGGCCGCCATGCCATCGATGTCCCTGGTGTCGCAAAGCCGAACGTCGATGCCCAGGCGCGGCAGGGTGTGAGCGAACAGGTTATAGGTGCCGCCGTAAAGCTGGGTGGTCGCGATGAGATTGTCGCCGGCCTGGGCGATGGTGAAGATCGAGTTGGTGATTGCCGCCATGCCCGAGGCCAGCGCCAATGCGCCGACACCCCCCTCCATTGCAGCGACGCGCTTCTCCAGCACGTCGGAGGTCGGGTTCATGATGCGGGTGTAGATATTGCCCTGGACCTTGAGGTCGAACAGGTCGGCGCCGTGCTGTGTGTCGTCGAAGGCGTAGCTGGTGGTCTGGTAGACCGGCACCGCAACGGCCTTGGTCGTGGGGTCCGGCTGCCAGCCGCCGTGCACTGCCAGCGTTTCGATTTTCATGCGTTCTTCGCTCCTGAGCGGTTGAGGTCGTTTTTGTGCCGCCCGTGGATCGGGTGGCGAGGCCGCATGATAGCCGCTATGTCCGCCGAACGCCCGGTGTCATATGAGAGAGGCCAGGTCAGTTCATGACCCAGACATTGGGCCATGCGTTTCCCCTGAGCGAACGTTTCCGCGACCCGTCGTCCTGCGAAATGCCCTGAATACTCTGGCGGATGTCCTGATTGACGCGTCCGCTCAGGTAGTAGCTGTGTTCGACGAACCCCGTGACGATGGTCGAACAATCGATCTGCTGGATCTTGTTGTGCAACAGGGAAGGTCTCGCCGCGCCCGCCAGGCCCAGGCGTTCAGGATTGCCCTTGGTGTAGTCCGACACGTACATCGCGACGTCTCCCTTGTTGTGGTAGAGACTGACGCCGCGGGTGAGTTGCGGCAGGGTCGAGAGTGGCCCGCCCACGTCGAACACGTCGTCGTCGATATCCGGCGCGCACAGGAAGATATGGTCGAAGATCCTCGGTAGAACGTCGCCGTCGTTGAACTCCGCGATTCGCCGCAGCGTGTTTTGCAGGACGTAGTTGCCCATCGAGTGGCAGAGCATGTGCAGTTCCTGCTCGCAGTCCACGACACCCCGATTGTTACGGGTGCGCAGTCCGGCGAGAAAGTCGCGTAACTTGAGCATGCCGCGACCGAAGGCGTATCCGGACAATTCGGCATCGGAACGGTCAGACTTGTAGGAGACATAGGGCAGCGCGAGTCCGTCCGACGGCCAGCTGAACAGCACGACCAGAACACCCTTGCCATTCGCGCCCGCGTTGAGGGTCTCCTGCAGCGCGAAGGCGGAGGCGACGGCGTCCTCCCAGCTCACGTTGAACCCGTGAATGAAGATCAGCACATCGTGGCTCTTCGCCATCTGCTCGCGCAGTTCGTTGAAGGTTCGCGTGGACCCAAACCGCCTGGCCGCCTGTTTCTCGTCGGGTCGTTTCTCGTCCAGGGTCTCCTCGAACGCCTCGATCTTCAGCCCTTCGATGCGGCCCTTGAAATACGCCGTGAGACCGTCGCCGTCGCCCTTTCCGAATCCGCAATCCTTGTCGAGAAATTTCGCGACCTTCGAACCGTCCACCTCCAGATTGGCGCGCCCGAACCGAAGATTTTCGAAACCGTCGTTGCTGGGTTTGGGACCATAGCCCTCGGGCGCCCAGCGGTTGTTGCCGATGTGGCCACGGTTGGTGGCGTAGTAAAGAGTGGCTTTCGTCATGATGACCCGTTCTCCGCACGTTGCGAGGGTTGTGGTTGACTCCGGAACGGCACGATAATCGCCGTGACATGTATTCACCGGAAAGTCACATGCAAGCAGACAACGGGAGTTTAGCGGACGCCGGCGTTGATGACTTTGCGCCGTGGATTCTCACTGCGTTGCGCGCGGAAAGGCGCGTTCGCCGGAGGGTGATTTCAGAAAAATGGTACGAGTCCGGGGGCGTTTTCTTCAACGCGATCTATCTCTCATGATAATCCCGCGTCGGCCTGGCGGTCTCGTGGCGATGCTCTGGGTCGTCGCGATGGTGGCCGGCGGGTGTGCGAGCCGGCCACTGAATCCGTTTACAATCGAAACGCCTCCCCTGATTCTTGCCCCTGCGTCAGTGACCGATGTCCACGACGGTCGGGGAAGATTCCGGGAGATCTTCTGCACCGTCACAGAGGCGCGCGGCAGGGATCTGCCGGACTATCGGCCGTGCGACGAGGCGTTGGTTGCGCTGTCCGGAGAACACGCCGCAAGTGGCAGGGCCGTCGCGCTCGGCGAGAGCCATGCGAATCTCCGCGTCGTCGTGGTCCCGGGCGTGGGGTGGGATTGCCTTGCGCGTTTCGTCGGTGTCACCCGTACCGGCCGGAGGCATGTCGAGGGACTGGGCTATCGCACCGGTGCCATCGCGGTGGAAGGCTTGTCCGGCAGCACCCGCAATGCGGTGCAGGTCAGGGACGCGGTGCTGGCGTTTCATCGGGACAACGAGGCGGAACGCCTGGTGATGATCGGATATTCCAAGGGAGTCAACGACATCCTGGAGGCGATCGTGACCTATCCCGAGATCCGCCCTCACATCGCGGCGGTGGTCAGTCACGCGGGCGCGGTGGGTGGGTCCCCGCTGGCCACCGACACCCCGGAGTCACTGCTCGGCATGTTGCGGTTCGCCCCGGGGGCGGAGTGCGAGCCGGGTGACGGACAGGCCCTGAAAAGTCTGCGCCCGGACGTACGGCAACGCTGGCTGGCGGAAAATCCGCTGCCGGACTCGATTCGATACTACTCGCTGGTAACCTTCCCCGAGCCGGACAATATCTCCTCGGTCCTGACGTCGAGTTACAACAAGCTGAGCCGGGTCGACGCGCGTAACGACAGCCAGGTCATCTTCTACGACCAGGTCATTCCCGGCAGCGTGATCCTGGCCTACATGAACGCCGATCACTGGGCAGTGGCCCTGCCGCTGGATCGTAACCACCGCGTTCTGGGATCGACGTTCGTCAACCGCAACGCGTATCCCCGCGAGGTCCTGCTGGAGTCGGTGCTACGCTATGTGGAAGAGGACCTGGCAGATGAACAGATGCCCGGGCGGTGACGTGAGGCGTACCCGTCGGGGCGATTCGTCCGGTTTCGTGAAAATTTGATTCAACCTGTCCGGAGGCAATCGGTTGAGCAACAAGATTCTCTACCCCGCCGCATTGATCGGGATGCTCGCGTTCCTGTTTCTCATCAAGCTGATGTACGACATGAGTGTGCAGATGACCCGCATGACCGACCAGGTCGTGACGATGAATTCGCACATGGCGCGCATGGGGGAGGACATGCGGGGCATGCGGGTCAGCGTCGATCGAATGTCGATGGCGTTTCAGAAGGGCAGCCAGCAAATGGAACAGATGAACCCGATGGACATGATGCAGGGCGTCGTGCCGGGGGGACGCCGATAACAGCCAGCAGCCGTAGCCTGGATGCTGCCGTGCGAAATCCGGGTTGAAACAAGAAAACTCAATATTAGTCCCGGATTCCGCTATCGCTGCGTCCGGGCTACTTTTGCTCATTACGTTCCCGGCGTTAAGGCGATTTCTGGAAATTGACATACCAGCCTGCTTGTCTTTTCGCCCGTCTTCGGCGTTGCGGAAACGGTTGCATAGTTCGACTATGCGTCCGTTCCCGCGCCTTGCAGACGAACGAAAATCCTGCG
>JAYENI010000130.1:0-10449 GCA_034722015.1 Pseudomonadota bacterium
CGGAATGTCGGGCATGGGCGGCATGGGTGGCATGTCCGGAATGTCGGGCATGGGCGGCATGGGCGGCATGGGCGGCATGTCCGGAATGTCGGGCATGGGCGGCATGGGTGGTATGTCCGGAATGTCGGGCATGGGCGGTATGTCCGGGATGTCGGGCATGGGCGGCATGGCCGGTTACTTCAAGATCACTCCCCAGGGCCAGATCTACTTCTATCCGGCGCAAACCGGGATGGGCGGCATGTCCGGGATGAGCGGCATGGGCGGCATGGGCGGCATGTCCGGGATGGGCGGTATGTCGGGGATGTCAGGCATGGGCGGTATGTCCGGGATGAGCGGCATGCAGGGCAAGACCTGGTCTCCCCCCTCAAACTAAACCTTAACCTCCCCTCGTGAGGTAGCTGGTACCTTTCGGGGAGCACTACCGGGGTGTCACACAGGGAGGTGTGACACCCTCGATTTAGCGAAAGCCGAGGCCCAACGGAGCGAACACATGAGATCCGTAGAAAAAACGCTTTTGAATACGGCAGTTATCGGTTTGAGTTTGTTTCTGGCGGGGCCCGGGGCGTCGGACGAGGCAGCGAAGGCGCAGTTTAGCGCCCCCGGTTCGCAGCAGGTCATTGATTATGAACGTGCCAAATGGGACCCCATACATTTCAAACCGGCGATAGATGCCGCCACCAACGAACAATGTCTGAGCTGCCATCAGGAGATCCTGGACCGGCGGGTGCTGACGGAATCCCCCGTGGGCGTCAGGGCCGGTGATGTCCTGGCCTGGTATCAGACCCTGGATTCCTATATCGGCGTGCAGGAGACCTTCCACCGTCGCCATCTGGTGACCCCGCTCGCCGGGCAGGTGATGGACCTGAAGTGCAACACCTGCCATCAGGGGAATGACCCGCGCGAGGAAACGGCGAATTCAAATGCGACCGGTGATTCGAGCCTTACCCAGCGCAAGATGGTAGACCCCAATACCTGCCTGATGTGCCACGGACAGTTTCCCGCGCAGGTGATGAATTTGCCGGGTCCCTGGCATGAGGTATCGAAGAATTTCGGCGACTCCTGTCTCGGGTGCCACGCCGCGATCCGTACCGAGCGCCACAACGTGAATTTTCTCAAACCGACAGGTATCGAGCAGGCAGCCCTGGAGACGAACGACGTGTGCTACGGCTGTCACGGTGGACGGTCCTGGTACCGCATCAGTTATCCCTATCCCCGGCATCCCTGGCCCGGCATGGCGGAGCTGGTGCCGGACTGGGCCAAGGCCCGACCGAGCGAATCGGCGGCCCGATTCCGGCCTGACACCGCATCCAAATAGCATTCGACCCGAAACAGCGATCGAGATCCGGCCCAACTGGAGGAAGACGGCATGTCTAGCGAGATCAACTTACGGAGCGTTCTGGAAAAGTCGCTGAATATGTCGCGACGGACATTTCTCAAGTCCACCGCGGCGGGTTCGGCCGCCGTGGCGGCCAGCGGTCTGGTGGAGATCAAGGGCGGTAAGGAGGCAAAGGCCTTTGCCTACGAGCCCTATCCCAGGGACGATCAACTGGAAACGGTGGTTACGAGCTGCGCCCATAACTGTGGTTCACGGCATATGCTCGTAGCGCACAAGAAGGGCGATGTGATCGTACGTCTGTCGACCGATGACGGGCGTTACCAGCAGGGCGGCGAGTTCGGCAAGGACACCGAAGTGGAGCCGCAGCTCCGGGCCTGTCTGCGCGGTCGTTCCTATCGGCAACGCCTGTATTCCGCCGAGCGCCTCCTGTATCCGATGGGTCGGGTCGGCAAGCGCGGCGAGGGCAAATTCAAGCGCATCTCCTGGGATGAGGCACTGGACCACGTTGCCCGCAAGATGGTGGAGATCAAGGAGAAGTACGGATCGCAGGCCTTGCTGGATCAGAGCTATGCCGGTGCCTCCTACGGCGTGTTACACAAGTCCGATCAGATCGACGGGTTGCTGGGGCGATTTCTGGGGATGTTCGGCTGCCGTACGAGTTCCTGGTCCGTGCCGTCCTACCAGGGCACGACGACCAGTTCCCGCTGGACCTACGGCACCATTGAGGACGGCAACGAAGACGACGTCTTTGCGCACTCCAAATTGATGATCATGTGGGGCTGGAACCCGGCCTATACGTTTCATGGGGGCAACACCTTCTACTACATGCGCATGGCCAAGCAACGGGGTTGCAAGTTCGTGCTCATCGATCCCCAATACACGGATTCGGCGGCTGCCTACGACGCCTGGTGGATTCCGATCAAGCCCAATACCGATGCCGCCATGATGGCCGGCATGGCCCACTACATCTTCGTCAACAATCTGCACGACCAGGACTTTATCGACAAATTCACGATGGGCATGGACGCCGGCACCATGCCGGGTTGGGCGCAGAACTCTCCCAACGGCAAGGAGAACTTCAAGGATTATATCCTTGGCAAGACCGACGGCCAGCCCAAGACCCCCGAATGGGCGGAACCCATCTGTGGCGTGAAAGCGCAGGACATCAAGAAGCTGGCGGATATGTACGCCACGACCAAGCCGGCGGCACTCAAGGCGTCCTGGGCCCCCGGGCGGAATGCCTATGGTGAACAGTACAACCGTATGGGCGCGGCGCTGCAGGCAATGACCGGCAACATCGGTAACCTCGGTGGTTGCGCGGAGGGTGTGGGCAAGGCCTGGCATGCAGAGGGTGTCGCCTATCCATACGACCAGTACTCCAATATCTGGTTTGCATCCATCAAGTCGGATCGGTGGGCCCATTGCGTGCTCAACTATCCCAACGTCAAGCGTGAGGAGATCGGTCTTTGGCCGAGGGACGACCAGTTCGAAGGCGTCATTCCGAACATCCGCGGTATCTTCTGGCAGGGATCGGACTGGTTCAACCAGCTCACCAACATCAACAAGGAGATCGAGGCGATCCGCAAGCTCGATCTGGTGGTGTGCATGGATTCCACCGTCACGCCCTCGGGACTCTGGGCGGATGTGCTGTTGCCGGTCTCCACGCATTTCGAGCGACACGACGTGGCGCTGCCCTGGTACAAGGGCCACTACTACATCCATCGGCCGCAGGTCATCGAACCGCTGGGCGAGTCCAAGACGGACCTCCAGATCTTTACTGATCTCGCTTATCGCATCAGTCCGCAGTTTGGCCAGGCCTACAATCCCAAGGCCAGTCGCGAGTACTTCGAGCACAACGAGAACGTGGATGAGGCCTATCTGCGCGACTGGTGGGAGCACAAGGTGATGCCCCATCAGGGCGTTACCATGTCCTGGGACGACTTCAAGCGCCATGGCGTCTACAAGTTCAAGCTGGATCGACCGCACGTGGCGTTTCAGGACAATGTTGAAAAGGGTGTTCCGTGGGCTACACCGTCCGGCAAGATTGAGATCCTCTGCACCGAGCTGGCCGGCATCTCGGACTGGGCCAATACGAAGTACGGCTATCACATCCCCTCGATACCGAAATGGATCGAGCCCTGGGAGTCACTGAACAGTCCCAAGACCAGTAAATATCCGTTTCATTTGATCTCCCCTCACCCGAGGCATCGTACCCACTCGATCTTCAACAACTGCTCCTGGCTGCGTGAGACCTATGAGCAGGAGGTAACCATCAATGCCTCCGATGCCAAAAAACTGGGCATCAAGACCGGTGACACGGTCGAGGTCTGGAACGACCGCGGAAAGGTCGTCGTGCCGGCCTATGTGACCGAGCGATTGATGCCCGGCGTGGCGGTCATCTACGAGGGCGCCTGGATGGATCTGGACGAAAACGGGGTCGACCGGGGCGGTAATCCGGACTTTCTGACGCTGGACGACCCGAGTCCCGCCGGTGCATTCGCCTACAACACCGTGCTCTGCAATATGCAGAAGACCGATCTGGCGCACCGGCCGGGCTGGGACAAGCTGGCCACCTCCCGCGCCCATGTCTTCCGGCGTGATCTTTGATCCAGCGTACAGGAGCGCAAACGATGACCAGTAAACTCGACCCTGAGAAAAAGGCGAAGGTCAAAGAAGCCGTCAAGCGCCGGAAGAAGGAGGTCTACACCCCCGTCGTTCCGGATATGCAGCTCGGATTCATTCACAACAACGTGGACTGTATCGGCTGTCGTGCCTGTGAGATTGCCTGCAAGGACAAGAACGGTCTGGCGGCGGGACCGCGTTTCCGAAGAGTGCAGTACATCGAAGGCGGGACCTATCCGGAGGTCTATGCCTATAAGGTCAATGTCTCGTGCAATCATTGTGCGGAGCCGGCCTGTCTTCCCTCCTGTCCTACCGGTGCTATTTTCAAGCGCAAGCAGGACGGTATCGTGGACATCGATTCCATGCTCTGCATCGGTTGCCGGCGCTGTGAGGCGACCTGTCCCTACGGCGCGCCGCAATACGATCCCACCGACGGGCTGGTCAAGAAATGCAACATGTGCGTGGATGAGGTCGAGGCCGGCCGCAAGCCGTATTGCGTCATGGGTTGCATGATGCGGGTACTGGATATCGGCCCGATTGATCAACTGCGCGACGGTAAGTATCAGACCAAGGCCATGGGTCCCAATGACCATCCAGTGGCTGCCGTGAAGAATTTTGCCAACCCCGATCTTACGAATCCGTCCATCGTGTTCGTCGCCCACAGCAAGGGCAAGGTGGAGTCATGACCGCGGTGGCTGAAACGGCAACAGCGGCGGTGATCGACGCTGACCTGCTGGGAGCGTTCTGCCGGGCGGTCGGGGAGGATCTGGGCATGCTGGCGGCGTTGCACGACAGGGAGCCGGATGCTGCGTTGATCCGCAAGGTCCGGACGTCCGCGTTTCCCGCGACCCTGGGCCTGAAGCTGGTATCGAAGGGCGGCGAACAGGCCAGCCGGCAGATGAGCGAAGGAATCGCGGCGCTGCCCCGGGAAATCGAACCGGAAGCGCTCGATCGTCTGTGCGCCGACTACGCGGACATCTACCTGAATCATACGCTGCGGGCATCGCCGCTGGAATCGGTGTGGACCGATGAAGAGAACATCGCCTATCAGCAGTCCATGTTTCAGATCCGGGAATTCTACGAACGCTACGGGGTCAAGGCGGAGAACTGGCGGCTTCGTTCCGATGATCATCTGGTACTGCAGCTGCTGTTCATTGCGCACCTGATGAAGTCGGGTCCCGATCAAAAGGTGCTGGCAGACGTCGCCAGATTCATGGACGACCATCTGCTGCGATGGTTGCCGGAGTTCGCCCAACGTGTCGCCACACGTTGCGAGACCCCTTATTTCGCGGGTCTGGCGTTACTGACAGATGCGTACACCGAGGAACTGCGGCAGTTGCTCGAGCAGATACTGGGCGAGGCGAGACCCGCCCCGGAAGAGATCGAGAAGCGCATGAATCCTCAAGCGGTCAGTGCGACCGAGACGCCCCTGAAGTTCGTACCCGGATCTGCTGCCTCCTGGTAGGTGGTCCGGATTTTCAGTGTAAGACCGCTTCTGGTGGTATTGGCGGACCCCTGGAGTTCCTGCCGGGGTCGCTGATATATCCAGGATGCCGTTCTTGACATTCCTCCTTCCATCCGAAGCCTGCGGATTCCCTTCCGCAACTGCTTCAGTCTCCTGCTGCGCATTGACAATCAGTCGCATGCTCAAGGTTGCCGTCGCCGAAGCGGGCTGCCCCGGCTGCCGAGACTCCGCGTGGCCCCTGTTCGCCAGCAGCCGCCGGCGTTTCTGAACCCCTCCGTCGTCATCGTTCACCTCGTCATGGCATCATAGAGCCATAACTTGCCGTCCGGTTTGAACAGACCACTTCATCCGGCGATGGCGCCTAAGGCGATTTCTGTCAAATGACATACCATCCTGCTTGTCTTTTCGTCCGTCCTCTGTGTTGCGACAACCGTTGCATAGTTCGACTATGCGCCTGTTGTCGCGCCTTGATGACGAACGATAATCCGGCGCAATCTGGTATGTCATTTTCCGGCAATCGCCTAAGTTCCTGAAAGGGACCGGGTTGATCCGGCTGTTCCAGCCGGTCGCTCTCCCGGCGTCGTTCCAGAAAGTCAGATCAAATAACAGAGAACTCAATGCCGGTAAACAGAGTCAAGATTCCCCTGATTCTCCTGTCGATCGTCGTGGTCGGCGCAGCGTTGTTCCTGTGGCTTGGCAGAGACAAGCCCGTCGGGGTAACCGTGGAGGCGGCCGGCTACGGAACGGTCCAGGATACCGTGACCAATACGCGGGCCGGGACGATCAAGGCCTGCCGTCGCGCCGGCATCTCACCCTCGATCGGTGGTCAGATCGACAAGCTGAACGTGACGGAGGGTAACGAGGTCAAGGCCGGTCAGTTGTTGGTGGAACTGTGGCAGGAGGACCAGCTGGCGCAACTGGAACTGGCCACCAGCGAGGCCCGGGCGGCGGAGGCCACGGCCAGGCAGACCTGCATCATGGCGGAGGTCGCGAGCCGGGAGGCCGATCGTCAGAAGCGCCTGATGAAAGACAGGCTAACCTCCGAGGAGGCCGTGGACAAGGCCGACGGCGAGGCCCGCGCGCAGCGGGCGGCCTGCAATGCCTCACTGGCCAGGACCGAGGTAAGCCAGGCAAAGATCCACGTCGTCCGTGCGGCGCTGGAAAAGACGCGCCTGACCGCGCCCTTCGACGGCATCGTGGCGGAAGTCAACGGGGAAGTCGGCGAATTCGTGACCCCGTCTCCGGTCGGAATCCCGACGCCCCCCACGGTCGATCTCGTGGACAACAGCTGCCTGTATGTATCGGCACCGATCGACGAGGTCGACGCCCCGCGGATCCGGGTCGGCATGAGGGCCGGAATCTCGCTGGACGCGATGGCCGATCAGGTATTCGAGGGCAGGGTGCGTCGCGTCGCGCCCTATGTCCTGGAACTGGAAAAGCAGGCCCGCACCGTGGACGTGGAGGTCGATTTTCTCTGTGCGGAGGACTGCCGGGACATGCTGCCCGGGTACAGTGCCGATATCGAGGTTGTCCTCGATGAAACCGGTAAGGCCCTGCGCATCCCCACAGAGGCCATCCTCGAAGGAAACAAGGTGCTGTTGTTGACCGCAGACGACTTGCTGGTGGAGCAGGAGATCACGGCGGGTCTGAGCAACTGGAAGTGGACCGAAGTCACCGAAGGGCTGGCAGAGGGTCAGGAGATCGTCGTTTCGGTCGAAAGAGAGGGTGTCGAGGACGGCGCGCACGCGGTGCGCGATACACAGATCGATGATTGAACTTGACGGGATCCACCGTGATTTTCAGGTGGGGGACCAGACGGTCCATGCGCTTGATGATGTCACCCTCGGGATCGAAGCCGGGGAGTATGTCTCCATCATGGGCCCGTCCGGCTCGGGAAAGTCGACGCTGCTCAATCTGCTCGGCCTTCTCGACCAGGCCAGTTCCGGCACCTACCGGCTCAACGGTCAGGACGTCACCTCGCTCAGTGACATCAGACAGGCGGAGGTCCGGAACCGGGAGATCGGCTTCGTGTTCCAGATGTTTCACCTGGTGCCGCGTCTCACCGCGACCGAGAACGTCGAATTGCCGTTAATCCTCGCCGGTCTGCCACCGGAGCAGCGGCGCCGTCGCGTTGCCCGGGCCCTGGAAGACCTGCATCTCACCGACCGGGGTCACCACAAGCCGGAACAGCTCTCGGGCGGCCAGCGGCAGCGGGTCGCCATCGCCCGCGCGACCGTCACCAGCCCCAGGGTGCTGCTGGCGGACGAACCGACCGGCAACCTGGACCACAAGTCGGGCCAGGACGTGATCCGTATCCTGGAGGAACTCAACGAACGCGGCATCACGCTGATCATGGTCACGCACGATGCCGAAATGGGTCAGCGTGCGCGGCGCCAACTGCATATGATGGATGGTCGCCTGAGCCGCGATCAGGGAACGGGATGAAATGACGCTGCGCGGCGCCGATGTCCTGCGTTATTCCCTCGGATCGCTGCAGGGGTTTCCCTCCAGAACGGTGCTGATGCTCATCGCGATGGCCATCGGGGTTTGTGCCGTGGTCGTGCTCACCTCCCTGGGTGAAGGCGCGCGGCGATACGTGATCGGTGAGTTCTCGTCCCTTGGCACCAACCTGATCATCGTCATTCCCGGCCGTTCCGAGACCTCCGGCATCAACCCCTCGACGATGATGGGAGAGACCCCACGCGACCTGACGCTGGACGACGCCCGGGCGCTGCTGCGCAGCTACAGCGTCCGGCGCGTCGCGCCGATCAATGTCGGCTCGGCCGACGTCAACTGGAAGGGCCGCTCGCGCGAGGCCGTCATCCTGGGGTCCACTCACGATCTGGCGGCGATCCGGCACTGGGAACTGGGACAGGGCCGATTCCTGCCGAAAGTCGATCTCGACCGGGCGGCGCCGGTTACCGTGATCGGTGGCAAGATCCGCGACGAGCTGTTCGGCGCCCGGCATGCGCTCGGGGAATGGATACGCATCGGCGACCGGCGATTTCGCGTCATCGGTATCATGGGTTCGGAAGGGCGTTCCATCGGCGTCGATGTGCAGGAAACCGTCATCGTTCCCATCGCCTCGGCGCAGCAGATGTTCAATACATCATCCCTGTTCCGCCTCCTGGTGGAGGCAAGGAGCCGGGACGCGATCGAACCGGTCAAGCGGTTCGTGATCAAAACGATTCAGGAGCGTCACCAGGGCGAAAAGGACGTGACGGTCATTACCCAGGATGCGGTGCTGAACACATTTGACCGTATCCTGGGTGCGTTGACCTGGGCGGTGGGTGGTATCGGCGCAATCAGCCTGGCGGTGGCCGGCATCCTGATCATGAACGTCATGCTGGTGGCCGTCTCCCAACGCACCGCGGAGATCGGCCTGCTCAAGGCACTGGGTGCGTCACCCCGGCAGATCGTCACGCTGTTTCTCTCCGAGGCCGTGCTGTTGTCGGCCCTGGGGGCGGTGGCTGGGTTGTTGCTCGGAGAACTGGGCAGCCTGGCGATCCGGCACGCGTTTCCGGTGTTCCCCGCGCATGCCCCGGTCTGGGCGGTGGTCATGGCGCCCGGGGTGGCGTTGTTGACCGGTCTGCTGTTCAGCCTGATGCCGGCGCGCCGCGCCGCGCGGCTGGACCCCGTCCTCGCCTTGTCGAGGCGATAGCCCGCCGTGCGCACGAGGGACTTTCTCCGCCTGACCGGCAGCTCACTCGCGGCGCGACGGATGCGCAGCTTTCTCACCGCGCTGGGTATCGCGGTCGGCATCGCCGCGGTGGTATTGCTGACCTCGATCGGAGAAGGCGTCCACCATTTCGTGCTGGCGGAATTCACCCAGTTCGGCACGACGCTGGTGGGCATCAACCCGGGCAAGGCCACCACCGCCGGCGCAAGCATGGGCGCCTTTGGCACGGACCGTCCCCTGACCATCGAGGATGCCCGCGCGCTGGAAAGATTGTCCTTCGCGCGGGCGGTCGTGCCCCTGGTGCAGGGCAACGCCGAGGTCGAGGCGGGGAACCGGCGACGGCGGACCACGGTCTACGGGGTCGGCCCGGCGATGCCCGAGGCCTTCAGCATGAAGGTCAGGTCGGGTCGGTTTCTGCCCCGGGACGACCCGACGTCCCCGCGCGCCTTCGCGGTGCTGGGCAGCAAGTTGCGCCAGGAACTGTTCGCCGGGCGCAGCCCTCTGGGACAGCGCATCACCATCGGCGGCAGTCGTTACCGCGTGATCGGGGTCATGGAATCGAAGGGGTCGGTACTTGGGTTCGATCTGGACGATACAGTCTACATCCCGGCGGCCCGGGCGCTGGGCCTGTTCAACAACGAATCCCTGTTCGAGATCGATCTCATGTACGACGAGGACACGCCGGTGGAGAAGGTCGTCGAGGGGATCGAGGACACCCTGAAGGCGCGCCACGGAAAGGACGACGTCACCATTACGACCCAGCAGCAGATGCTGGACGTCCTGGGCGCCGTGCTGAGCGTACTGACCTTCGCGGTCTCGGCGATCGGCGGGATCTCGTTGCTCGTCGGCGCCATCGGGATTGTTACCATCATGACCATCGCCATCAACGAGCGCACCAACGAGATCGGGCTGCTGCGCGCGCTGGGTGCCAGGAAATCACAAATTCTCGCCCTGTTTCTCGGCGAGGCGATCGTGCTCGCCGCCCTGGGGGGGCTGAGCGGCCTCGCCCTGGGCATCGGCCTCGCCTGGGCCCTGCACGCCGCCTTACCCGCACTCCCGGTCCACGTACCGATGTTCTACGTCTTTCTGGCCGAAGCGATTGCGATCGTCATCGGCCTGGTCGCCGGAGTCGCCCCCGCGGTCAGGGCCGCCCAAATGGACCCGGTGGAGGCATTGCGCGCGGAGTAGTCGCCTGAAACAATGGGTGGCATCGGGTCCGCTTGCAGGATCAATCCTGAATCGGTGCCATTGTCCGGAGAGGAATGAGTGGTCATTCCGCCGCTGCCTGCACAGGCTGAAATTCTGTAACGTTTCCCATTTCCCTAGTCAAGGAGGCCATATGTTCAA
>JAYENI010000131.1:0-32915 GCA_034722015.1 Pseudomonadota bacterium
ATATATAGTTATCCGCGGATAACTATATATTGCTAGACTTGACCCCTATATGCGCGCAGGACGGGTCATATCCTTTCAGGTATCCTGTCGCCAGGGCACGGTGCTGCCCATTGTCACGGAGCCGTAATAATTCGATACGCGCTCGCGAAACCCGCCCCCACCGCAAAGAGAAATCATCGACTATGGACGCCAACACGATCGAGAATATCCGCTCACTGGTCTTCGCCTTCGAGGAGGGAGACGGAAAGAACAAGCAGCTTCTGGGAGGCAAGGGCGCGAACCTGTGCGAGATGACCCAGATCGGCCTTAACGTGCCGCCGGGGTTCGTCATCAGTACCGAGGCCTGTCTGGCCTACCTCGACAGTCCGGATCGTCTGTTGCCGGAGGGGTTGATGGACGCCGTGCGCGACCAGATGCAGGTGCTGGAGGAGAAAACCGGCAAGCGATTCGGCGACGCCGAGAACCCGCTGCTGATCTCGGTGCGATCGGGTTCCGCCATGTCGATGCCGGGCATGATGGATACGATTCTCAACCTCGGCCTGAACATAGAAACCCTCAAGGGTCTCATCCAACAGACCGGCGGGGAGCGGTTCGCCTATGACGCGTATCGACGCTTCATCCAGCTGTTCGGCAAGGTCGCGCTGGGCGTGCCGGACGAGGTATTCGACACCGAGTTTCTGGACGTGAAGGAACGGGCCGGCGTGGCCCAGGACGAGGGACTGTCCGCGCGCGACCTGCGCGAGATCAGCGACAGGTTTCTGGAGGTCGTCGAACGCGAGAGCGGCAGACCCTTTCCGGACGATCCCTTTGACCAGCTGGAGATGGCCATCAAGGCGGTTTTCGACTCCTGGATGGGAAAGCGCGCGGTGGACTACCGGCGGGAATTCCACATCACGCCCGAGCTGGCAAATGGCACCGCCGTCAATATCGTGACCATGGTGTTCGGAAATCTGGGCGACGATTCGGCGACCGGGGTCTCTTTTACACGCTTCCCGGATACCGGCGAGAACAAGCTGTTCGGAGAGTACCTGACCAATGCCCAGGGCGAGGACGTGGTCGCCGGAATACGCACCCCCAAGCCGATCGACGTCCTGTACGAGGAGATGCCCGAACAATATCGCCAGCTCCAGGAGCTTCGAAACCGGCTCGAAGGGCATTACCGTGAGGTACAGGACTTCGAGTTCACGATCGAGAAGGGCCGCCTCTACTGCCTGCAGACCCGTAACGGCAAGATGAACGCCACGGCCCTGGTGCGCACCTCCGTGGAGATGGTTCGCGAAGGGTTGTTGTCCAGGGAACAGGCATTGCTTCGCGTGCAGCCCGAGGCCCTGGAACAGCTGCTGTTCCCCCGTCTGGCGCCAGGTCGCCGGCACAATGCCGTTGCGAGAGGCCTGGCGGCTTCACCCGGCGCGGCTGCGGGACACGCGGTGTTCGATGCCGACCGGGCGGAGGAGCTCGGGCACACGGGGCAGCGGGTCATTCTGCTGCGCGAGGAGACCAAGCCAGAGGACATTCACGGCTTTTTCGCCTCCGAGGGGATTCTGACCGCCAGGGGCGGAAAGACCTCCCACGCGGCCGTGGTCGCCCGGGGTATGGGAAAACCCTGCGTCGCGGGGGCCGAGGGTATTTCCGTCGACGTGCAACGGCGTCAGGCCATGGTCGGCGGGCACATCATCCGGGAGCTGGACCTGATCACCATCGACGGCAGTACCGGTGATGTCTATCTCGGTGAGGTGCCGATGACCGAACCGGAGTTCACCAGCGAGCTGGACACGCTTCTCGAATGGGCGGATGAATCCGC
The DNA here is from genome assembly GCA_034722015.1 of Pseudomonadota bacterium. Lineage (GTDB taxonomy): Bacteria > Pseudomonadota > Gammaproteobacteria > JAJDOJ01 > JAJDOJ01 > JAJDOJ01. Next base: position 1,802 of record JAYENI010000131.1, read on the forward strand.
CACCCTTCGCGTGATGGCCAACGCGGACACGCCGGACGACGCCGAGCGCGCCCTGCGCTACGGGGCGAAGGGCATCGGTCTCTGTCGGACCGAGCGCATGTTCAACGGCGTCGAACGCCTGCCCCTGGTGATCGATATGATACTCGCCGAGGATCGCGAGCAGCGCATGGCGGCGCTGGACAGTCTGCTGCCGATCCAGCGCCGGGACTTCAAGGAGATCCTCAAGGTCATGGCGCCGCGCCCCGTGACCATCCGGCTGCTGGATCCCCCCATCCACGAGTTTCTGCCCTCGGAGCAACAGCTCACCGAAGAACTGGAGCGTCTCAGGCGATTGAGCGACATCGTGCAGGGCGTCGACATCCTGTCCGATACCGTGAGTCTCATGTACTCGGACGAGGATGTGCATCCGAACGTGCTGAAGGTGGCGGATTCGAGGCTGGTCGACGAGGCCGTGAGCAAGAAGGAAACGATGCTCAAGAAAGTCAGGATCCTGACGGAGGTCAATCCCATGCTCGGCCATCGCGGGGTCCGCCTGGGTATCACCTTTCCCGAGATCTACGCCATGCAGATCCGGGCGGTCCTCGAGGCCGCAGCGGAGTGCGTCAGGGAGGGGATGGATGTTTACCCCGAGATCATGGTGCCGCAGGTGTCTACCGCCGAGGAGCTCAAATTCGTGTTCGACAGCGTCAGGGACATCAAGCGATCCGTGGAGGAGCAGTGCGGTGTCGAGGTGCCCCTGAAATGCGGGACCATGATCGAGGTCGTACGGGCATGCATGCGGGCCGGGAGCCTGGCGGAGGAAGTGGAGTTCTTCTCGTTCGGTACCAACGATCTGACCCAGGCGACATTTTCCTTTTCCCGCGAGGACGCCGAGAACAAGTTTCTCCCGCTCTACAACGAGAACCAGATTCTTCAGGACAATCCGTTCGAGGTCCTGGACACCAAGGGTGTCGGCAAGCTGATGGAACTGGCCGTCTCCTGGGGGCGGGAGACGCGACCCGGTCTGAAGGTCGGCATCTGCGGGGAGCATGGGGGGCATCCGGAATCGATCCGGTTCTGCCATTCCATTGGTCTGTCCTACGTCTCCTGCTCCGGACCCAGGGTGCCGATCGCGCGGCTGGCGGCGGCACATGCGGTTTTGCTGGACAAGGGGGAAGCGGAACGACCCACTTCGCTCTGAAGCGCTGCGGCGTGCGGCCCGCGGTGGATCCTGGTCAATGCGTTTCAGATCCCTGAAACGTATAAAGGCGGGGCCCTTTCGGGCCCCGCCTCGTTTCCAGCATCTCGGCGAATCCTGCCTTAGAAGCGGATGTCGATGTCCGAGTGGTTGTCGGCTAGCTGGGACGGATCGGAGTAGACCCGCGGGCTCTTGAAGAACGCGGACTGGTTGGCGTTGTTGATGGTGTTGACCAGGTCCTGGGTGTTGCCCTGTGCAACGCTGACGTCGGCATTGAAGTCGAAGTCCTTCACCTTGTGAACGGACTTGAACGGAAAGCCGGGCAACTTGTAAGACGTCCCGCCGGCGACAGCCGTCATGGCTGCGCGGTCCAGAGTCTTGCTTTCTGCGAGGTCTTTGATCATTAACATGGCGAATGCTCCTGGGAGTGAGTTAGGGCATGAACGATCTGCCGTTCATGCCCTTTATAATGCAGCATGCGTGCCAGAAGTTCAGGTTCTCTGCGTCAAGTGAAGTAACTGTCTGGAAACAAAAGGGAAATATCACGTCGTACAGGGTCGGGCGCTTGCGCGTCTTCTGTTGGGAGGGGGTTTTCTGTTTCTTTTCAGGTAACACTCAAGGAAAAGTGTCGTAATTATTCCAGCTTTTTCCGGTCTGGCGCCACCTGCGCCCGCCGGTCGATACCAGAAAAAACAGGTACGCGCAGGGGCGCGAGGCGTGACCTCAAATCGCATGCGTTACCCGAGCAGGGTAAACTCTGCGCGAGACGACCGTGGCGTCCCGCATGCGCGACAGCCAACCCGACTGAATTCGATTCGATGGTTACCCGATGGAGATCGATCACCTCAAATGTTTGCACCGCGGCAAGGTCCGGGACCTGTTCGAGGTCGATGACGAACACATGCTCATCGTCACGTCTGACCGGATTTCCGCATTCGACGTGATTTTACCCACGCCGATCCCGGGCAAGGGTGAGGTACTGACGGAGATCTCGAATTTCTGGTTCGACCGGATGCGTGACCTCGCGCCCAACCACCTGTCGGACGTCCCCCTGGATTCGGTGATCAAAGACCCCCGAATGCGTCGCGTCCTGGCGTCGCGCAGTGTCATCGTCCGACGCCTCAAATCCCTTCCGGTAGAGGCCATCGTCAGGGGATATCTCATCGGTTCCGGGTGGAAGGATTACCAGCGCGAGGGCAGCGTGTGCGGAATTTCCCTGGCCGGTGGACTGCAACTGGCGGACAGGCTGCCGGAACCTCTGTTTACCCCGTCGACCAAGGCGGAGGTGGGGGACTATGACATCAACATCGGCTTCGACGAGACCGTCCGGCTCGTCGGGGCGGCTACGGCCGGGCGGATACGGGACCTGAGCCTCGAGATCTACCGGCGTGCGGCGGAGTATGCCCTGGAGCGCGGCATTATCATTGCGGACACCAAGTTCGAGTTCGGTCTGGATGACGATGGCGAGGTTGTCCTGATCGACGAGGTGCTGACACCGGACTCCTCGAGGTTCTGGCCCGTTGACCAGTACCGCCCGGGCATCAGCCCGCCGAGCTTCGACAAGCAGTTCGTGCGCGACTACCTGGAGACCCTTAACTGGGACAAGCGCGCGCCCGGTCCGGAATTGCCGGACGACATCGTAAAAAAGACAGGCGAGAAATACCGTCAGGCGCTTGCCCTGCTCACCGCCAGGCACGCCGGAGACGCGTAGCTGGCATTTCACGTCGTTCAGGACCAGTTTTCCACGGGGTGGCACTCCGGGCGGGCCTCTTTGAGGCCGGCCGGAGTGCCACCCCGTCTGATCGGTCGAATCGCCACGGCATATCCCGGGCAGCGGCCCTCATGCAAGCTGGGATCTTCATCGCAACGATGATCTGTCGTCCTGGACAAACCGCTTCGTTTTGCCTCCCTCATCGAAAATTGCAGTTGATAAATGTCATGGGAAGATATATAAGTAATCGGTAATATACTTCAATACCCATGCCAATACGGGATCATCGCCGATTTCGCATGGGCTTTTGTTAAAGCAGGAGAATTCAAGATGTGTTTTGATTGTTTAACGGTTGCCGGTATCGTCAGTTCTGTGTTGATGGTGGGATTCGTTTTCTGGATGTGCCGAAACGGTTGCGGTGCGGAATAGGGCCTCGTATCTGCGGAATGGCCAACGCGTTTCAACCGGCCCAGGTGCAGGGAAAGACGCGCTCGGCAGATACGTAGTGGTCCAGTTCCTCGAGACAGGCTTCGCGCATCTGGCGTTCGGCGTCCCTGCCGTATGACACCATCCCGCCGCGCTCGACCAGCGGTCCCGCAAACAGCGGCTCGTCCGGATAGAGTGCCCGTATGTTCCTGAAGTATCCGCGCGGGAGGCGAAACGGCCCGAGGCTCACGGAGTGCAGGTTCCGGGCGTCGACCCTGTCGAACAGCGCCTTCAGCAGGGCACGGTAGTTTTCCCGGAAGCCCTCATGAAGGATCAACGGGTCGAGCCGCAGTCCGGTTGGCCAGCCCGCGGCCTGGACGCGCACCATGGCGTCGATTCGAGCGTCGACCGAGGGTGTACGGTGTTCCAGGGACCTCGCCACGGGTTCGGGTGAAAGGCTGAAGGCTACGACGACATTGTCGAGTGGCGGTCGGGAGAGCAGGGTGCGTACCTGGGTGCTCTTGGTCCGGATCTCCATGCGTGCCGACGCGTTGTTCTCGAAAAACGGCAGAAAATGCGCCACGAATCCTGTCACCGGCTCCCAGGCGAGGCTGTCGCAGTCGTACCCGGAAAAAAACCAGGCCGGCTGGTCCGGGTGCCGCGAGATTGTGTCGGACAGTTCCCGAGTGAAGTCGTCGTAGTTGACGAAGACCACCTGATGGGCCGAGCGGTACATCCCCTGGAGAAAGCAGTAACGGCAGTCGTAGACGCAGTTCAACATGTGCGCGAAGTAGTATCCGGGTCCATCGCCGATGCGATACCCGTCTGGCGCCTCCAGGACGAACCCCTCGTGTTTCTTTGCCAGGATCGTCGCGGGGCGGCGCTTCTGCAGGCGAAAGTTCTGCGCCCGGGGGTTGAAGACCTCGGTGTACCTTTCGCAGGGGACGACGGTCGCGCGGGGAAAGCGCTTGAGGATCCCGAGTGTTCCGGGGTGGTCGGCGACCTCCCGCTCGACATAGATATGACGGGTCAACCTGCAATGTCTCCGGGTGAGGGTGGATGATCCGTTCGAGCGCGCATTTCCCTGAGTAGCGCCTTGGTGGTCGCGCGCGTCGGAAAATCCCCGGGATCCAGCGGACGATCCGGGTGTAGCGCCCGCCATCGCTGCAGAAGTTCCAGCAACTGGTGACGCTGTGTCACGGTAAACCGCCAGCGTGACAGGAACGCCGCTGTCTCGGGTGGATCGGCATGGATGCTTTCGAGGTCTGCGGCGAGTTTGCCGATTTGCCCGGCGAATTGCGCGATACGGGGCATGACCTCCGATACGAGTCCTTCGACGAACCCGGGCGTGATCCGCGAGGGATCGCTGCCGGCATTGTCGGAGACGACCTTGATGCACTGTACGAGCTCGGCGCTGGCGAAGCGCAAGGCACTCGGGTAGAAACCCGAGGCCTCCATGTCGTACAGGCTGTCGCAGGGGTAGACGGTCTCGGGGCGTTCCACGGTCCGCAGCGACGCGCTCTCGCAGGAGTTGTCCAGGATCTGGGGCGGATACCAGCGCCGGCCCGCGGTCGCGTCCTCGATCCGGTGAGCGATGCGGCAGGTCCCCGGCGCCAGTGAGGCGTGCCCGCAGACCCCGACGTTGAGCCAACCCGAACCGCCGCCCGGTGCGGTGGCGCCCCCGAGCCAGCCGGTTGCCGCGGCGCAGGATACCCTGCCGATTCCACTGACTACGAGGACCGCATCGTCGCCCTCGAACAACGGGAAGGGCGGCTTGCCCTGTCTGGCCCTGAGGCTGAAGTGGTCGATCAGGGGGCGCGCCTCGGCGTGCAGGGCGGTGACAATCCGGATCATGTCTGTACGCCGCCCGGCGGGTGGACCGCAAAGCGCGAGCGCAGCGTCTCGCAGCGCTGCGCCAGATCATGGTTGCCGTGCCTTCTCGCGCCCCGGATGAGGATGTCCGCTTTCTCGAGCAGGGTCTCGCGGGCCGCCCTGGCGTCCGCATCATACAGGTCCCCCTCGTCGAGGATCTTTTCCAGTGCGCGAAGCCGGAATCGGTCCATGGCGCGGAAGCGCCGGGACAATTGATCGTCGTGACCGCCGTACTTGGTGATCAGTCGATCCTCGATGTACAGCACGGGATAGCGCGCGCAGATGCGTAGCCACAGGTCGTAATCCTCGCAGGCGGGAAGGTCTTCGTCGAAGGTCCCCACGAGATCGAAGAGGCGACGGTGGATCATGACCGAAGAGGGCGAGATCACGCACCGTGGCAGGCATTTGTCGAAGATCATCCCCCCGTGCTTGGCATGTTTGTTCATTGCATTCACCCGCCGGCCGTGGCGAATCCACACTTCGTCGGTGTGGCAGACGAGAAACCCGGGCCGGGCCGTCAGGGCGTCGCACTGTTGTTGCAACTTGGCGGGTTCCCAGGTGTCGTCGGAGTCGAGAAAGGCAAGCCACCCGCAACGCGTCTCTCTAATTCCCCGGTTGCGCGCCGAACTGACCCCCGCGGTTGGCTGTCGCACGAATCGGACCCCGGAGTAACCGCTCACCAGGGTTGGCGTGTCATCCGTGGAGCCGTCGTCGATGACGATGATTTCGTCGGGTGGCGCGGTCTGCGCAAGGACGGATTCCAGTGCGCGGCCCAGGCAGTGAGCCCGGTCCCGGGTGGGGATGATGACCGAAATGTCCGCGGAGGTGATCATCCCTTTGGTCCTTCACCAGACTGCATGCGTCCGGATGGCATGGCCAGGCGGTATAATGCGGCGCGCATTTTTCCCCGCGGGGTGGGGCAATCCTGCCCGTTCGGCCGGGACCTGAATTGAGGGAAACGCTTCATGATTTCATTGATGGAACGATTCGGCGTGCTACGCCTGATGCTGGCGGCGCTCGTCCTGATCCTGGCGGCGCTGGCGCCTATTGCGGGCGGGCCGATCGAGTACGAGGGCTGGAGGGTCATCCCGACGCTGATCGCGCCGGTCATCGCGCCGATCGTGTTCATGGGGGTGCTGCTGGATCTGCTGATGGTCCGCGTCTGGATTACCGAGGCCGATGCCGGACTCCGGCGGCGCCTCAACGGCATCACGATTCTTGACCTCGTCCTCGTTGCCGTGTTGCTCGTGTTCTGGGGCCGCTATTTTCGCGAACTGACTGGAAAACGCTGAGCCGCACTCCGGTTTTCCTGTGAAAGCTCCCGCGCGAGCAGCGCAGGATCCCTGACTCGTGACGCGCCGCGGAAGCACATTCCTCGCTGAATCCGTTCAGGTTATGACCGAAGGTTCGTCCCGGCCGGTGTAGTGGCGGATGCGCCCGATCTCCCCGGCGGCATCGATGAGGTCGGACAGGGCCGCCTGGGTTTCCAGGTCGTGCCGATCGGGATCGGCTTCGAAGCTTTCGATGTAGACCCGAAGGGTTGCCCCCTCCGTCCCCGTGCCGGACAGGCGGAACACGATGCGTGCGCCGTCCTCGAAGATGATGCGAATACCCTGGCGGCTCGTCACGCTGCCGTCGACCGGGTCGGTGTACTCGAAGTCGTTTCCCTGCGCCACGGCCCGACCGGCGATCTGTTTCCCCTCCAGACCCGAGACGTCCGCGCGTAGCGCTTCGATCATCGATTGCGCGGCATCCGCGGGTATACCCTCATAGTCGTGCCGGGAATAGTAGTTACGGCCGAACTGCCGCCAGTGCTGGCGGACGATGGTCTCTACCGGGGCACGCTTCACGGCGAGCATGTTCAGCCAGAACAGCACGGCCCACAGACCGTCCTTCTCGCGTACGTGGTCCGATCCGGTCCCGAAGCTCTCTTCGCCGCACAGATTGATGCGACCCTCGTCGAGGAGGTTACCGAAGAACTTCCAACCCGTCGGCGTTTCGAAACACTCGACGCCAAGGGCCTCCGCCACACGATCCGCGGCCCCGCTCGTGGGCATGGAGCGTGCGATCCCGCGAACCCCCCGCCGGTAGCCAGGTAGCAGGTGCGCATTCGCGGCCATGACCGCCAGGCTGTCGCTGGGCGTGACGAAGAAACGCTTGCCCAGAATCATGTTCCGGTCACCGTCCCCGTCGGCTGCGGCCCCGAAGTCCGGCCCGCCCTTCGAATACAGGATCTCGACGAGGTCCTTCGCGTATACCAGATTGGGGTCCGGGTGCAGTCCCCCGAAATCTTCAAGTGGCACGCCGTTCATGACCGTACCGGGTTCCGCCCCGAGCATTCGTTCCAGGATCCGCGTGGCGTAAGGCCCCGTGACCGCATTCATTGCATCGAAACGCATGCGGAAGTGTCCCGAGTTAAACATCTGGTGGATCAGGTTGAAATCGAACAGGCCCTCCATCAGATGCGCATAATCGTCCACCGGGTCGATGACCTCGACGCGCATGCCGTTCAGATCCTGCGAGCCACCCATGGCGACGTCCACCGCGCCGGTGTCCAGGGTGCGGTAGCTGGCGATGTGACGGGACTCGTGATAGATGCGTTCGGTCAGCGACTCCGGCGCGGGTCCGCCGTTCGAGGCATTGAACTTGATCCCGAAATCCCCCCGCTCGCCGCCGGGGTTGTGGCTGGCCGAGAGAATGATACCGCCGTCCGCCTCTCGTCCGCGGATCACGCAGGACGCCGCCGGCGTGGATAGCAGGCCGTCGCGCCCGACGATGACGCTCCGGGCACCGTTGGCGGACGACATCCTCAGGATGGTCTGGATCGCGGGGAGATTGTAGAAGCGGCCGTCACCGCCGAGGACAAGTGTCTTGCCGCTGAGGTCACCGATCGTGTTGAAGATCGACTGGACGAAATTTTCCAGGTAGTGCGGTTGCTGAAACACCGAAACCCGCTTGCGCAGGCCGGAAGTGCCGGGTTTCTGGTCCGTGAAGGGCCGGGTGTCGATGTCGATGGTCTTCATCCGGAAGATCTCCCTGTGGCGGTGAACGGTTCCCCGTAAGGGCGCCACGAACGGTCCATCCGGTTCCGTGATCGCGACGACGATATCGTGGGGTTTCGCGGTGGATGATGCAAGCGCTACAGACACCTGATGCGGAACGGGACCCCCAGCGCAGGCACTGCCTCAATAGCGTCGCAGAGCCCTCCGGCTATACTCTTTCAGACCTTTCGCGGCAGACCCGCCATGAAACTGCGCACCCAGATCCTGGCCGTCCTGTTTCTCTTCGGATTTACGCCGTTGATTCTGGCGCTCGCCATCAATCTGCCCATGGTGTTCGATCAGGTCCGGTTCCTGTACCAGAAGGTTTACCTGCAGAGCCTGCGCGCGGATTTCAGAGACCTCGACCAGCACCTCGCCACTCGACGGGAAATGGTCCGCCTGCTGGCCAAGTTGCCGGAACCCGGGCTGTTCAAGCAGTCCGCCGAGGCCGCGGACGCCGGGTCGATCGAGGCCGCCAGGGTGCGTTATACGGACTGGATCAACCGACTGCTTGCCGACCAGACCGATATCGTCGAGATCCTGTTTGTCGACGCAGAGGGAAACCCGGAATTCTGGCTGGATCGCGATCCGTTGTCACACGAACTGGAACCGGTGACCGAACTGCCGGAAAGGCCCGACGCAAATTACCTGGAGAGCGGGCTCATCCTTCCCCCGGGGGGCGTTTTACCCAGCCCGATCATGATCAATGTCGAGGCCAGTGCGCACGATCCGACGCGGCTCATGACCCTCGCCATGATCAGCCCCGTGTTCCCGACACCGGAGCTGAACTACGTGACGAAACCGCTGGGCGCCGTGGTCATCGACGTCGATATCGGCGGCCTCGCGCGTATCTACCGCAATACCTACTGGGTACGCGCCGGGGGAGAGTACCTGCGGGACAGCCTGCGCTGGGGCGCGGGAGACGATGTCTTTGCACATTTCCCCGGGCTCGAGTCCATATTCCAGAATCGGACGATGGCGCTGTGGAAGGGAGATGAGTCGAGGCAGGTGATCTGGATCCCCCTGTTCGCGACCGCCGAGGGCGAACCGCTATGGGTCGGACGTTCCGTCGATACGTCGCCCATCGATCGCATCGGGCGTGAGATCGCCCTGCGCGTCGGTCTCATCATGGGCGCGCTGGTGATCGCCATCGCGCTGATCGCACGTGGATTCGCGGCGCGTCTGGAGCGGGTGAGCAGGCAGTTGACCAACGGGCTGGAGCAGGTGCTGTCCGAGAACCGGCCGGTCACGTTCAGCTGGAAGGGCGCCCGGGAGATCCAGTCGCTGGGAGACGCGTTGACACGCCTCGCCAGTACCCACGCCGAAAACAACGAAGCCCTCAAGGCGCACGCGCGCGAGCTCGAGGAAAGCAACCGCTACAAGTCCGAGTTTCTCGCCAACGTGAGTCACGAACTACGCACACCGCTCAATTCCATCCTCCTGCTTTCGAAAATATTGTCCGAGTCACGGGATCCGGCCCTGTCCGACGAGCAGGCCCGACAGGCGCGCGTCATTCACACCGCGGGGGGCGACCTCATCGCGATGATCGACAATATCCTGGACCTCTCCCGTATCGAGGCCAGGAAGAGTGTCCTGCGCCTGGCGCAGGTGCCGCTGGGTGCCCTGCTCGAGGACCTGCGGAACCTGTTCGCGCCGCAATTCAGGGTCAAGGGGCTGGAACTGAATATCGTCCTGGAGCCGGACGCCCCGCAAGAGGTCTATGGGGACGTCGAGAAAATCAGCCAGATTCTGCGTAATTTTCTCGCCAACGCCCTGAAGTTCACCCGGGAGGGGGGGGTCACCGCTACGGTTTCGCTGAATCGCAACGACCCTTCGGGCCAGCGTCCGCTGAGGATCAGCGTCAGCGATACCGGTATCGGGATCCCCGAGGAGAAGCAGGGCATCATCTTTGAACCCTTCGAGCAGGTTGACGGATCGACCCGTCGCAGGTTTGGCGGGACGGGACTGGGGCTTGCGATCAGTCGCGAGCTCGCGCGACTGATGAATGGCGTGATTGAATTGCGTAGCGAAGAAGGAAAAGGTTCCACGTTTTCTCTGCTGTTGCCTCTGGCCATCGAAAGGGAACAGGCGGAGGATCCGGGGGTGGAATGGATCGAGGAAGAGGCCGGGGCGCCGTCGCCCGAGGTACCGGAGGTACAGAATGGCACGCGATTTGTCGAATCTTCACTGCTCGTGATCGAGCCGGACATCGACAGGTTGATGCGGCTTGTGCCGATGCTGGAACACTGGGGTTTCCGGGTTACCGCGGCGGCGGACCTCGAGGAGGCCGGGGAGGCCGTCGCCGGAAGCGATACCTTTTGTGCCGTGCTGATGGATATAATGCGAGGGAGCGGGCACGACACCACAAATGCCGTTCGCGGCCTGCCGGGGATGGGGAAGACCCCCATGATCGTCTACGGTGATGCGGCGGATACCGATGTCCCCACGGGCGGAATCGGCGCGGACGCGCGAATTTCCGATCCCTTCGATCAGGAGCAATTGTTGAGCGCCCTGGAAAAACTGATTGGTGCCGGGCATGCCGAGAACGGATAGCACCGGCAACGACGGCCGGTATGCGGGTTTCAAGTTACTGCTGGTCGACGACAACGCGAACAATCTGTTCGCGCTCAAGTCGCTCATCGCCAAGCACGTTGACGCCACGGTGCTCGAGGCGGGTTCGGGCAAGGAGGCGATCGGGACCGCGCTGTCGACGACGGGGATCGACCTGATCATTCTGGACGTTCAGATGCCCGAGATGGACGGTTTCCAGACGGCCACGATGCTCAAGGTCCGCAAAAAGACCCGTGATATTCCCGTGATTTTTCTCACCGCCGCGTTCAAGACACACGAGTTCCAGCGCAAGGGGTATGCCGTCGGTGCGGTGGACTACCTGCTGAAGCCGATCGACGACAATCTCCTGATCAACAAGATCAGCACCTATTTCAGGCTGATCGACAAGGAACGTCGACTGAACCAGATCCTCGAGGAGCAGGTTACCAGGCGCACCGAGGAACTCAGCCAGGCCCGGCAGTATCTGGAGAACGTCATCAACACCATGGGCGAGGCGCTGCTGGTGCTGAACCCCGGTGGCGCGATCAAGTCGGTGAACCCGGCGGCATGCCACATGCTCGAATACAAGGCCGATGAACTCCTCGGGATGTCCATCGGAGACGTCTTCGAGGAAGACGAAGACACCCAGGCAGGCGCCTTCATGGGGACCTGGCTGGAAGCGCTGGTGCGCAGCGGGGTCCTGGGCAGTATCGACGCCCGGTTCATCGCCAGCGACGGGCGCAGGGTGCCGATCCAGTTGACCCGCACGGCCATGATAGGTCCTGACGGCGTCATTACCGATATCATCTGTATCGCCAAGGACATGTCGGGGTACGTGCGCGAGGGTGAAGACCTGCTAGCCGAAGCGTCGAAGCCGCGTTGAAAAAATTTCGTAACTATCTGCCGGAGATCAAGATGACAGAGCAACCGCCGCCGGACCAAACCGACGCCGGCGCTGCCCTGACCGCGAACGCGCTCAAGGCCATGGCCCATCCCCTGAGGTGGAAGATCCTCTGCACACTCGAAGACCACGAGATGTCCGTCGGGGAGATCGTCGAGAAAACAGGGACCACGCAGAGCAATATCTCGCAGCACCTGGACCAGCTGAAGAACAAGCACATCCTGGAATCGCGGAAGGAGGCGAACCGGGTCTATTACCGTATCCGGAACGAGCAGCTTCTGATGCTGATCGGGAATATGCGCAACGTGCTCTGCCCCGCGAACCTGCAGGATCTGCCTCCTGGCGACTAGTCCGGCAGATTCCCCCCGATACCTCCTCGCCGGGGTCCCGAATGTCGAGTCGGGACGGCCACGGCGCGACGGGGTTCGATCGCCTGAACGCCCGTGCGACTTTTGACCCCCACCGAGTTCCGGATGTGGCGCTCTCACTGATCTGGGCCGGTTTTTTCTTCACCGCCGCGGCGGCCGCGCTCTACCAGTGGCTGTGGGTCGGGGCGGGGGATGTATTCTCCCTGATGATCGACGCCACCTACGAGATGGCTTCCCTGGCGGTGGAGATCTCGATCGGACTGATCGGGGTGCTCTGTCTGTGGATGGGACTGTTTCGCATCGCCGAAAAGGCCGGCCTGATCGCGGTATTCGCCAGACTGCTCGACCCCTTCTTTCGTCGTCTCATGCCGGAGGTGCCGGCGGGCCACGCGGCGCAGGGGTCGGTGACCATGAACCTGGCGGCCAACATGCTCGGTCTCGACAATGCCGCGACCCCGATGGGTCTGAAGGCCATGCAGGACCTGCAGGAACTCAACGCGCGAAAGGAGACGGCAACCGATGCGCAGATCCTTTTCCTGGTCCTCAACACTTCGTCCGTCACGTTGTTGCCGGTGACGATATTCCTGTATCGCGCGCAGCAGGGTGCCGCCGACCCGAGCGCCGTGTTCGTCCCGATTCTGCTCGCCACGTCGGCGTCCACGCTCGCCGGATTGCTGGCGGTGGCCTGGTTCCAGCGCCTGCGTATCCGTGACCCCGTCGTGCTTGCCTATGTCGGGGGGTTCGCCCTGCTGATGGCGGGCCTGCTGACCTGGTTGTCGCAGCTGACACCCGAGGCGCTGTCGTCAGCCTCCGGCCTGATGGGTAACCTGGCGTTGTTTTGCGTCATCGTCGTGTTCATCGGTGCGGGCGCGTGGCGGCGGGTGGGCGTGTACGATCGCTTTATCGAGGGGGCCCGGCAGGGGTTCGATGTCGCCGTCGGCCTGATTCCCTATCTCGTCGCCATGCTGGTCGCCATCGGCGTCTTTCGGGCGAGCGGCGCGATGGACACCGTCATCGCCATGCTGGCGGCGGTGTTGTCGACCCTGGGGCTGGACACGGGATTTGTCGACGCGTTGCCGACGGCACTGATGAAGCCCCTGAGCGGCAGCGGGGCCCGGGCGATGATGCTGGAGACGATGAATGCACACGGCGTCGACTCCTTTCCCGCCACGCTTGCGGCGATCATCCAGGGGAGCACGGAAACCACTTTCTATGTGCTGGCCGTGTATTTCGGAAGCGTCGGCATACGCAACGTGCGATATGCCGTGACATGCGGCCTGCTGGCGGATCTGGCGGGTATCGTCACCGCGATCGTCGTGGGCTACTGGTTCTTTGGCTGACCCGGGGGCGCCGTTTTGTCGAGAGCCTGCCGACGATAGACGGTCTCCAGCCCCTCGATCGTGCGTGTGGCCTCTCGGGTCAGCATGTGCCTCAAGACCCAGACATCCAGAACGGGCGGCATCCAGAACGCCGGTTCCAGTTCGGAGTCGAAGTGCAGGCGCGTGGTTCCCTCCGCTCCCGTTTCGAACCTCCACCTCGCATGTCCCTGCCTGAAGTGACCGGTGTCCGGGATCAGGATGGCCTCGAGTGCATCGTTCGGGTGACCGACCATGTCCTGGGTCTGTCTGAGCGTCGCGCAGTACCACAGCACGCAGAGCAGGGTTTCGGTATAGACACGGTGGTGGTTTTCGGAATACGCCGCAACGATCCTGCTTTCGCGGACCGCCGGATTGAGTCGGGTGAGGTTGGCGTAGTCGGTCATCGCCTCGAAGACCGCGGCAGGCGGCGCGTCTACGCTCGAACGGATGGCGGCGAGGTAGCGATCTCCGTCGCGGGTTACATGGACGGATTCGATCTCTCCGCCAGCCGCGGGTGCGGCGCTCACAAGACAAAGGCATGCCAGGGATACCGCCACGACACACGCGGCCGGTATCGAGACAGGGCGAAAACCCGGCGAGACGATTCCACGATGGAATCCATTTCCCGCCGAAGGTGTTTCAGCCCAGTCCTTGCACCCGTTTGAGGACATTCCGGGCGTGTCCCTTGTGCGACACCTCGATCATCGAGTCGCGCAGTTTTCCATCCTTGTCGACAATGAAAGTGGAGCGCACGATCCCCATTGCCGACTTCTCACCGCGTTTGATTTCCTTCCACACCTCGTAGGCCTCGCAGACCTCGCCCTCGACGTCAGCCAGCAGACGAACGGACAAACCGTGTTTGTCGCGGAATGTCGCATGACTCATGCAATTGTCCTTGCTGACACCGAGCACCACGGTGTCAAGTGAATCGAACTCGTCCTGGAGGTCGGTGAATTCCAGTGCTTCGATGGTGCAGCCCGTGGTGTCGTCCTTGGGGTAGAAAAAGAGTACGACGTTCTTGTTGCCCCGATAGTCGGATAGACTCACCTTGGTCATGTCCGAGTCGGCCAACGAAAAATCAGGTGCCTGCTGGCCGATCTCCATGATGCACATCCTCCCCTGCGATCATCGTTGTTCGGCCCGGAATCATGCAGCCGTTAACCCGCTTTGTAAACTGTTTTCAGGGCGCCTGACCGGGTGGATCGGAAGATGGTCGCGAGGCCACTCCCGCGTCTCGGACCCAGTAGAAGGAGCAGTGGGAGCAGTGCGAACAGCGCCCCGCCGCCACCGCCACCGGTGGAGGTCTCACCGGACGCGCCGAGCACGTTGCCGGCGCCGGCGACCGTTCCGCTCAGCGGGATACTCAGGGTCGTGAAGAGGTGAGTATCGGATTGGATTCTCAGGTCGGCATGGTAGGTCCCGGGCGCCACCGGTGAAAACGTCAGTTCGATTTCGCAGCTGTCACCCGGTGAGAGCCGGGTCTGGCTGCACAGGTCACCTGAAATATTGAATTCGCCGCTCGCTTCACCAGAGACGTCGATCGATCCCATGTCGAACGGGGCGCTTGCGGGATTCTCCAGGTACATCGCGAGCCTGGATGCCTCTCCGGGTGCCGTGGTTCCGAAATCCAGCGAGCCGGCCGACGGCAGGATCAAGGCGTGATCCGGAACGCTGGCGAAGCAGGTTTCGGTATCGCCCAGATCCCATCCCAGGTCATGCAGCAGACAGGGAGTCAGATCGAGGTGTCTGGATCCGGTCAGTCCCCGATTGAATCCGGGTTCCATCAATGTGTCCGGTTGGGACCGCGTGTCCCAGTGCGAGATGGACGAACCCGGTTTCAGCGAGTTCGGGGCAAACAGCATCACCTGTTCACCGGACTTGCCGTTTGTATCGAGATAGTCCGAGGCAGCCGTCACGGCGCTACCATTCCAGACGATGCGGGTGTCATGGGTTGCGGAGACACGGCGTTGGGCTGCCGTCATCTCGTGCCACCCGAGCATCATCGAAAGGTCGAGGACGGAAAGGTCGTAGATCGAGGGTTTGCCGCCGAAGTACTCGCCGGATGCCTTGTCGGTAAAGGTCTGGAACCCGAGTCCGTGTGCCAGTTCGTGTAGCAGGACGTTGAGGAAGTCCAGGTCGTTTCCGGCATCGTGGTCCAGACCGTAGTACCACTGCCTTCCCCCCAGGCACGCGTCGCCACCGTCCAGGTTGGCGTTGAACAGGGCGACGATATCGGGTTCCCCCGCGCACCGGTTCCCCGGATTCGCGCAGAGGTCTTCACCCGCAAGCGCATCGGCAAGCGCTCCGGGATACCAGACTCCGGGTGCCGGTGCGCCCGGGAAGTCGGAGAAAACCCGCTGGGTCGTTGCGCCACCCAGCACGGCGCTGTCGGCGGAGCAGAAAAGCCCGCTACTGAACGCGGCTTCGACCAGGATCTCGGCATCGCTCCCGAGTACGCTCCCCCAGGTGGCGGCGGCGTGCTTCATGACATTGCGCCGCTGTTGTCCCAGCGTGATACCCGGGTTGCCCGGGAGCGGCGAGGCGGCTAATTCATCCAGAAACCCCGATCCCGGGGGGTCGGCGTACTGCACGTTGAATACCGCGCCTTGCGCCGGTTGTAACACCAGCAATGTCAGGGCCAGAACAACACGGCGCATGCCCCACACCGGACTGGCCAGGAAAACGGTTCGCTTTCTCATCGCTGCCCCCCCGCAGGGGTATGCGCCGCATCGCACGCATCGGAAAGTGTGCCGTCGGCGCAAAGCGATACTGCGTGCAGGGGGATGAAGCGGTAGCCGACGGCGAGTGAAGTTGTCCCGTCGGGTGACACGACAGGCACGGATGCGTTGCCGGCCAAGTCCGTAATGGTGCTGGAACCGGGGATGACGCCGGCTGGCGGTTGCTGGTTCGGTGCGCCCCCGGAGGACGTGCCGACAGTCGGAGTGTCCCCGCCTGCGTGATTTGGCATGGGCACCGCGGTCTGCGGAGCGCTTCCCCCGTCGGGGCGGTTTCCACAGTCGTGTGAATTGGGACGTAGCCAGTAAAAAGGCGTTTGGGGTTTTGTCCACACTCCGTGCTGGGGGCTTGGGCGTGCCGACCAGGGTAAGCAGCCTGGACGGTCGTCAGCGTGTTGAGGAGATGCCGTGGGGTTTCCATTTACGCCAAAGGGAGCCGGTTTTGCTGTCTGGGCGAGGAGGTCCGTCGACACGAGAGTCAACAGCCACGCGATCATCACCATCAAGTTTCTGTTCATTGCGATCACCCCGGTTACCCGATTCGCTCGAACTCGGGTTTCCTGGCTCAGGCGTTTGCCCTGAATCCGGCTGCCTGGCCTTGTTGTCGTCGATTCGGGGATGTGCGGTTGCGTCGTTTCCCCGTAGTGCGGGGCGAATTGTGTCAGTGTGAGGTGCGGGAGCCGGTATCGCGCAGGACAGGCGAAGGAGATTGGGCGACGAGTGGTGACGTGGTTGCGGGAACCGGATCAGGGCTGGAGGTGTCGGCCCCCGTTGCGGCGGGCGGATATCATCACGAGGGACAGGATCAACCAGATCGCGGGGTTGAGGGCGCCGCCGCCGGCGCTCACCAGTGCAGGAGACGGTAACGACCCGGCGACCGGGCTGCTCTGCCCTGTTCCACGGCCGGTCACGCGGACGGATAGTTCCCGGTGGGCGGGGTCGTCGGAAGAGATCGTGAAACTGTCTTCGTAGGTTCCGTACCGCGCAGGCGAAAACGCCACTGCGACGGTGCACTCTCCCCCCGGCGGCAGGGTCGCCCCGCTGCAGTTGTCAGACCCGAAGGCAAATGGATCGGCAAGTTCGTCGACCGAACCGACGGCGTTGATGTCGAGAGGTAACGTCGAGGGGTTTGTCACCCGGATTTCCGAGTTTGTTGTCTGTCCCGGAATTTCATCACCGAGATTCAGATCGGTCGTGGACACCATCATTTCGGAAAATCCGGGTGTCTTGCCGAAACATGTGTTAGGTCGGCTGATTTTCCATCCCAGGTCCGCGAGAAGACAGGGGGCGAGTCCCAGGTGGGACGATGATCTGAGTTTGGCCGACAGTTGCGGCTCCATCAACTCGTCAGGCGTCACGGAGGTGTCCCAGTGCGAGAGTGATGCCCCCTCGCGTGGGGGATCCGGGCTGAAGATGGCCGTGTAACCGTCGATTGTCCCGGACGACAGCCAGTGGGCAGCCTCGGCTACCGCGCTACCGTCCCAGACCACCTTTCCGTTGCTCCTGGCCGACAGCTTGCGCTGGGCGGGTGTCAATTCCGTCCACTTGTGGTTGGTCTCGAGGTCCCGAAGGAACTGGTCATACGCCACCGGTTTCCCCCTGTACCAGGTCCCGGTCTTTTCGTCGATAAAGGTCTGAAAGCCGAGGCCGTGCGCGAATTCGTGAAGCAGCACGTTCAGAAAATCGATGCCGTCACCCCCGGCGTTGTGATCCAGGCCGTAGTACCAGCGTCGTTTTCCGCCGAGACAGCCGGGATCGCTGTCCAGCTTTCCGTTGATCAGCGCGATCAGGTCGGCTTCACCGGCGCAATGGCTCTTCGGGTCGGCACAGAGGTCCCTGCCGGCCAGTGCATCTGCGAGTGCAGCCGGATACCAGACGCCGAACCTCGGAGCGCCGGGAAAATCGGAAAAGAGGATCGCGGATGTCGCGCCGCCCAGGATGGCTGCGTTGCCCGAGCACTCGAGTGTGTCGGTAAAGCGGGCATCGACGATGATTTCGGAGTCGCTCGCCAGTACCGCGCCCCAGATCGCAGCCGCATGCCCGATAGCATTCCGGCGTTGCTGTCCCAGGGTGGCGCCGGGGTTGCCCGGCGCGGGTGGCACAGGGGTGGGATCGAGGAACCCCGTACCTGGCGAGTCGGAATACCTGATTGCGAAATTGGCCGCCGATGCGTCGGTCAGCGTCAGAAAAATCGATACGACACAACAGAGAGACCCGGGGAGGTTCCGTCTCCAGAGAATCATCCTTATCGCTCCATCTGCTCTATGTCTGGCAGTGTGCGTCAGTCCCTCATCGTGTCGTTGTTCTTATGGTTTCCGGTTTTTGTTGATCTCGATCGCATGCCCGGACCTGGTTTGGGGCCCGTTCCTGATCAGGTCCTACAGGCCTCCCAATGGTCTGTCCTGGTTGCGTCGGGAATTCGGTGCCGGTTTCGACCCATTCCGCGATTCCCGGATCGTTCCATTGATCCGGTCAACGAGACTGACGGGCCGAGTATAGGCCCATGAGACGGGGATTTACAAATGTGAGCTGTGTCACGGCACGCCGGCCGAACCGCTTCATGGGCCGATACGGTGCCGATTCAGGGATGAAAGAAGGGGGGCAGGCCTACCCCGAGCCCGGTGAGTGACGGGGAAGCCCGGGCGTCAGCCGTGGTGGGGGAGACGGAATCTCCGCACGATCCCCGCGCCGCCGAGAACCAGCAGGAGAGCGGGGCCAAGTGCGCCTCCACCTCCGCCTGCAGGGGATGTGTCCGGTGACGCGCTGCCAAATGGATTCGCGGTGTTTTCGGCACCGTCCTCACCACCGGTTCCGCTTGCGGTGGGGGTGGTCTCGGCAGGTCTGGTCCCGTTGCCAGCGCCACCGGTTGCGGTGTCACCGGATTCGGCCGTGCCGTCAACGTTTTCCGCGCTGGCGGTCAGTGTGATCGGCAAGGCGGGATTCAATGGATCGTTCGAGGATATCACGAAGTCCCCGTCAAAGGTTCCCGCCTCCGTCGGGGTAAACAGGACCTCGATAACGCATCCCTCGCCCTGGGTGAGTGCCGTACCGCTGCAGGTATCGGAACCGATGGAGAACGGGGCGTCAGGTCCGTCTGATTCTCCCCTTAGCCCGATTTGCAGTGGTGCCCGACCGGGATTCTCGACTCGCACACCGAAACTTGTGGCCGTTCCCGGCGCCCTGTTGCCCAGGTCCAGTGCGCTGGAGGAGACCAGTATCTCCGCATACACCGGGACGTCGTCAGCGCAGCTTCCACCGAGTGTGAGTTCCCAGCCCAGATCCTGGAGTACGCAGGGCGTGAGATCGAGGTTGGCGGAGGATTCCAGTCCGGCCGAGAGGTCGGGTTCCATCAGGGCATCGGGCTGGACGTTGCCCCAGTGTGAGATGGAAGATCCCGGTACGGGCTCTTTGGGGGTATGGAGTATGACGCCCCCGCCGGCCGCTCCGACAGACAGGGTCGAGGAGGCCGAGGCGACCGACTCTCCGTCCCAGATCACGTTGCCCGTATTGGTGGCCGATGCCGCGCGCTGTTCGGCCGTCATCTGCACCCAGGTCTGCTGGCTCGACAGGTCGCGAACGTAGCGGTCGAAGACCGTGGGTTGACCCCTTTCGTAAGCGCCGCTGGTTTTGTCCGTAAAGGTCTGGAAGCCGAGCCCATGCGCCAGCTCGTGGAGCAGGACATTGAGGAAGTCGAGACCAGAGCTACCCGACTGGTGGTCCAGACCGAAATACCAGTTTGCCCGGTCTTTTAGGCACTCGGGGTCATCGTCGAGCTTGGGATTCAATTTGACGGTGATGTCTCCCTCGCCGGTACACGCGCTCTCGGGCTCCGAGCACAGGTCCTTGCCGGCGAGTGCGTCGGCGAGTGCCGCAGGGTACCAGGTGTCCGCTTCGGGGGCGCCATCGAAGTCCGCGAGCAGGATGGAGGTGGATGCGCCACCGAGAACGGCTTCGGTCTGCGTACACTCCAGTGTGTCCGAAAACGATGCATCGACGACGATTTCCGTGTCGCTCATCAGTACAGCGCCCCAGACGGCCGCGGCGTGGCTCATGACATTCCGGCGCTGCTGCCCCAGTGTGTTACCGGGGTTTCCGGGCACCGGTAGCACGGGGTTGGTGTCATTGAAACCCGTCCCTGGCGCATCGAGATACCGGATTGTGAAATTCGCCGCCATGCCGCAGGCTGGAGCGGAGATGCCGATCGCCAGAATCGCGGTAATCACCGCCCTGCCGAGACTGCGCGAGCGACTCATTGGCTATCGCCCGGGTGTTTCGGGTCGTTTCCCGCACACTGCTCGGCGATGGTGCCGTCCGGGCAGGTCCGTATCCCGTGATACGGGACACTCGAGGGTTTGGGGCGTACGGACACCGTACCGTCCGGCCAGGTGACCGGTTCGTGCAGCGACTCGCGGACGTTCTCGTGTTCGGGTTGATCTTTTTCTGTTTCAGGGGGATTGTCGGCTGCGGCTGGCGGTGGCAGAAGCTCGCCGGTTTCAGGATCGACGTAGACCCTCATGGCGGGCGCCGATTGCATCGGTTCGGAGCCCTCGATTCGTGGTGGCACCGGGTCCGCGCTCTCATCAGGCGGTTCGGCACAAGCCGTGAACAGCCCGCAGATACACAGGAGCGTCAGTCGGGTTTTTCCCCGGAGATTCCGGCGTACCGGCTGAATGCAGTGGTCGATCCTGACCATCATTGCTATTCCCTCGAGCGGCAGATGCCACGCTTAAGTGAGCTACTAAAGACCCTGATTTTGCCACAGGGCCGATGGAATTCCGAATCAGGGTCCGGGATATACGGCGGTTGGCCTGCCGATCTCCAGCCCGCAATACCGGGCGAGAGTGTTCTGCTTCCGACGCGTAATCCTACCCCCCCTACGACCGGAATTACCGTGAGGCGATTGGCATCCCGCGCGCCAGGCGGGGTCGTTCACCGGAAATGTCCATCGCATGTTTCATGAACAGCAATTTGACGGGCAGCAAGGCGTTGGTGATTGACAGGCCGGTGTTGCGAATCAGTGTGACTGGCGGAAGCGTGTTCCCGAACAGCAGGTTGAATCCCTCCATCGCGCGCATCATCAATTCGTTGTCCCCCCTGCGTGCCCGTTCGTAGCGGCGCAACGTCGCGATGTGCCCGATATCCCTGGAGGTTTCGACGAGGATCTCCGCCAGGGCGGCGGCGTCCATGATGCCGAGGTTGGCACCCTGACCCGCGAGTGGGTGAATGGTGTGCGCGGCATCCCCCGTCAGCGCAATGCGGGGCTTGACGTAGGGCCGGGCCTGCCCGCCGCGAAGCGGGAAGGCGGCACGTCTGCTGGTGCTCAGGATCGACCCGAGCAAACCTGCCGTCGCATCGAAGAGCCGACCGCAAAACGCCCCGTCGGGCATCTCCAGCAATTGCCTTGCCTGTTCCTCGCTCGTCGTCCATACGATCGAGCAGTAGTCCCCGCCCAGAGGCAGCAGCGCTACCGGGCCATTCGGGAGAAATCTCTGGAATGCAGTACCCTGGTGTGGGTGTTGGGGTTTGACGGTCGCGACCAGGGCGCGTTGATGGTAATCGCGAGATGCGAATCCGATCCCCGCAAGGGATCGTGTCGCGGAGCGCGCGCCGTCCGCGCCGACCAGCAGACTGGCCGTGATCCGGGAGCCGTCGCTCAGGGCTACGTCCACCGTTTCTGGCGCGACGTCGATTCTCCGCAAGGTGTTCGGGCACAGCCAGAGAACGCCGTGGTGCGCCTTCAGTCGCTGTCTGAGGGCATCCTGAATGACACTGTTCTCGATGATATGACCGAGATGCGCGTGGCCCAGTTCCGCGGCATCGAATCTGATCTCGCCTGTTCCGGCGGCGTCCCGTACGTGCATTCGACGATAGATGCAGGCCCGGCGTTCCTCGATCAGGGGCCAGACGCCGAGGGTCCTGAAGACCATCTCGGTCCCCGGGCTGATGGCCGACACGCGAAGGTCGAACGCCGCATCTTCCCTGAACGGCGGCGGTTCGCGATTTTCGATGACGGCAACGCGAAATCCGGCTTCCGCGCAGGCGCACGCGAGCGTCGCGCCCACCATCCCGCCTCCGGACACGACGATATCGACCTTCATTTCCTGGTCCTCAATGGAATGCCGGCCGCAAGCCGCGGTAGCGGGAGCTGGATCCCCATACCGGCGCGGGCGAAGCGATGTCGAAGCACGGGGACGGCATCCAGTGTGATGAGACCAAGGCTTCGCAGTGGCCCCAGGAGTGACCAGGGGTTCACGAAGACCCGCGCGAGTGTGTCCGTAAACCGTGTGGTGCGCGCCAGATCCGAGCGGAACCGCTGTTCGAACCGGGCCAGGAACGCGGGGTCGCCGGGGTCACCGCCGACTGGCACCTCGTCGACCAGCATCTCTGCAAGCAGCGCCGCCTCACGCAGTGCCAGATTGAAGCCCTGTGCGCCGACCGGGTGAAGGCTGTGCGCGGCGTTTCCCACAAGGGCGATACGTCCCTCGACCTGTCGGCGGGCCCGCACCAGGCGCAGGGGGTAGGCCTTGCGCGTGCCTGTTTTCCCAAACCTGCCGAGGCGATACCCAAAACTCAGCTGGAGTTCCCGCAGGAAGGTTTCGTCGTCCCACCCGAGGACCTCGCGTGCCTTGTCGCTGGCGTGCGTCCAGACCAGTGACAGGCGGTTTGCGTCCAGCGGAAGGAGCGCCAGCGGGCCGGTCGGCGTAAAGCGCTCCCAGGCGGTAAAGGCGTGGGGTATTGCGGGTGACACGTTGGTTACGACCGCGGTTTGTCCGTAGTCCTGGACATCGACTTCGATACCCAGGCATTCCCGGATCGCGGAATCCGTTCCGTCCGCGGCGACAACCAGACGCGCCTTCAGTTCCAGTGAGGCTTCGTCGACGGCTCCCTCGCATTGAAGTCGCACGACGCTGCCTTCGGTATCCAGGTCGAGGACGCGCCATGGCGCCAGAAAAGTGACGTTGTCCCGGTTCCGCAGCTCACCCTGCAGAAGGGTTCCGATGTCGCGGGCCGTTGCAACGTAACCCAGCGCCTCGACACCCTCTTCTTCGTGTCGAAAACGCGTTGCGCCGAATCTGCCGCGCTCGGAGACGTGAATCGCCTTGACGGGCGTGGTCGACCCTGCTAGGCCTACCCACAGGCCGATGGCCGATAGGATGTTTCGGGAGCTGATTGACAGGGCGATTGCGCGATCGTCATAACCGGGCGGGTTCCCCGTGCCCGGTTCAGTGGGCTCGACGACGGCAATTCGCCAGGGGCCGTCTGATAGCATGCACGCAAGCGATGCGCCCACCATCCCGCCGCCGACGATGGCGATGTCGAATTCGGTGCCGGCGCTCATGTATCTACCGCTGCAACTGTCAGCGATGTGGGCCTGCGGAAATGGCGCCTTACGTCCTGTACGCCGCGCATCAGGCGATGGCCCCCACCAGCGCCGACACCGCGTCCGGCTCCCTGACCAGCCCGTCGGTCAACACCTGCCGGCCGCCCCGCGTGACCAGGATGTCGTCCTCAATCCGAACACCGATGTTCCACCACCTTTTCGGAACACCGCGGGAGCCCGCGGGAATATAGATTCCCGGTTCGATGGTCAGCACCATGCCGGGTTCAAGCAAACGCCATTGCCCGCTAAGGCGATAGTCACCGACGTCGTGGACGTCGAGTCCCAGCCAGTGACCGGTGCGGTGCATGTAAAAGCGCCGGTATGCCGCGTCGCGGATGAGCTTGCGCGGGTCTCCCTTGAGCAGACCGAGTTCGACCAGGCCGCGTGTCAGTACCCTGACGGCGGCCTTGTGGGGGTCGTTCCAGTGATTCCCCGGCTTGACCTTTCCGATCGCCGCCAGTTGCGCGGCGAGCACGACTTCGTAGATTGCTCTCTGGGCGTCCGTGAACGAGCCGTTGACCGGAAACGTCCGCGTGATGTCGGCGGCATAACCCTCGTACTCGGCGCCCGCGTCGATCAGCAGGAGGTCGCCGTCTTCAAGCCGGTCCCTGTTCTCCGTGTAGTGCAGTATGCAACCGTTGGCGCCGCCGCCGACGATGGAGGGGTAGGAGCAGACGGTGCCGTTGCGACCGAACTCGTAGTTCAGCTCCGCCTCGATCTCGTACTCGAATTTTCCGGGGCGGCACGACCTCATGGCGCGCTCGTGTGCCGCCACGGAAATGGTCGCGGCCTTTTTCATGGCCGCGATCTCGCTGCGCGACTTGAACAGTCGCATATCGTGCACGAGGTAGTCGAGCGCGACGAATTCGTGAGGTGCGTGGCTGCCGGCCCGGACCCTGGCGCGGATCTGGTTGATCCAGTCCATCAGGTGATGGTCGAATTCTCCATACCGGCCCATGGTGTAATAGACCCGCCGCCGGTCCTCGAGCAGTCCGGGAAGGATCTCGTCAATGTCCGTGACGGGAAAGCTGTCGTCGGCGCCGTAGCGCTCTACAGCCCCGGCGGGGCCCGCGCGGCGCCCGTGCCAGATTTCCTGGTCCGGGTCCTTGTCGCGACAGAACAGGATGAACTGACCCTGCTCTCTGCCCGGCGCCAGGACCGCGACCGCTTCAGGTTCCGGGAACCCGGTGAGATAGAGGAAATCGCTGTCCTGCCGGTAAGGGTGCTCGACGTCGCGATTGCGGATGCGCGTTGGCGCTGCGGGCAGGATCGCAACCGAACCCGCCTCCATGGACCGCATCAGGCCCTTGCGTCGCCGTGCGAATTCACCGGGGGTCATCGTGTCGCAGCGTCCCTCTTCCGCATGTTGGCTCCTTATCAGTGCCTCGTCTGATTGCCGGTCGATTGCGCCGATGGCTTGCGCGCTTGCGCGTGAATCAGCAGGACCCCCATACGCAGATATTCCACGACCTCGGCGTATGCGATTTCGTTTTCTTCCGATTCCCCGTCGTCGATCGAGACGCGGGCGAACTCGGTGATGTCACGGACAATCTCGGCGCCGTCCTCGTTCAGGCTGGCGGGGTCTTTCAGACCGGCAATCGCCAGCCCGAAACCGTATCCGCTACTCCAGCGTCTCATGGCGTCAACACGCTTCGGCAATGGATCGTTTTCGTCGGGCAACAGTAGCTGAAAGCCGAGTGCAGGGTCGTGGATCTGCCGCCTCGTTTCCTCACCCAACGCTTCGACCATTGAGAGCAGTTCGGATGCCAGAGCATCGCCCGCTTCCAGATCACGGGAGATCTCGTTGATCCACAGGACGGGGGGGGCTTCGCCGTCAAGGCTCAGTACGCCGCAGACCAGTCCATGGCATTCCGATGGGTCGAGGCTGGAGCCGGCCTTCTCCAGCGCAGCGTTCAGGGAAGCATGTGCAGGTAGCGCCATGACCGCGATCATACCATTTGCCCCGTCCGGGCAAGTACGTCATTTGCTTCGGGAAACCGTGGTTGACCCTCCAGGAAAGCCCGCCTAGTATTACATTGCCAGTCGGTATCGTGATGGCACATCATGGGGTGGACGGGGGGTGACATGAGCCGACGAACACTTGAAGAGAGTGCTGAAGATGAGCTGCAAAGGCTCGAGGCCAGGATCAACGATCTGATCCGGTGCTGTGATCACTACCGCGAGGAGAACCGCCTGTTGAGAAAACAGCAGGAAAATCTCGTTGCCGAGCGCGCCACGCTGATCGACAAGACTGAACACGCGAAGTCCCGCGTGGAAGCGATGGTCAGCCGCCTCAAGTCCATGGAACACGTACAGTGACGACCGAACAAGTGCCGGTTACCGTTACGATCCTGGGAAAGGAATACCGCATCGCGTGCCCGCGAGAAGAGCAGTCCTCACTTATCGCCTCGGCCAACTACCTCAACAAACGGATGAAGGAAGTTCGTGACAGCGGCAAGGTCATTGGCGCGGATCGGGTTGCCGTCATGGTGGCACTCAATATTACCAGCGAGATGCTAAACGAGCAGTCGGGCAGGGATGAGTTCGGGAATACGCTGGGTGCGCGCCTGCGATCCCTGCGCGAACGTATCGATGTCGTGCTCGACGATTCCCGGCAGATGGAACTCTGAGGGCCTTTGTCCTACAATCGACCTTGGGGTGCCTCTGCGGTGTCCGATAGCTTCCGGGTGTATATCCTTGAGCCTATTTAGTTGCACCGGGGATGAAATTGCGATGTCGATGTGCATATCCGCGTGCCGGAGAGCCTTAGACGTTACATGAAGTTCCCACCTGAACCTCTGGTTCAAGGTCGATGGTAAGCACCGGCACATGCGGAGTGCATCCCCTTCATTCGAGCTGATATCCCGGTCGCGGCGCTGTGATCGGGGGAGACCCCTCGAGTCGCGGATCGCGGCGCCCGTCCCCCGTCCCCATTTCCCGGACCTTCTGATGCAACACTGGCTGTTCAAGTCCGAGCCCAACGAATACAGCATTGATGACCTCAAGCGCGACAAGGTCACTCACTGGGACGGCGTGCGCAACTATCAGGCCCGCAACATGATGCGGGATCAGATGGTCAAGGGCGATCCGGGATTTTTCTATCACTCCAATTGCGCGGAGCCCGGAATCGTCGGTCTCCTCACCATCGTGCGTGAGGGATATCCCGACCACACGGCGTTTGATCGCGACGACCCGCATTTCGACCCCAAAAGCGATCCGGAGACGCCAAGGTGGTTCATGGTCGATGTGCGTTTCAAGCGCAAGTTCAAGCGCGTGGTCACCCTGAAAGAACTCAAGGCGCACGCCGGGCTGGCGGAGCTTCCCCTGGTAAGGAAGGGGAACCGGCTTTCCGTGATGCCCGTCCCAGTCGGCCACTGGGAGTTTATTCTAGGTCTCGAGTGACTCTGCGACCCTGATTCGGCTGCCGTTTCCGGAAATTGCATGACGTCCACGCTTGTTCGCTTTCCGTATTCCGCTCTTTATCTGGCGTCTGATGCCTTCCGATCTGCTGTAACGACATACAGTCTTCCTCGCCTGGGGCATTAGGTCTGCGAAGTTCTTTCGGGGTGAAACATTCGCGAGGCTTCCGGTCGAAAGCACTGTTCCGGTGCAATGTGGTAACTCTCAATAACCGCGTGCCGCTTGGGGTGGACGAGCGACGCGCAGTCCGTCACTGTGGCGCCGGGGCTCTCCCACTGGTGGACTGCGTTGCACTTGTCCACCCTACCCCCTCCACACCGTGAGATAAGGCTCGGTAGGGTGGACAAGCGCAGTTCAGCGCAGTCCACCAACAAACCCAGCGACTTTTCTCAATCCGTACGGGGTTATTGAGAAGTTACGCAATGTGCATCTAAGCTCGCAGATTTCCTGGTAAATTAGCCATTCTGACATATACTCAAACGCATTGGACCGCAAACCAGGGGAGGGGATCCAATGGCAACCGCACCTAAAACCCGTGCGAAGAACAAGGCGCCGGCACGAAAAAAAGCCGCAGCAAAGCGTAGTGTGAAGAAGACAACTGCTACGGCAAAAAAGAAGGCGGTGCGCGCTGCCGCAACAAAGCGTGCAGCCGTGAAGAAGTCCACGGCCAGGAAGAAACCTGTCACGCGTAAGGCGGCACCGAAAAGGAAGACCGTCGCGCGAAAGAAAGCGACCGTGAAACGGTCGGCGAGGGTGGGCACGGTCACGGCGAAGAAGAAGGCCGCGCCAAAGAAAAAAGCGGTGCCCAAGAAGAAGACTACTGTGAAGAAGAAGGCGGCGCCAAAGAAAAAATCCGTTGCCAAAAAGAAGTCCGCCGTGAAGAAGCGGACGACCTGATACGCCAGTAAGGAGCGATGGTCTGATGTCCCCCTGGTGGGTGTGTCAGCCGAGGAACAATCGGTAAACCGGGTTTTTCGTTTCCTCCCAGCATGGGTAACCGATCGTTTTCAGGGTTGTCCTGAACGCGGCACGGTCGGGTTCCGGGATTTGAATTCCCACCAGAACCCGACCGTAGGCGGCGCCGTGGTTGCGATAGTGGAACAGGCTGATATTCCACGTCTCGCCGAGTGCGGTGAGAAACTCCATGAGCGCTCCGGGTCGCTCGGGAAATTCGAATCGGTAGACCACCTCCTCCCCGGCGCTTGTCGATGATCCGCCCACCATGTGCCGGACATGCAGTTTCGCCATCTCGTTGTCGGTCATGTCGAGTACCGGATAACCCTTCGATTGAAGTCCGGAGATGATTTTTTCGCGCTCCTCGTCTCCGCGGGTCAGATGGATGCCAGCGAATATGGTGGCGTCCGTCGGGTCGGCGTATCGGTAGTTGAACTCCGTTATGCTGCGTTTTCCGATGGCACGGCAGAACTTGCGAAAGCTCCCTCTCTTCTCCGGTATCGTCACCGCCAGCAGGGCCTCGGCGCGCTCGCCCAGTTCCGCCCGTTCGGCTACGTGGCGCAGGCGATCAAAATTGATATTTGCCCCGCTGTTGATCGCCACGAAGTTGCAGTCGCGCGGGCCTTCGCGTTCGACGTAGCGTTTCAGTCCCGCGACCGCGAGCGCGCCCGCCGGCTCTGACATGGCCCTGGTGTCGTCGTAGATGTCCTTGATCGCCGCGCAGATTTCGTCCGTGTCCACGAGTATTATCTCGTCGACGAATTTACGAGCCAGACGGAACGTTTCCTTGCCGACCTGGCGCACCGCGACGCCGTCGGCGAACAGACCCACCATATTCAGGGTGACGCGGCGTCCGCGACGCAGTGCCTCATGCATGGATGGCGCATCTTCGGGCTCGACGCCGACAATCTTGACCTCCGGTCGCAGCTGCTTGAACCAGGTCGCGATGCCTGCGATCAATCCACCGCCGCCCACCGGGACGAAGATCGCCTCGATCGGGTCAGGGTGATGCCTGGCGATCTCCATGCCGATGGTCCCCTGGCCTGCGATGACGTCGGTGTCGTCGTACGGATGGATGAATAACAGACCGTCGTCCTGCGCGAGTTCGTGGGCATGGGCATAGGCGTCGTCGTAGGTGTCGCCATGCAGGATGGTCCGCGCCCCGAGGGACATGACGGCGCGCACCTTGATAGGAGGTGTCGTACGCGGCATGACGATGACTGCCCGCACGTTCAGTCTTCGGGCCGCCAGCGCAACGCCCTGCGCGTGATTACCGGCCGATGCGGCGATGATGCCCTGTTCGCGCTGCGCCGGACTGAGATGAAAGATTTTGTTATACGCGCCACGCAGCTTGAACGAAAAGATCGACTGCAGGTCCTCTCGCTTAAGGTAGATCGCGTTGCCAAGTCGCCTGGACAACATCGGTGCATGGTCCAGACGTGACTCCACCGCCACGTCGTAGACGCGTGCGTTGAGGATGCGTTCGAGATAGTCTCTCGCCATGTGTCGGTGGTTCGTTCGGGGGTCGCGGTATGGTGTCCTGTACTATCCAGCCCCCCGGATGCCGACACGTCGTTTGTGGCGAAGTCGGGATGCTGTCGCTATTATGCCGCATTCTTCGGGAAAGCCTGAATTAATGAAGGCGGATGCAGCGCAAGGCGCAGGGAGCGTCGTGATCGAGACGACTAATGTGAGCGTTGGAAAGCCGGCACGCTCTTCCATGGGACGCCGTGAGTACTTCCCTGTACGCTTGACGGTAGCGTAACTTCTCGATAATCGCGTGCAGCTTGTGGTGGACAAGCGACGCGCAGTCCACCATTGTGGCGCCGGGGCTCTCCACTGGTGGACTGCGTTGCACTTGTCCACCCTACCCCATCCACACTGTGAGATATGGCTCGGTAGGGTGGACAAGCGCAGTTCAGCGCAGTCCACCAACAGACCCCGGCGACTTTTTTCACTTCGCACGGGGTTATTGAGAAGCGACACGGTAGCATCCCTGCTACCGACACCCACGGGGCATCATGGCGGCTATCCTGTGGCCTGCGTGGTATCTAGTATCCAGGCGAGGGAGCGAGCACTACGCGACGCAGCCACCCGTTCAGGGGCACCTTTGCTATCAGCGAACTGAGGGAGGGAGGAAATGAGTTCTGACGACAGGAAAAGGCGTGCCGCCGAGGCGGCGCTCGAGTACATCGAGGTCGATGACGTGGTCGGTGTGGGGACGGGATCGACGGCCAACCATTTCATCGACGGTCTGGCGCGGATCAAGCACAAGATCGAGGGGACGGTTGCGAGTTCCGAGGCGTCCGCCGAACGCCTGCGCGGTCACGGGATCCCCGTTCTCGAACTCAACCACGTGGGAGACCTGCGGATCTATGTGGACGGTGCGGACGAGGCGACGCGCCACCTGCATCTGATCAAGGGCGGGGGTGGTGCGCTGACGAGGGAGAAGATCGTGGCGGGGGCGAGCGAGAAATTCGTGTGCATCGCGGACGAATCGAAACTTGTCGATGTGCTCGGTAAATTTCCCTTACCCGTCGAGGTCATCCCGATGGCGAGAAGCTTCGTCGCGCGGGAGATCGTCAAGCGCGGCGGCAGTCCCGAACTGCGCGATGGGTTCGTCACCGACAACGGAAACCAGATCCTCGATGTGCATGGCCTCGATATCCTGGAGCCGACACGGCTCGAGGGTGAACTGAACGACATCCCGGGGGTGGTCACCGTCGGCATCTTCGCGATCCGCCCGGCCGACATCATGATTCTCGGCAGCGACAGCGGAGTCGATACCGTCGAGTAATCCTACTGGCGACGGGCAAAAAAAATGGGCGCCGGATGGCGCCCATTCTCTGAGTGAAGCTCAAGCCTGGGAGACAGACTTAGAACTTGATGCGGTAGCCCGCGGAGATGCCCCATTCGAACTCGTCGGAGACGACCGGCAAGTTGAAGCCGTGGCCCGGACCGCCGAGTTTGTACGTGACACCCCGGGCGTTCGCGGCGTTGCTGCCCGGCTGTATGCCGGAGAAGGCCACGTAGGCCGCGGTGGCCTTGCTCAGGTTGCGATCCCAGCCAAGGGCAAACTGCAGCGCCTCGGTGTCATCGGTCTTGTCCTGCTCACCCGCATAGTAGACCTGGCCCTTCAGGGTGTTCTTGCCCATCTTGTAGGCAAGGCCGCCACCGGCGAGCCACTGGTTGTCGTCGAAGCCGACGAGGTTGTTGTTGT
>JAYENI010000132.1:0-10448 GCA_034722015.1 Pseudomonadota bacterium
AACCCTCGGCCGGCACCGCGCCGGTCCCGAACGCCCACCCCCATCCCAACCTTCCCCCTCAATGGGGAAGGCGCATGACACAAAACCTCCCCCCTGGCAGGGGGAGGTCGGGTGGGGGTCGAAACCCTCGGCCGGCACCGCGCCGGTCCCGAACGCCCACCCCCATCCCAACCTTCCCCCTCAATGGGGAAGGGGCATGACACAAAACCTCCCCCCTGGCAGGGGGGAGGCAGGGAGAGGGGGCGAGACCCTCGGCCGGCGCCACGCCGGTCCCGGACGCCCACCCCCATCCCAACCTTCCCCCTCAATGGGGAAGGGGCAGGAAACAGGGAGGATTCATTCTTGAATGCCTCTACCCTGCGGGTAATTCGGTCGCGGGTATTGTCCAGCCCAACATAACGACCTGACACTTTGTGGGTTCCCGACACACATCCTGGAGTATCCTTATTCGGCGAACACCCGGACAATACCCATTACCTATTGTTTTTATTGGCGTTTCAAAACAAAATCGAAATCTGGCCCGGAACGTGCTTTTATTGAAACCATACATCTGACGCCCGGACATCCAGGAGAATCGACATGACCCGCATCCACATCCGCGATCTCGACACCGCACTCGACCACAAGGCCCTGAGTGCCCTGCACGGCGGGCGCACCTCCTTATTCTGGCAGCCGGTCCATGGCACCGAACGCCGTGCGGGTGCGCCGACGATCAACCAGTACTTCGTCAACCAGTACATCGCCGACCAGATCCAGATCAACAACCAGTATCAGACCCTCAATATCATCGACTCCAACAACGTCGACGCCGATGTGAGCGGCAACGCCTCCAACGGCCTCGAAGCAAACTATCCCCTGCCGGTTGGCGTGGCGGTGTAATCACCAGGAAAATGAAAGGAGCACCCCGTTCCGGTGCAGGGGAAAAGCGTCGGCGCAGCGGTGTCGGGCTTCGGCAGGCCGGGTTCAGGCTTGCCTGTTCGGTTTGAAGTCCTTTGAACGCAGGCCGTGTTTCTTCAGCAGGGTCTGCAAGTGGGAACGATTCATCTCGATGCGCTGCGCCAGCTCGGTCACCTTGCCGCTGGTCTCGCGCAGTCCGGACTCCAGATACTGTTTCTCCGCCTCGTCGCTGGCGGCCTTTTTGACCTCCACGAGTGAGGCGTCCGGCGAGATCTCGCTGGTGACGATCGCGGCGCTGACACCAGATTCGGGCCTGATATCTTCAGGAAGATTATCGAGATCCGCGGTGTCACCGGACAGGCAGGTCAGCCGGTAGATGATATTTCGAAGTTCCCGAATATTACCCGGGTAGCCGTACCGCAGCAGAAAGCCGTGCAGCCTCGCGCTCATCCGGATCGGGGCGCGCCTGAGTTTCTCCGCGGCCTCGTCCGTAAAAAATTCGATGAGCAAGGCCAGTTCATCCCTGCGCTCGCGCAGCGGCGGCACGGTCACGTGAATCACGCTGAGGCGATAGAACAGGTCTTCCCGGAACTTCCCTTCCTGACTCAGCTTTCTCAGGTTCTTGTTGGTCGCGGCGACCACGCGTGCATCCACCTCGATCAGGGCGTCCGATCCGATGCGCTGGATCTCGTTCGATTGCAGGACACGCAACAACTTGACCTGGCTCGTCAGCGGCAACTCGCCGATCTCGTCGAGGAAGATGGTGCCCTTGTCAGCACTCTCGAACTTGCCCTTGCGGTCGCCGGTCGCCCCGGTGAACGCACCCTTCTTGTGTCCAAAGAGCTCGGACTCCAGCAGATTCTCGGGAATCGCACCGCAGTTGACGGAGATGTACGGCATGTCGGTGCGATCACCATTGGCGTGGATCACCTTGGCCATCAGCTCCTTGCCGGTGCCGCTCTCACCGTCGATCAATACCGGGAGGTCCGTCGGCGCGGCCTTCTCCGCGGTTTCCAGGGACTCCAGCAACTTCGGGTTCTCGCCGAACACGCCCTCGAAAACGAAACTTCGGTCCAGCAGGGCCTGGCGGCGCTGTTTCTCGGTTGCGGGCGGTTCGGCCTTCTGCCCGGTCGAGGCCTGCACGAACCGCTCCTTGTGCGAGAGTTGCATGACGTCGTCACGCAAGGCGTTGCACTGAAGCAGGAGCTTCTGGATCTCGGCACGTTCCATGCGCTGGGCCCAGCGCAGCCTGGCGCGCATGATCTCGATCTTTTCGAGCAACCCCGCAAAGGAGATCGCCGAGGATTGTGGCTTGATATCGTAGAGTTTCATCCGGCGCCCGCCATCTGTTTCTGTACCAGCTGGTAATACATCCCCTGTTTCTCCACCAGTTCCTCATGCCGGCCCTGCTCGACGATTGCCCCTTCGTAAAGCACCAGGATCTTGTCGGCCCGCATGATGGTACTCAGCCGGTGGGCGATCACCACCGCCGTGCGACCCTCGAGGATGTCCTTCATATTCTGCAGGATATTGCTTTCCGACTGCGTGTCCAGCGCCGAGGTCGCCTCGTCGAAGATGAGCAGATGCGGGTCGTGATACAGCGCGCGTGCAATGCACAGTCGCTGCATCTGCCCCCCGGATAGCCCCATGCCCCGTTCACCGACGACCTGCTCGTAGCCCAGCGGCATGTTGGCGATGAAGCCGTGGGCGTCGGACATCTTCGCGACCTCCATGATGCGGCGCCGGTCCGGGTTTTCGTCACCCGCCGCGATGTTTTCCGCGATGGTTCCGGAGAACAGCAGATTGGTCTGCATGACGTAGCCGACCTGCGCCCGGTAGTACTCCTTGTCGATCACGGCCAGGTCGTACCCGTCCACCGTGATCCGCCCCTCGGACGGGGGGTAGAAACCCACCAGCATCTTGGCGAGCGTCGTCTTTCCCGAGCCGCTGTGACCGACGATCGCCACCAACTCGCCGGGCTTGATGTCGAAACTGATGTTCTCCAGGACGTAGGACGTCTCGTTCCCGCCGTAGCGAAAGTAAACCGAATCGAATTTGATGTCGCCCCGCAGGTCGGGCAATGCCACGCGCGTCGCGACGTCTTCGGGTTTCTGTTCGGGCTCCATGTCGAGCACATCGCCCAGGCGCTCCATCGCCACACCGGCCTCATGGACCTGGTTCCACAGGCCCACCAGGCCCATCAGCGGGGCAAGGACACTGCCCATCAGGGCGTTGAAGGCGATCAGCTGGCCGATGGTGAGTTCCTGCGCCAGCACCAGGCTCGCGCCCGTCCAGAGGATGACGATGGTGGTGGCGGAGTTCAGCAACTGGCTTGCCAGCCCGATCAGGATACCGAAACGCTGCGCCCGGTACTGCACGCCCAGGGACTTGGCGTACTTGCGCTCCCACTTCATGCGCATGGACCGTTCGATGCCCATGCCCTTGATGGTTTCCGCCCCGCCCAGTGTCTCCATCAACACCGACTCCGCATCGGTCGAGGCCTCGAAGGCCTCGCGCGCGTAACGCTTGATCCGGGGCGTCACCGCGATGGTGAGCCCGATGATGGGCAATACGAACGCGATCAGCAGCAGGGTCAGTTTCACGTTGTAGAGAAACAGGATGGTGAAATAGATGAACACCATCAGCAGGTTCAGCACCGTGGTGACCGTGGATTCGGTCAGGAAGGCGCGGATCGTGTGGTTTTCCTGGAACCGGGCAAAGATGTCACCGGTGCGCCGCTTGGCGAAGAATGACAGCGGCAGGGACATGGCGTGCTTGAAGAACCGGGACATCATCGCGAAGTCCAGGTTACGGATCATGAAGTTCGAGAGAAAAGCACGCAGCGTCGCCGTCAACTGGGTGAAGAGGGTGGTGATGATCAGGCCGGCAATCAGCAGGTTCAGCAGGGAGACGTTCTGGTGGACCACGACCCGGTCGAGGATGTTCTGGATAATGACCGGCGGGACCACGCCGAGCACCTGGATCACGAAGGTCGCGAGGATCAGGTGGGCGAGGATGCTCTTGTAAGGTTTGAGATACCCGACGAAGCGCACCCAGGGCGAACGCGTGGCAGCGAGTTGCACCATGTCCGCGCCAGGCGAGAACAGCAGGCAGGTGCCGGTCCAGCCCTTCTCGAACTCCGCCACCGTCATCTTCCGGAACCCCGGTCCCGGGTCCGCGACCCAGACGTGGTGCTTCGACACCCCGTAGACGACGATGTAGTGGTAGCCCTCCCAGTGCGCGATAAACGGCAGCTCGAAACCGAGCAGGGACTGGTAGGTGCATTTCACGCCCCGGGTGGAGAACCCCAGCGAATCCCCGACGCGGGACAGGCTGTCGAGCGTCGCCCCCTGTGTCGTGACGTTGGCCAGCTCGCGCAGCTTTCCCAGCGTCATGGGAATGCCGTAGTGCTTGCAGATCATCGCCAGGCAGGCCGCGCCGCAGTCCATCTCCTCTGCCTGTTCGACCAGGGGGAAACGCTTGATGACGCGCTCGCCCGCCTTGGGGCGGGTCCCGAAATCGATCCGTAGCGGACGCCGCCGCCTCTCGGCGATCTTTCTCTGACGCTGCAGCTCGCGTTCGGCGTACGCGATGCGTTCCTCCAGCACCTCGCGCAGCCGCGGATTCCGCTCCAGGATGAAATGGACCGTCTGTTCGGGGATCACCAGCAGCACGCAATCGCTCACCGCGGTCGCCGACGCAGGCTGTTCCTGGCGCATCAGGCAGGCCTTCTCGCCGAACACTTCGCCCTTTTTCAGGTTGGCGAGTGGATACTCGTTGCCTTCTTCGGCGCGCGTGATCTGCACCTCACCCTGACGCACGATGTAGAGTCGCCGGTCCTCACGGGAATCCTGCGCGAGGATCGTCTGCCCGGCCTTGACGCGCTTCACGCCGACGCTGCGGACGAACTCCTCGATCTCCTGCTTCTCGACCTTGCCGCGAAGATCGAACAGGCGTGTCACCAGTCCGCCCGCGGAGCTGATGGCGACGTAGCTCATGACAAAGGACTGGGCGCCCGGGTTTTTCGCCAGGACGGGGGCGAAAGCCTCCCTGGGGATGTAGACGAGTTCCGACTTGGCCGAGGAGCGCACCGACGACTCTTGTTGAAACTCGCGCAGGACCCCGAGTTCGCCGACGACCTCGCCGGTCTTGCGGACCCCCATGCTGGTTTCCTTGCCACCTTCCTCGGTAAACAGCCGGACCGCGCCCTTCTTGACGATATACAGGCCGTCGCCGCGATCTCCGGCCTGCACGACGTGCTCCCCGAAGCCGAAAAACCGGGACTCGGCACTTGCCGCGAGCTGCTCTATCTCCGGCTTTCCGAAAGCGGAGAGCAACTCTACGGACGCGAGAAACTCGCTCAGGGAATCGTCGTTCAAGTTTTCTGTCTCGTTCCTGGCTACGGGTTCAGTTTCGGGTTCCTGCAGCGTAATCCGATATCTGGAAACACCCTCTTGTCGGGTTACGCTGCGCTAACCCGACCTACGAATCACTACGTCAGTCCAATATACTATTAATTTTCACAGTATCTCGATGCCGTGCTCGCGGGCGCGCGCCGCCAGCCAGTCCTCGCGCAACAACCGGCGAATCTCGGTACGCGTCTCCTCGTCCAGACGCGCCGTGTTGCTGGCGTCGACCCTGAAGATCTCGAAATACTCGCTGCCGCTCTCGAAAGGACCGACGAGATCACCCGGGGAGGCGTTGAATACCTTCGCCTCGATCTCCGGCTGCAGCGAACCTCGCGAAACCCTTCCGACACTCCCGCCGGCGCTGCGTGTGTCGGCCAGTGAATGCTCGGCGGCCATGTCGGCGAAGCTTTCCGGGTCCTCGTCGAGCACCGACAGCATTTCCTTCGCGGCCCCTTCTGAATCCATCACGATGTGGCTGATCTCGATGCTGTCGAAGCGCGGTGAGTGCAGCTTGAAGTACTCGTCGACCGCGGCGTCCCGGCAGACCTCCTTCATCATCTTTTCCTGGTAAAGCATGTCGACGATGAACTGCTCCAGATCCTCCAGCGTCACGCCAAGCGAGTCCAGCCATGCAACCGCGTCCTGGGCCCTGTGAAGCCCCTGCACGCGCCGGAACTGATCGGCCCGTTCCTGGATATCCTCGTCGGTCACCGGGATACCGGCCTTTTTCGCCGCATGCACGGCCAGCTTGTCCTTCAATACCTCCTCGATCAGGCCATCGTATCGCCCGCTCAGTTTCAGGATCCTGATGAAACCGTCCGTGGTGACGACCTCGTCGTCGACCTTTACCAAATCCGTCATCGTATCAACTCCGGTTTTCTTTTCGATCTGATGGGTGACAGGTCCCGTACGACGCTCACCGCGGCGGGCCCCGCG
The DNA here is from genome assembly GCA_034722015.1 of Pseudomonadota bacterium. Lineage (GTDB taxonomy): Bacteria > Pseudomonadota > Gammaproteobacteria > JAJDOJ01 > JAJDOJ01 > JAJDOJ01. The sequence goes on from JAYENI010000132.1 coordinate 6,243, forward strand.
GACCCGGATTCAGGCCTGGCGGTTTCGTCAGCCGGCAAGCTCCCTGAAGGGATCCAGCGCGAAATCGATCAGGCGGCGCTGGCGGACGATAATCTCGGCGGACGCCTCCATCCCGTAGCGCAGGGAATAGTCCTGCCCCGCGATGGCGAAGTAGTCCCTCTGCAGGGAGACCCGGCCCTCGTACACGGGACGCTGATTCTCGCGCACCGACGGCCGGGTCGACGGCGAGATGTATTCCACTATGCCGTTGATATATCCGTAACGCTGGTAAGGGAAGGCGTTGAACTTGAGCTTGGCGACCTGTCCCACGCGCAGAAAGGCCCTGTCCGACTCCGCGATCTCGATGTTCAGGACGGTCCGGGCGTCGTGAGGCGCAATCCCGCCCAACGGGGTGTTCGGTTGCACCTTGTCGCCGGCCTGCGTCAGCGCCACATCCGTGATAACCCCGGAGACCGGCGCCACGATGCGCAGAAAGTTTTCCTCGTCGATGTTGTCGAAATTCACCCTGGAGGCCGCCTCGGCGGCAAGCTGTGCGCGCTTGAGTTCCATGCGCACCCTGAATTCCTCGTACTCGATCTCGTCCAGGAGTTCCTCGTGCTGGATGCGCAGTTCCATCAGCTTGCTGTCGCTACCCTCCAGTTCCGCCCTGACCTTCGCGTACGCCTCGCTCAGCTGGAACTCCAGTTCCCCCAGTTTCGCCTCGGCCAGCTCGTAGCCGGTATTGGCGGCAATCAGCTCGCTGCGCTTTTCTTCCACCTGCTTGCGGGACACGCCACCGCCCCCCTCCGAGCGGATCAGCCGCTGGAACTTCTCCAGATCGCGTCGCGCGATATCGCGGGCGCGCCTGGCCTTCTCCAGATTTCCCCGTGCCTCGACGAGTTTGGCCTTCTGCACGTCGGCGAGCTTCGCCATACCCTCCGAAAGCCGCTTTTCATGCTGGTTGGCCGCGATCCCGGTCTGCTTGCCGAGCACCTCCGCCTGGCGTTCCATCAATGCCTTGCGCTCCGGAAAATGCCGGAATTCCCGCTCGGCCTCCGCCAGCTTCAGGCGCGCGTCCAGGGCGTTCGTCGCCACTTCCACCGCGCCCCTCGCGTTGATCCGGGCCAGTACGTCCCCTTCCTCGACGGGCTGCCCCTCGGCGATATAGATATCCACCATCTCTCCCGCGATCGGTGCGTAGAACCTGCGAACCTCGGATTCGGGGCCCAGGGTGCCGGTTGCGGTCACGATCACGTCCGCCCGGCCAATCATGGACCAGACCAGCCCCGCCACCAGCATCGCGCCGATGAGCAACAGGGTGGCGCGCATCATCTTCGAGGGCTCGGCCAGAAGCAGCTCCGCGCCCTCGGTGCTGTGGTCCTCCAGCGCCTCGGTCAATCGCCTGAATTTGTCACCGTCCGCGCTCATGCACCATCTCCCCCCGTCACGCCCGTCCCCATGCCGGCACTGACGCCGTCAACGCGCCACTCCCGTTCCGGAACCGGTCTCGGGCAGCAGCACTAGCTTCTCACGCAACAGCGACGCGTTCAAAACCATGCCCAGCTCATCCAGCGACAGGCGCTGCAGCCGCACCTCCCTGCTGATGTCGGTACGCAGCGCCCGCTGCGCCTGCGGCTCATCGATACCCAGCAGCGTGCGGATGCGATAGCCTTGCCACGCGTTGTCCCGCGCCTCGGTGAGCAACCCGGCCTGAAGCCGGTACGCCGGCGAAATCTCGTCCTCCAGTCGTAGGATCCCCTGGATGCCGCCCCCCTTGCGGTAGGCGTCCCACTTCTCCCTCGCGATGGCGTCGGCCCTGGCGGCCTCCGACATCGCTTCTGCGGTATGGGCCTGCATGTCTTCGGCGATGGCCGCGAGGAAGTAAGTATCCCTTTTCGGGTCCAGCATGGCGTGGAAGGCCAGCAGATCGTCCTGGTAGCCGGGGGCGCCCCGAACGTCCCGAAGCTTCGCAAATTCGTCCGCGACGCGCCGGTTTCGATCCGTCGCCTTGCGGGCGACCTCTCCCCACGCATTGTCGGTCAGCCCTTCCAGGATGGTGAGATTTTCTTCGGTGTCTCCGGAGAGCCAGGCATCGAACGCCGCACGGTACTGCCCCGAGATCCCGGGCGGCGGCAGGACGTCGCGTCTGATCGCCTCGGCCTTCATCAGAAAAGGCGGGGTACGGAAATCCGAGTCCTCGAGCGACGCCATGACACCCATCAGGTCCAGGTCCCTGATCCGGTCCTGCACGGCGAGATAGACCTCGAGGTCCGCGCGAACACGATCCAGTCCGGCGATCCGCGGATACTTCTCGCCGAAACGTTCAATCTCGACGGCAAGGCCCGTCGTCCGGTCCGTGGCGAGCGCCTCCTCGATCCTCGTGCGAAGCCGGCTCGTCGCAGCCAGATATACCGATCGCTCGCTACGCAGTTCCCGCAATGCGCTGTAAGTCCGCGCCTGCATTTCGTCGAACGCCGGTTCGTACCCGAGTATCAGTCGCATCCGCCGGCGATTCCCCTCGTCGTCGGCCTCCCACCAGTCGATCAGGGCATTGATCGACTCCTCGTGGACGAAGATTTCGATGGGGCCGTCCTGGCCGCCACGCATCTCGACGAAGGCGTCGACCTCGGTCATCCACCCCAGAAGGTCGAGGAGTTCCAGGCCATCGGTGTTGGACCCGGAGATCTCGCGCGCCCCGTTCAGCACCGACCTTGCCCCGACGTAGTCCCCTGCCCTCTTCGCTTCTCCCCACCGCGGAACGACGAGCTTCATGATGGACTCGGTCGCCAGTTCCCGGATCTCGGGACTGTCGGGCCGCAAGGCAAGATAGGTGTTCGCCGCCGACGCGCTGCCCTCGAAGTCACCCCCGGCAAACAGCATTCTGATACTGCGCTCCTGCTCGCCGAGCAGATAGACCCCCGTCCCCACGGCGCCGCCCACGAGCAAGAGGGCCAGGACGACCCACAAGGTCCGCGAACGACCGCCACCGGTATCCGAGAAAGAGCCCCTGACTTCCTTGAGGAACAGCCACTTCCTGCGCAGATATCCCGGCCTGGACTCGGCGGGCAAAGCCGCCTCTTCCGCGTCGTCCGGCTTTTCGTCCCCGACCGTATCGCCTTGCGGCTTTCCTTCTTCGTCGACGCAGAAGATGTCCAGGAATGAATTGGCCGTTTCCACGAACGTCGTCTTTCCCTCCGAAACGCCGTCCGTGACGTCGGCTTGCGCCAGTGCCTCGGGTTCATCTTCGGTCCCGGTCTGTGGCCCCAGACGTACCCTGTAGTGAAAGAAATCCCCTCCGAATGCCAGGGCATCACCCTCCCCGAGGGCTCGCGCGTGTTCGTCCAGACGCACGCCGTTGACCCAGGTTCCGTTGGTGCTGCCCAGGTCCTCGATGTACGGGGTGCCTTCCTTGAGAAACAGGTGCGCGTGGCGGCGCGAGAGATAGTTGACCTCGGCCCCGTGGCCCGGCGCGTATCGAGAAAAGGTGTCGTCCGCCTTGCTGACCAGGAACGGAAACCGGTGCACCGCGATCGTCTCGATCACCGCCGGATCCACCGGAACCAGCGAAAGATGAACCGGCGGTTCGCCCGACGCATCGACTTGCGGGGCCGCCGGAAAGTCCACCCGATAGGACAGATGCTGCCCGAAACAGATCTCGTCGCCCTGTCTGAGGCGCGCAGGTCGCTCCGCCACGGCCTCGCCATTGACCGTGGTCCCGTTCGTACTACCGAGATCGGCAACGTAGAAACCGCCGTTCTCGCTGAACAGCCGGGCGTGCCGGCGCGACAGGCAACGCACCGAATTCGCGCTGTACGCGGCGAACGGCACCTCGTCGCGACCGACGGGAAACAGCGAGTCGCTGATGATGATATCGCCCAGCTCCGGGTTGGAGACGGGCTTCAGTCTGACCTGCATCGTGATTTGGATTCCGGATTCGTGTTCGCGGTCGCCCGCCCGCGGTTTCCCATATTGTTGTCGCGTATTCGAAAACGATCACGCGTTGGCAAGCCCCGCAGGGCGTCCCGCTGTTGTTCAGGGTCGAATCAAACCAGGCCCGCTCCGGCTCAGCCGGGCACTGCGACGGTGAACGGGGGCCACCCGCCGCCCAGCGCCTTGTATAGCATCCTTTGTAGTATAGCACATCCGAGTGAGAAAGGGGGCTATAACATAATAATTACAGGAGTATAAATGTTAAGAAGTATAGCACATCCGAGTGAGAAAGGGGGC
>JAYENI010000133.1:0-10418 GCA_034722015.1 Pseudomonadota bacterium
CGACAGGAACAGCGACGTGGGGTTTCGTCTGGCCCAGGACTTGTAGCCCTTTTTGCTTTGTTCTTTTTCCCTTTGTTTTTTTGATCTTGAATTGATCCTCTTGTCGTTATGTCCGATTCGACCCCGCAGGCGGTACAGGCCTGCCACCAGCTCCTGTTGTGGATGATCCCGCAACTGGACCGATTTCCACGCGCCCGGCGCTTTACCGTTGGTGACCGGCTGGAAACCAGCCTCCTGGAGGTCCTGGAACTGCTGGTCGAAGCCAGCTATTCGCGGGACAAGCGGGCGGCGCTGCGGCGGGCGAACCTGCGCCTCGAGACCGCTCGCCACCTGTGGCGACTGGCGCACGAACTACAGGACCTGTCGACCCGCCGCTACGCACATGGGGCCGCGTTATTCGACGATCTGGGCCGGCAGGTCGGCGGGTGGCTGCGCAGCCAGCAGCGCGAGCGTCCTGTCTCGTGAAGCGGCTCGGCGGTATCTGGGACAGTGTTGTCAGCTTCGAGAACCTGCTGCTGGCCTACCGGAAGGCGCGGCGCGGAAAGGGCGATCGGGCCGAGGTGGCGCGTTTCTCCCTGAACCTCGAACGGGAGTTGCTCTCCCTGCAGCGGCAATTGAAAGGCGGCGATTACGCCCCGGGCGACTACCGCCTGTTCACGATCTACGAGCGCAAGCCGAGGCAGATCGCCGCCGCGCCATTTCGGGACCGTGTGGTGCACCACGCCATCATGAACCGCCTCGAGCCGCCCCTGGACCGCAGGTTCATCCATGATTCCTACGCCTGCCGAAAAGGCAAGGGTGTCCACGCGGCGGTCGCACGCTATCAATGCTGGGCGAAACGCTACCGCTACGCCCTCAAGATGGATGTCGCGCGCTACTTTCCCTCCGTTGACCACGAGTTACTCAAACAGAAACTGCGCCGGCGCATCAAGGACCGAAAGGTGCTGGCCCTGCTGGACCGGATCATCGACACCTCGCCCCGATACGGTTTTCCTTGTGAATATTTTCAGGGCGATGACCTGCTGACGCCCCTGGAGCGGAGCAGCGGGATCCCGATCGGGAACCTGACCAGCCAGTTCTTCGCCAACCTTTATCTCGACGATCTGGATCACCACATCAAGGAGCGACTGGGCCAGCCCGCCTATCTGCGCTATGTGGACGACACGGTGGTGCTGGGTGACGACAAGAGACGATTGCACGACGTTCGCGCGGCGGTCGAAGAACGGCTGGCCCGGGACCGGTTGCGGCTGCATCCCCGCAAGGCCCAGGTATCCCCCACCGGAGACGGCCTCGATCTGCTGGGCTACCGCGTGTTTCCCTACCGACGGCGTTTGCGGAACGACAACGGCCATCGTTTTGCCCGTAAACTCCGCCGTTACGCAAGGGGCTATGCGGAGGGACGGCTGGACTGGGCCGACATCGATCCATCGGTACAGAGCTGGATCGGGCACGCCTGCCATGCCGACACGCACGGACTGCGCGCAAGGATCTTTTCCGGGGTAGTATTCCAGCGGGGATCGGGCCGTTAGGCGACCGGCGCGTGCTGCGCGGGGGCTCCTGGAACAACAAACCGAGGAACCTGCGATCGGCGAACCGTAACAGGAACAACCGCGACAACAGGAACAACAACGTGGGGTTTCGTCTGGCCCAGTCCGCCCGCGCGGCCTCGAGCCTCAGCCCGGAGCCGGCCCGTTCACGGACGGGCCGGGTGTGGTGCGCGGGTGTCCATGAGTCCGGTTCCCGGCCTCGCAGGGAGGGGAGCGCCGAATAGCGGTGACAGCGATGTCAGGGGCCGGGGCTGGTAGGTCTTGACCGAAGGTCCCGGCTCTTTCTGAAAAATGTAGCTGCCCAGCTGTCCTCGCTATCGCCGTTACGCCCCCAATGACATGGCCGAATCGTGACGAAAAAAATATCGTGGCGAAATCCATGACTCGATACCACCCGGAACCCATCGATACGGCCGAGATCCAGTTGCCGGAAAGTCTTCTCGCACTGACCGAGCGGCTTGCCGGGAACGTGCACGATCACTGGGCCAGGGACCGGATGAACGACGGCTGGTCCTGGGGCCCCGAGCGTAACGACGCGGAGAAAAGACATCCCTGCCTCGTTCCCTATGACGAATTGCCCGAATCGGAAAGGGAATACGATCGCACGACGGCGATGGAGACGCTCAAGGCGATTATCGCGCTGGGTTATCGAATCGAACGCGATTGAGGCGAACGCCCGGATCATCGCCCGCAAACAGTTCGTCGGGTCCCCTTCACCTTGTGCTCCCGGGTAGCTGGTCTAGTCTCAGTTAGACCGGGGTAATGTCCACAAAAAAGGCGCTGGGAGGTTCCGCATGACGACGCTCAACGTTAGGGGTTATGTCGATACCACCGCGCCCACTGAACCCCTGGATCTCGGGGCATTCTCGGACCTGATCGGCTGCGAGGTGGCCCCCGGAGACGCGGTGCGTCTGGCCGCCGCGCGCGACGACCGGGCGAAGACGATTCAGCTCGAGGCGACGGACGCGGATGACGTCATCGAACTGGAGCTCAGTGACGGGATACGGCTGTTCTCCACACTCGGGCAGTTGCGGGAGGACTTTCCCGAGGCCGTTACCCTGAACGAGAGTACCGGTGCCTGGCGCTTCGATCCGGAGAAGATGCCGGTGGACGAGGCGCGTGGCGCCGAAGAATTCAAGGTCGCCGCCCTGCAGCGCCTGAAGGTCTGGCTCAGGGAGGAGTCCGTCGGGGACATCAGGGACAGGCTCCTCGATGATCTCAAGGATTCACTGGTCGCGGAGATTCGCGATAACCTGCTGAGCGGTCCGGTGAAGTGGACCGGGCGGCTGCTTGCGTGGTGGATCGAGAGCAAGCTGGTCGAGCAGCCCGGACTTTATCGCTGCGACGGGACGGAGCGGTTCGAGCTGCGTCCGATCGTCGGGGACCTGCCTGAGGGCGAACCGATGCTGCTCCTGATCCATGGCACCGGGTCCACCGCGATGGGCAGCTTCGGTGATCTGTGGAGCGCGGAGCAGATCGGTTCGTGGGCGGAGTGCCTGCGGCGCTACGGTGAACAGGTCTACGCCTTCGAGCACCGCACGCTGAGCGAGAGCCCCATCGAGAACGCGCGTGATCTGGTCCGCCGGCTGCCGCGCGGGGCGACGCTTCACCTCGTCAGCCATTCCCGCGGCGGTCTGGTGGGCGAATTGCTCTGTCGCGGACAGGTGACCAATCGCAACGAGCCGTTCTCGGCCGAGGAAATCAACCTGTTCGCCGGGGAAGGGCACGAGGACAATCTTGCCGCGCTGGTCGAGCTCAATGAGCTCCTGCGCCAGAAGGAGATCCGCGTGGAGCGCTTCGTGCGGGTGGCCTGCCCGGCGCGCGGTACGACGCTGGCGAGCAAGCGCCTGGATCGATACCTGTCGGTGTTCTTCAACCTCGTCGGTCAGGTCCCCCTGCTGAAGGTCAGCGGCGCCTACGACGCGCTGAGCGCGTTTCTGCTCGGCGTGGTCAAGCTGCGCACCAACCCCGAGGAGATCCCGGGGCTGGAGGCGCAGATGCCGGACTCGCCGCTCATCGCGCTGCTGAACGCCTCGCCCGTCGAGCTCGACGCGGATCTGTCGGTCATCGCCGGGGACTTCGAGGGCAGCGGCTTCTTCGGTCGGCTGAAGGAATTCGCCACCAATCTCTACTACTGGTCCCGCCACGACCTGGTCGTAAACACCGAGGCCATGTACGGCGGCGGCCGCCGGGCCGGGAGCCGGTCGCGCTATTTCTTCGATGACGGGAAGGTCAGCGGCGCCGAGGTCACCCATTTCAAGTATTTCTCCAACGGGCCCACCGTGTGCAGGCTCATCGCCGGTCTCACCCGCGAGGAGCACGATCTCGGCGGGTTTCAGCAGTTCAAGACCATCGAGGACATCCCCAAGACCGCCCGGGCGGCGCGCCGCAAGGGTCCGCAGCCGATTGTGTTCGTCCTGCCCGGTATCCTCGGCAGCCATCTCGAGGTGAGGGACAACCGCGTGTGGGTCGATCCCGGGGACCTGCTGTTCGGCGGCTTCGCGAAACTGGACATCGACGCATCCGGGGTCGCCGCCGAGGCGCTGATCGGCAGCGTCTATCACGACCTGGTCGAGTATCTGCGCGACACCCATGAGGTGGTGCCCTTTCCCTTCGACTGGCGGCGCTCGGTTCGCGAGGAGGCCGCGCGGCTGGCCGGGGCGATCGGGGAGCGGTTGGACGGCAGCCGTGAGGAACCGGTGCGTATCGTCGCCCACTCCATGGGCGGGCTGGTGACGCGGGCGCTGATGGCCAGCCGGCCGGCCCTGTGGAAGCGGCTTCAGGACCGGCCGGGATTCCGGGTGCTGATGCTCGGCACGCCCAACCGGGGCTCGTTCTCCATCCCCGGCATACTGACCGGACAGGAAAAGATGCTGGGGTTGTTGAGTTTGGCGGACCTCAAACACGACAAGGCCGAGCTGCTCGACCTGATCCGGCGTTTCCCGGGCATTCTGGAAATGCTGCCGGACTGGGACAACCAGGAGAAAACCGGGGCGTTCTTCAAGGCGGCCATCTGGAGGCAGCTCCGGCCGGACGACGAACCCGCCTGGCCGTTACCCGATACCGCGGACCTCGACAGTGCCAGGGCGTTGCGCCGCGAGCTCGATCAGGGCCAGTCCATCGATACAGCCCATATGTTCTACATCGCGGGCCGGGCCGACGCCACGCCGATCGGCATCAAGCGGCGTGCCGACGGGAACCCGGTCAGGCCGACAACCTTCCTCGCCACGCGGCGGGGTGACGGTCGCGTGCCCTGGGACCAGGGTATTCCGGAGGGCGTGCCAGCCTGGTTCGCGGATGCGGTGCACGGCGACCTGCCGAAACGCACCGTGGGTCCGTTCGAGATGTCCGGTGTGTTCGAGTCCGAGGACAATTGCTTCGAGGCCATCCGCGAGATTCTGGAAACCGGGAATACCCATCGGTTGCCGAAGTCCCCGCCGGTCGCGCGTGGCGAGGAAACGGAACTCTTCGATCTGCCGGCCACTCACGTCCAGATGTACCCCGACGAGGCCGCGCTCGTCAGCGCCGCGCTCGGTTCCCGACCGGAACCACCCGCCGGCCCGCGGCGGCAGATGAGGGTGTCGGTCGCGCAGGGAAACCTGGCTTTCACACGACATCCCGTCATGGTCGGGCATTATCAGGGCGACACGCTGATCAGCGCCGAGGCGCAACTGGACTACTATCTCGACGGCCGGCTGTCGGAGCGCCACCGTCTGGGCTATTACCCCGGCCCGATCGGGACCTGCGCGGTGATCCTGAAGCCCCCGGGCCAGCCGGGCAGCGCGATCGTCGTGGGTCTCGGCGAGGTGGGAAAGCTGACGCCGAATCAGCTCGCGCGCTCGATCAAACGTGCGCTCATCGAATACGCCATCACCCAGGCCGACTGCGAGACGGGGGCCGAACCGCTGGCCGTGACCTCCCTGCTGATCGGGACCGCCGCCGGCGGCCTGTCCGTCCTGCATTCGATGTCGGCGATTCTCGACGGCGTGGTGCTCGCCAACGAATCCATTGCCGACCGCGGCGCGCCGCCGGGCGCGCGCAGGCTGAGTCATGTCGGCAGCGTCGAGTTCCTGGAGCTGTTCGAGGACCGCGCCGTGGAGGCCGCGACGAGGCTGCGGCAGGTGGCGGCCCTGCCCAGGTTCCGGGACGTTCTGGTCGCCGTGCCCCGGTTGCTGCAAAGGGACGGTGGCCTGCGGCGCGTGTACTACGAGGAGCCCCAGGGATGGTGGCACCGCATGCAGATCTCGGTGCAGAAAAACGGGGAATTGAAGTTCACGGTCCTCACCGACCGCGCGCGAGCCGAGATCCGGTTGCAGGCGACCCAGCGCCGCCTGGTGGATCGCTATATCGAGCAGGCCATTACCCGCACGGCCGAAACGGACGAGATCACCACCACGCTGTTCGAGCTCCTGGTGCCCAATGCGCTCAAGGAGTATGCACCGGACCGAAACGACCTGGTACTGGTCGTAGACGAGCGGGCCGCGCGTTACCCGTGGGAGCTGCTGCGCTACCGGGACGACAAGAAGGCCGAACCCCTCGCCCTGCAGGCCGGGATCGTCCGTCAGCTCGCGGTGAGCCGGTTTCGGGAACGGGTCGCGAACGCACTGGAAAACAACGCGCTCGTCGTCGGGGATCCTCCCACCAGTGTCTTCTCCCCATTGATCGGGGCCCGGGAAGAGGCGCGCGCCGTCGCGGATCAACTCCGCAAGCACGACACGCAATATTTCGTAGCGGAATCTATCCGGGAGCCGGCCGATAAAATCGTCAACCGGCTCTACGCGCGTCCTTACCGGATCCTGCACCTGGCGGCCCACGGTGTCTACGAACACGAATTGCCGGTCGACTCGCAGCGGCTGGAAGGAACGTTGGCGGGCGGGAACTGGGAAGTGAACCTCGAGGGCCGTGTGACGCGCGACGCGGAATTGTCCGCGACCGTTACCCGCAAGGTCACCGGTGTGGTCATCGGCGATGATCTCTTCATCACACCGGTCGAAGTGGAACAGATGCGCCAGGTTCCCGAACTGGTCTTCCTCAACTGCTGCCACCTGGGTTACGTGGAGGGCAAGCCGACCATCGATCCGGACCGCCCGCAACTGGCCGCGAACCTCGCGACCCAGTTCATCCGCATGGGCGTCAAGGTCGTCGTGGCCGCGGGCTGGGCGGTGGACGATGCGGCGGCCAGGACGTTCGCCGAAGAGTTCTACATGCACATGCTGAACGGCGAGCGATTCGGTGACGCCGTCCTGTATGCGCGCCAACGCATTCGCCGGAAACACCCCGGCGTCAATACCTGGGGTGCGTACCAGTGCTACGGAGATCCCGATTTCACACTGGCCCAGCCGGCGTCAAAGACCTGGGTCGCGGGTTCCTTCGTCACACCGACCCAGGTGGTGACCGAGCTGAACAATCTGGCCATCGAAGCGAAGACGGCGGACGAGGGACAATTGGGTTCGCTGGAGAAACGTCTGGAAGCGATCTCGGATTCGCTGGACGAGGAATGGGCATCGCTCGGAGCGGTCCAGTCGGCCCTCGGATCCGCCTATGGCGAACTCGGGATCTTCGACCAGGCGGTGAGCCACTACGAAACCGCGCGGGAGGCCGGAGACGGCAGGATGGACCTCAGGCTCGTCGAGCAAGAGGCGAACCTGAGGGTGCGCTGGGCGGCCCATCTGGCGGCGACCGGGGAAAACGGCGCGGTTCAGATCATACAGGGCGCGGTAAAACAGCTGAATGCACTGACAGGGCTGGGTAAAACCGTCGAGCGTTACAGCATGCTTGCCGGGGCCTACAAACGTTATGCCCTCATCACCCCAAGAAGCCCGGTCGGTCACCTCAAGAGGATGTGTGACAATTATCGCAAGGCCTACGAACTGAATCTGCGGCGGACCGGGGAGATCGATCCCTACCCGCTGTTGAACTGGCTGACGGGGGTACTGATTGTCGAGCGAATCGGAACGGCCGGGGACAGGACCAGGGAAGTCAGGGAAACCCTGGACAGGTTCGACGAACTGATTTCGACGGCGAAGACGACCGTCACGAAACAGGCCGAACGGGACACGTCATTCTGGAACAGCGTGATGGCGGTGGACTGCGATCTGCTGGAGCGGTTGAAGCGTGGCGGTCTTGAGAAAAAGGCCGTACGGGAAAGCCTTGTCGACGCATATCGGAAGACCTTTCTTCTTGCCTCGCCGCGGGAATCGGGTTTGGTCCTGGAGCAGTTCGAGGCCGTTGCGCATCTTCTGGACCGAAGCAGGTCGGGGAAACCGGTTGCGAGCGCCTTGCGAGAGTTGCGTAAGGCCCTGGCCAGGGCGCCCGGTCAACCCTGATCGATTCATCGGGTCCTCGGATAGCCGGTCCGTCAACAGCGCAACCGCACTGCTGCGTCGCCCTGCCGGGAGGTTGCAGGTTCGATAAGGGGAATAAGGGTCTTGCCCCGAGGGGAATAAGGTCTTGCCCCGTGCCTTATCCGGCAGGCCACTGTAAACGTGGGTTCAATCGTTGTGGGCTGGAGTCAGTACTCGCGATGTTACATCCGGCCTTCGGTGTCGCGTGGTGGCAGCAGTTGTCCGCATTCCCCGCATTCGAAAGAGCACGGATTGTCTCGAATCGGTCTCAGGATCCAGGTACCAGTACGGTGGTTTTGGAATGGCTTTTCGCTTTCTTGACGAACTGCCGGTCGAACGTATAGAGGTGATGATGCTCCTGGCTGCCCGCCAGGTGGAGTGCGTCAGCGAAGTCGAATCCCTGTTGATACCATTCGATGGCTTGTGAGACTAAAATCGGGTTTGACAGACTTACGTTCGGTAGTCCGAATACCTTGATAAAGGCTTCGAAAATCTGTTCGGGCTCGAACTCATACGCATATCTTAGTTAGTACTAACTGCTGGTACAGAGATGGCGCTCTCGCGGTCTGAGTGTTCATGTCAGCGCGTTCACTAAGACTGTAGAAAATCGAGGACAGCGTAACATTTCTATTCTTCGCCGAGAATGCTCTGCCCGCTCGGGATACCGAGCTTTGAAGACTGCCTGGTCCGGGACCACCTGAGCCGCATTCTGCAAGCGACCCGGGAGCCGGAATTTTGCGACTCCTCGCCTGGTATTCGGCATGGTCGCGGTCGGTCGTTGTCTGGTTCGACGGGCATGTTTGAGCCGGTCAAGTCTCAAGACAGCTCCGCAATAGGCGGGCGGCCGGAATCAAGAGGTCATTTTTCATAATGTGCCCCCATTTTCCGCATGTGTGGAGATTGTCTTGTTAAGGCGATTTCTGTCAAATGATGTACCACATCGCCGCGATATCCTGAGTGACCTTCTTCGCGTAGTGCCTGGAATCATGAGAGATAAAGTCATGGATGGATCGGAGATCGGCCTTGGCCGGTTCCGACCAGATCACCATGAATCTATCTCTCGCTTCAAATCCTCGTTGCCGATAGTGCGGCCCTGCTCCACGGCATCCTGTCCCTTAAGGATCTTATCCAGTACGAACAGTCGGTACATGATCTCGTCCATATCGGTATCATCGGGCAACTTTCTGATGGTCTCCAGCGCTTCCTGTTTAGCGGTTTGCATGGTGTCCTCAAAATCATTGGCGATATCGGCATTGTCTTCAATCTCACGAAGCGCATCACTTCGGAATGATGCGCCTCGTATCGTTTTACGACGTTGGACATTATAAGATCGAAACTACCCTTCGAGGCCAGCCTCCGCTTGCTGCTTGTGCTCCCACTTCCTTTTCCAGTGTCGCCAGCCGCCCTCCGTGGTGCAGGCCGAGGGGCGAGCAGGTGTGCATCCGTTATCTGGCGATATCCGGTCAGTTTCGTTGCATCGATGAAACCGGTGTCGATCAGGGACACGTCATCGATCCAGAACACGTGATTCGGCAACTCGACGATTCGCTGGAGCAAGGCCAGGGACTCCCTTGGCGATTTGGCCTCGGGGATGACTCTGTGATTGGAAGAAACGCGTAGAAAGCCGTTTTGCGTGGTGGGGCAAGTCGCCCAGCCCAGCGGCTGATTGTTTTCGAACCAGGTCAGGGTGCATTCGTGATGCATAGGGTTGGGCCGGGCCAGCGCGATCATTGATCGTTTTCGTCGGCCTGTTGCACCATCTCGGGCGTGATGGGCGGGGCGTCAGCCGAAACGGAAAAAACCGGAAAGCCCTTTTCGGTACGCATCTTCAACTCCGGGCTTAGGCGATTTCTGGAAAATAACATACCAGCCTGCTTGTCTGTTCGTCCGTCTTCGGCGTTGCGCCAACTGTTGCATAGAAGGACTATGCGCCCGTTACCGCGCCTTGAAGACGAATGATAATTCTGCGCAATCTGGTATGTTAGGCGATTTCTGTCAAATGACATACCATCCTGCTTGTCGTTTCATCCGTCCTCTGTGTTGCGACAACCGTTACATGGATTGACTATGCGCCTGTTGTCGCGCCTTGATGACGAATGAAAAGCCGGCGCAATCTGGTATGTCATTTTCCGGCAATCGCCTTATTTTCCGGCAATCGCCTAAAAAGAGAAAACTCGACTCGAATTCGTACGGGTAGAATGGACGCCTCAGCGCCTCCGCCTCCATCGTGAGGGGGAATCTGACAATGACAGGGAGTGTTGGATGCGTTATTTCTTGTGTTGCCGCGGACTAATTCGTCTTGCTTTCTCTCTGGCATTCTTTCCCTTGGCTGCCTGGGGCTCCGAAACGACCGGTGAGCCCACTTTCGTCGGCCGTGAACATTGCGCCGCGTGTCACGAGGCCGAGGACAAGGCCTGGACCGGTTCCCATCACGACCTTGCCATGCAGGCCGCCGACCCGGATGCCGTTCTGGGCGATTTCAATGGCGCGAAGCTGACCGTTTTCGACGTCACCTCGAAGTTCTTCC
>JAYENI010000134.1:0-10414 GCA_034722015.1 Pseudomonadota bacterium
GTAGGTCGGAAACCCTTTTCCGACGGCCAGCTCGATCAGGAAGGCATAGGGCGTGATGCCGTGACGCTTATCGACGACGCTCGCCTGTAATTCGTCCAGATCGCTCGTCTCCGTTCGCCACAGGCGCGACGACCGGCGAACATCATTGAAAGACCCCGGGTCCTGGTTTGGTGTCATCGTCGCCGCCGGTCGGGTCAATACGGAATCAGGTAGTTGAGCCAGGCCTGCATGCGCAGCATTACCTTGCGGATGATGTGCGTGGTCTTGACGTTGTCGGTGTAAATGGCCCCCGTGCCGACGGCCCCGCCGGGCACGCTGGCGATATCCATCGGTTTCAGTCCGGCCTCCTCGAAGCTCTCTTCCAATTTCAGCAGGACGCCGTAGGGCTGCGGAGGAGTCTGCGCATTCGGCGCCGCCGGGACATGCCCGCTGGGGGCGAGCTGACCTCCGGGCGTGATGGGTGCCCCGTCAATCATCACAGCGCTGAACGTCTTGCCGGGAAGGACCTTGAAGGTGACCTCCGCCGGCAACCCTGCCCTCAAGTGGCGGATCTGGTATTGGTTGATGCCGATGGCGACCCTGTTCAGGTCCGTATTGACGAAGGACATCCACGAACGCAACGGCAGGTTGGCCACCCGCTGTCCCGGCTTCAGTGTCACGCCCAGGACGAAACCGTCACCCGGCGCCCGAACGACGGTCTGTTCGAGGTCGTATCGGGCCTTGTCCAGTTCGGCGCTGAGTTGCTCCACCTCCGCGGTGTAACGGTCCACGTCTACCTGCGGCCCGACCTTCTTTCTCAATAGCTCCTTCGCCCGTCCCAGGTTGATCTTCGCGAGCTTGAGCTGCGCCTCGAGACTGTCGACCTGGTCCTGGTAGGGACGCGGGTCGATGCGAAACAGCACGTCGCCTTTCTTCAGGGGTGCCAGCGGTTCGACGGGCACCTCGATGACCTCGCCGGCGACATTGGGGATGACCTCCACGACGAACTGGTAGACCTGCACGGTCCCGGCGGGCGCGCCCCACTGCATGGGGATGAACAGGACCACGAGCAGGAGCACTATCCATACCAGCGGAGAGATCTTCCACCAGAGATTCAGCCGGATGACCTTGAGCTTGACCAGCAGGGCCAGGAGGACGATGTAGCAGACCGTGAGAAAGACGATCATGATTTCGCCCCTTCAGCACCCTGCGATTTCTGGCCGCGATCGGAAACACCCGCTGCGTCTGATTGATCAGTGGTCCGGGCCACCGGTCGGGTATAGGCCCAGATCCAGGCCACCGGCAGCAACAGCCCCATGGTGATCACGCCCCACCAGCCACATACGGCGATGGCGTCGGCCTGGGGATGGTTCCGCTCGCGGGCGATCTTTCCCGGATACATGCCGAGGATCACCCAGATCGCGACAATCGCCGCCAGAATCACGAGCAGTACGATCAGGGCGAAAAGTTCGAGACCGGTCATTCGTCTCCTCCGGGAGCTGTCCCTGCCCTTCGCAAAAAAACGAGCCGGGCTTTTGCAGATTCTGAATTCTATGGCGATTGCCGGAAAATAACATACCAGATTGGGCAGGATTTTCGTTCGTCTTCAAGGCGAGACAGCAGGCGCATAGTCGCTCTATGTAACCGTTGCCACAACGCAGAAGACGGACGAAAAGACAAACAAGATGGTATGTTATTTTACAGAAATCGCCTAAGCGGAATCCGGACACCGTCGATCGTGTTCGCGCGAGTGTCAAACCCTTCATCCCGAGGTGTTGAACGATCTCGCCTGGATCATGCATAGTGGTGCACGTCCCCTGGTGCTTCCCATCCCGAGAGGCAGTTGGACAGGTCAGTCACCGGAGAATCCATGGCCATCAGTGTCTTCGATCTCTTCAAGATCGGTATCGGGCCGTCCAGCTCACACACCGTCGGTCCGATGCGGGCCGCGGGACTATTCGTCGATGGCCTCGCGAAGCGCGGACTGCTTCCTTCCGTATCCCGGATACAGGTCCAGATGTTCGGTTCACTGGGCGCGACGGGTAAGGGACACGGCACGGACAAGGCCGTCATTCTGGGTCTGGAAGGCGAAGTCCCGGAACGCGTCGATACCAACGCCATCCCCGCACGGCTCGACGCGCTGCGCGAGACGGGGCGGCTGAAGA
Source organism: Pseudomonadota bacterium (assembly GCA_034722015.1). Classification (GTDB taxonomy): domain Bacteria; phylum Pseudomonadota; class Gammaproteobacteria; order JAJDOJ01; family JAJDOJ01; genus JAJDOJ01. The sequence goes on from JAYENI010000134.1 coordinate 2,145, forward strand.
TCCCCGGCGGCGCGGAGATCTCCTTCAACCCCGACAGCGATCTCGAGTTCCATCGCGACCGGAGCCTCCCATTCCACCCCAACGGACTGAGGTTCCGCGCCAGCGATGCGGGCGGTGGAACGTTGCTGGAGCGTACCTACTACTCGGTCGGGGGCGGCTTCGTCGTCAACGAGGACGCCGCGGGGGAAGACCGGATCGTAGAGGACACAACCCGCCTGCCCTACGCATTCACGACAGCCGCGCAACTGCTGTCACACTGCGCCGAGAACAGTCTTTCGATCAGCCAGGTCATGTTGCGCAACGAGATGACATGGCGCAACAAGTCGGTCATCCACGACGGCTTGCTGGAAATCTGGGCGGTAATGCAGCAATGCGTCGAACGCGGCTGTCGCACCGAAGGCATCCTGCCCGGCGGACTCAAGGTCAAGCGTCGCGCCGCACGTCTGCATCTGCAGCTCACCCATGACACCCAGCTGCAAAGCGTCCCGCTCGGCACCATGGACTGGGTCAACCTGTTCGCACTGGCGGTGAACGAGGAAAACGCCGCCGGCGGCCGGGTGGTGACCGCGCCCACCAACGGGGCCGCGGGCATCATCCCGGCCGTACTGCATTACTACTGGAAGTTCTCACCGGGCGCCACGAATGACGGCATCGTCCGGTTCCTCCTGACAGCCGGCGCAATCGGCATCCTCTACAAGGAAAACGCCTCCATTTCAGGCGCGGAGGTCGGCTGCCAGGGCGAGGTGGGCTCGGCCTGCTCGATGGCGGCCGCCGGGCTCACCGAAACCCTGGGCGGCACACCCGAGCAGGTGGAGAACGCGGCGGAGATCGCCATGGAACACAACCTGGGACTGACCTGCGACCCGATCGGCGGACTCGTGCAGGTCCCCTGCATCGAACGCAACGCGATGGGGGCGGTCAAGGCCATCAACGCCTCGCGCATGGCGCTGCGCGGCGACGGCACGCACTTCGTCTCACTGGACAAGGTCATCAAGACCATGCGCGAGACCGGCGCCGACATGAAAACCAAGTACAAGGAAACGGCGCGCGGCGGCCTCGCGGTCAACGTGATCGAATGCTGAGGCGGCCAGGTTGCCGGCAACCGAGTTTCTGTCCCTGCGGGGAGATAATTAGGCGAATGCCGGAAAACGGTATACCAGAATGCGCCGGATTTTTGTTCGTATTCAAGGCGCGACAACCGGAGCATAGCGAGCTACGTGACATTTGGCGCAACGCCGAAGACGGGCGAATAGACAAGTAGGCTGGTATGTCATTTGACAGAAATCGCCTTAAAGCTCATATCGATTGTCAAACCCCGGTGGGGGCAGGTTTTCCATGTCCGCTCCCCGCAATTGTGGCTACACTGAGACATGACGACAATTAAACGGGCAGAATCATCAAATGACGCAATTTGACCGAATCACGTTTGATCCCGCCGTAATGGGTGGCAAGCCCTGTATTCGAGGTCTGCGTGTAACTGTCGGAACGGTTCTTGGCCTGCTCGCCGCGGGTCGATCCCGAGACGAGATTCTGACGGCGTATCCGTATCTTAATGCTGACGACATTGATCAATGCCTGGCGTATGCGGCATGGCGCATGGAAGAACGTGACGTGCCACTGGCCCGTGCATGAGGGTCCAGCTTCTGATTGACATGAACTTGTCGCCGAATTGGGTCGAAGAGCTGGACAAACACGGCTACCATTCTATCCATTGGTCGGCGATCGGAGATCCCGCTGCACCTGACCGCGATGTGATGCGCTGGGCCCGCACAAACGGTTACGTCGTTTTCACGCATGACCTTGATTTCGGGACGATGCTCGCGCTGACACACGCAAGCGGGCCAAGCGTCATACAGGTCAGGGGCCAGAATATCCTACCTGATCACATCGCGCCAATTGTCGTAGCCGCGCTGAATCAACACGGGTCAGAGCTGGCCGCTGGAGCCCTGGTAGTCGTCGACGAGGCCAAATCACGAGTTCGAATATTGCCGCTATGAATCTGTTCGCGGACCCGGAATAAGCTCTTGCGCACTTGAAGTGGTCTCCTCCAGCACTTCGTCCCCATGGACAAGGTCATCAAGACCATGCGCGAAACCGGCGCCGACATGAAAACCAAATACAAGGAAACGGCGCGTGGCGGCCTCGCGGTCAACGTGATCGAATGCTGACACGGCCGCGTCGAAGGTAACAAAACCACCGCCCCGCGGTGCGTGTCAGGAGAAAACCAGGCGTTACCGGCCGTCCCCCCTCGTATCCCCCGGTCCCTCCAGTTCGGAGACGGTGACGATCCAGCGTTCTGCGATCTCAACGCCGCGCCGACGTTCGAGATCGCCCCGGACCGTTACCTTCCTGCCGTTCAACGACTCCGCCGTCTCTCGCAAGGCAGGGACGTCCCCCAGCTCCAGCTCCCAGGTGATCCCCTTCGCCGTGATGGTGGTACCGGTGGTCTCGCCCCCGATCGTAAAGATGCCGGTATGGATCGTGCCAACGACGGTCACGTCGATGGCATTCTCCATGGCTGACTGGTCCCCGTCGGCATATGCGGTCAAGGCAACCATTCCCGTCAGGAAAATCAAAAAACTGCCTTTCATGTGGTTCCCCGGGACAAAAAAATGGGTTCGGCAGCACTATTCTATAAGTATGGCGGAACTGGCGGCGGATAGCGCCCTTGGGGAACTCGAATGAGATGTAGCAAGCCGTTGGTCTACCGGTTCGTGCTGGCCCTTGCGGTCGTTTCGTTCGCGTCGACGGCGATGGCCGCGGATCCGTTCGACGACATCTTCGACATCGACAACCTGACGGTCAGGATCACTCCGGACCTGCCCTTCGTCAATGTCCTGCACAACGGGAAACCCGTGACGATCCTGCGCCATCAGGCGCCCTATCACCGGATCGAACCGCCCTACGACCGAACGTCGCGGAACTGCCCGCCCTACTGCATACAACCGATGGTCATTGCACCCGGCGTGGAGACGATTGGAGAGCTCGAGCTGATCGAGTACCTGACGCAGGCACGCGAGGGCGATCAATCGATCCTGGTGATCGACTCCCGAACGAAACCGGAGTTCGAGAGGGGAACCATCCCCGGAGCGGTCAACGTTCCTTACGAGAAACTCGACCGTGATCATTCGTCCGCGGAGGAAGTTGCGGAAACCATGGAGATGGAATTCAGCGTCATGCGGGACGACGCACTGTGGAACTTCACCTCACCGAAGACCCTGGTATTTTTCTGCAACGGACCGTGGTGCGGTCAGTCCCCGACCAACATCCGGGCGCTGCTGACCGCGGGTTACCCGCCGTCGAAGATCAAGTGGTATCGCGGCGGCATGCAGTCCTGGGAACAGCTCGGGTTTACGACCGTGAAACCCTGACCTTATCGACGGCATCCTCGGCGGCTGGCTGATCTCCGCCGGCAACGACAGCCACGGAGAAAAACCCGGTCAGAAACAGAAGAAACAGGTTTTCACGAGGACACCATACGCTGATCGTGGACCAGGGGCGTTCAGGTAATTTCCGGGCGTCGGCCAGTCCTATTCCGTCAGGCCAACGTCCTTGACTGCCTGCTTGCACCGGTCGCTGACTTTCTTTTCGTGTTCCTCCAGGCAGGCCAGCAGGCGCCCTTCTCCACCCTCCACGGACGCGCAATTCGCGTCGAGGTCGTCTGCGCACTCATTGGCCACGTAACTCAGGGCCGCAATCGCCCGCTCGAGTTGCACGGCCGCATCATAGAGGGCGTACTCGCACTTGCCGGACAATTTATCTTCGTAGGCGTACAGACAGGCGAGAACACGACCCTCACCCGGCGTCACGTCCTTGCAGTGTGTCTCGATCTCCGTTTTACAACCGTTTGCGACGGTCTCGACCAGCGAATCCATCGCTAACAGGTTTGCCGGGAAGAGAATCGGCAATGAAGCCAATACTGCGCCAATGATTTTCTGTTTCATTCTGATCTCTATCAATTGAAGGACCGGGATTGGCCCGTTGGATCGCGGGACCGAACCGGGATTGCCATCCAGTAGCGCAATCGGACTCTGTATCCTCGAAGCGCATAGTCTACAGACTGTCAGTCATTGCTGTAGCGCGGATCGCGCCCCCTCGCTATCCGCGCTGCAAGACGCCGAAAGGATGGTGAAAGATGCGTCCGCAATCGCGCTGACCCGTCTCGCAGGGTCGATTGTCCCGGTACCCGAAAAGATACTCCGCCGCGTCGACCGACAGGGTCGACGACTTGCCGGCGTAACGATTCGCGAGGCCCTCGTTATTCCCGCCGCGCCGGCTAGTCGGAAATCGGCCGGTGGGACGACCCTATTGACCAAACGCCGGATCCATGTCCGGATCGAACGGCAATTGATCCAGGTGCTCGACGTACTCGAGCGGATCGAACGGCAGTTGCTTGACGTCAAGTCTGGGTCGGGCCAGAGCCTTAACTTCAGGCGACGCGTTCGCAATGCCCTTCCAGGGGATACCGTGTACCTCCTGGGCATCCGGATAATTCTCTTTCCAAAGATCACGACGCAGCTTCATGCGATTGAACGGACTCTTGAGGTGAATGAGGTTCACCAGCATCGGCGTCTTCTCTCGTGGATCCGCCGGCAGGAAGTAGAAGGCCGCCGGGATGCCGCTGGCCTCTCCGACGGGATCCGGGGAGATCCAGTGGCGCTTGTAGTTGCCCTTGACGGTAGCGCCAAGTTGAGGACCCGCATAGATGAAGACGTGGTCGCGGCGACCGTTGGTATCTCCCTGCATCAGCAAAGCGGTCTGGTCGATGCCGTCGATGACACGGTCGGTAGGTATGTACTGTGTCGCCCCGGCGAGGCGCGCGAAGGTGGTGAACAGGTCCGTCTCGTGGATGATGTCGCCGACCAGCTGACCCTGCCCGATCATACCCGGCCACCAGGCCTGCGCCGGAACGCGCACACCGCCCTCGAGAAAATCGCCCTTGCCGCCGCGAAAGATAGTCTCGGCCATGCCGAGTCCCGGCGGCGGATTGTGCGTCATCGGACCATTATCGGCCATGGCGATCACCAGCGTGTTCTCCGCGATACCCAGTTCGCGGAGCTTGTCCATGATCTTTCCGATGAACGGGTCGATGTTGCACTGCAGGCCGTCCTGCAGAATACTGCGTGAGGTCGAGCATTTCTCCGGGTTCGGGATGAAACTGGTGAGGTTCGGCCAGTTGGCGACGTAGAAGGGCTTGCCGGCCTTCGCGCTGCGCTCGATGAACTCCAGCGTACGCCGCTGCGCCTCGGGGTCAATCTTCATGTAGTTTTCGTGACTGTTGTCGCCCCACTGGCGCGCCTTCTCACCTTTTTTGCCTTCGGCCACCTGCACCCAGCCCCTGGTGACGAAGGTATCGTCGAGCTTAGGCGATTGCCGGAAAATGACATACCAGATTGCGCAGGATTATCGTTCGTCTTCAAGGCGCGGTAACGGGCGCATAGTCGTTCTATGCAACCGTTGCCGCAACGCCGAAGATGGACGAAAAGACAAGCAGGATGGTATGTCATTTTCCAGAAATCGCCTTATACGGATCGGGCGGCAGCATGTCCTCGTACAGGCCGATCGAGGCATTGGCCCCCTCGGCAATCCGCGTGTTCAGCGACAGGATCTGGTTGTATCCGGTGAAAAAGGCCTCGTCGAATCCCTGGTTGTGCGGGTAGCTTTCCTCGATATCGCCAAGGTGCCACTTGCCGTGAAAGGCGGTGGTGTAACCAGTCTTTGACAGCACCTCCGCGATCGTGACCTCCTCGCCGCGCATCCCGTGGCTTTCCAGCAGCATGCCGATGTTGTACATGCCGCTGCGCACGGCCAGTCGGCCTGTGGCCGAGGCGGCGCGGCTGGGCGTGCAGCCCACCTCGGTGTACATGCGCGTGAACAGGATGCCCTCGTCGGCCATCCGGTTCAGGTTCGGGGTCTCCAGGCCGCGCACCTTCTGGATCGCCGGGATGCCGATGTCGCCGTACGCAGTGTCGTCCCACATGATGTGGATGAGATTCGGCGGCCGGCCGTGCTTCTCGCGCAGTTCCGCCAATTTCCTGTTCAGGGACTCGTCGTCGGCCGCCCACTTCCGACCGTGCTGCGCTTCGAGGATGTAGTATTCAGCGTCGTGAACGATCTCGTCGGCGGTCGCCCAATTCACTGTCATCATCAGCACAATGCTACCGAGGAGGACGAGTCCCGGGAGTCGTAGCGCCTGTCGCGTATTCAGCATCTCGTTTCTCCTGATGTTTGCGTCTTCACTGAGCGCCCTGCCGGAAACGGCCGGGGCCACCACAGGTTTGTAGCGTCTTCGATAACGACCCGAAACCTTGCGCCTGATTCGGGCATAGTAATTCCCGTCCCGGCTTATCCCGTGATCCCGGAACGATGACGTCCCGACCTCAAGCCATGACTTCGGTCTCGGGAAACCAGTGGCTCCACACCATCCAGAACACGTGCGGATACTGGGGCAGTCTCTCCAGCTTGCCATCGGGCGTATTGCCGTAAACGTCGATCCCGCTGACCTCGACCTCACTCCCCCCCGCACGCCGGCTGAATACGCCTACCGTCTCGTATTCAGGGAACCAGGCCACGACCACGGGTTCTCCCCCGACCGTCGTGTTGTACACGGGCTGGCTCTCCAGAAAATCGCGCGTGTACGCCACCTGCTCGCCGCCCAGGCTGACCCCCCAGATCTGCTCCTTGGCCGGGAGGCGGTCGTCGTCCATGCGCAGGGTCGGGAACAGCGGGTCGGGGCCGTTGTAGTGGCTGTCCAGCGAAAACGTGAACGCCTTGTAGGTGATCGCGTCGATCCAGGCCCAGGGGGCGGACTCGACCACCCGGAACACCTTGCCGTCCGGATACAGCGCCTTGAACGAGCGCCAGGGCATGCGCTGCCCGGCGCGCGGCGACAGGGTCTTGCCGCTGGCCGGCGCGGTCGCGGTGATCTGCTGGAACAGCTCGCCGCTGTTGGTGTCGGTCATGACCAGGTTGTTGTGGGCCTGCGAGACCACCTTGAGGTTGGCCGGCTGCCCGTCGATGTCGGAGTCGAACACCATCGGCAGATTGGTCAGCACGCAGTAGGTCATGACCACGTCCTCGCCGCCGACGGTGTCGCCGGCGATGTGCGGGATCATCATCCAGTCGCGCGGATAGGCGCGGGCCTCATCGCCGACGGTCAGCACGAATACGTCCTCATCGTCGTCCAGCAGCGGGTCGGCCTCGGCCACGCTGATGAATTCAGCGGTGTGGTGATGGCCGCGCAACCAGATGTACGGAACGAAATAGTTGACCACCAGAATCATGCCGACCAGCGCGATCAGGTAGAGGCTCAAGGTGCGGCGGCTCATGAAGCCGCCTCGAAGGTGACGGAACAGCACGTAGGCCGCGACCACCATCAGCACGATGCTGATGGTCCCGAGATAGGGATAGGCCGCATACAGCCAGCTGCTCGGCAGGTTCATCAATTGACCGAGCTCGGTGAACAGGGCCACAAGGAACAGCGCGACCGCCAGCGACAGCGCAACCAGGACCCATGTGACTCGATCCGGCACTCCACTATTCGACATTACGCAAACTCCGATAGGTCAATCCGGTCATCCTGCTTCTTTCGCGGACCCAAACTGGACCGTTCCACTCATCGTCGGGGCACCAGAATCTTACGCGTGTTCGTGCGAAACCCCATTATCATTACTGAATCCGTCGTCTTTCGACATCAAGAATCGGACAGATATACTCTGGCGCAAGGTGTCAAAATGAGTAAACACCCACCGACGAGTTTCGGATTTCAGCGGAGTTTCAGCGTCTTCGAGGAGTTCGTGGAGTCGGCGGTCGCCTGGGACCTGGACTTTCGCCAACTCAGCGCGGAAACCGCCGGTACGGTACTGACCCAGATCGGCGCCGGCGGCCTGCTGCTGACGTATGCGGGGCTCGGCTGCCACTGCGACCAGAGGGGCGGATCGCCCAAGGGTTTCCGGACCTTCGCCCTGCCCGCCGAGGGCAGCACCACATTCACGTGGGGAGGACGAAATGTCTCCGCGGAATCACTGATCGTGTTCGGGCGCGGCGGCGAGTTCGAGGCGTCCTCGCGCCCGGGTTTCCGGGTCTACACCCTATCGATCGCCGAATCCATCCTGGAGAAATCGCCGGCCAGAGAGAGGCTGCCGGCGCTGGACACCGACGGCGGTGCCGTCCTGGAATGCTCCCCCGGAGCGGTAAGCAATCTGCGCGAATTGCTCGCCCCCGTCCTGAACCCCGCCATGCCATTGAATGGAACGGGGCTGAACGGCCTG
>JAYENI010000135.1:0-2053 GCA_034722015.1 Pseudomonadota bacterium
TTGACCTGGGTGCAGAGGTGATGGAGGTAGCGGAGTTCATCGTACACGGGTTTCGCACCGTGTTTCTCGGCGCGAATGCGACCCTCGAGTTCGTCCAGGACCGACTGTCGCTGCTCTACCGGCACACGTTCGAGGTAACGTGCGGCCAACTCGCGCTGATCGGCGATTAAGCGGCGCGGGTAAATCAGCGACTCACGTTCGGAGTCGGTGTTCAATTTTTGAATCTTATTTGTTTTTGTTGTTGTAGTTATATTTATATAACTACTACTACCAACCGACTTCGATTTTTGAGGGCTCAAATTTCGAAGTCGGTCCGCGTCGTTCTTCGAATCCGGGTTCCGGTTATTCATTGGCCTTGCCGGCGCTTGGTTGGCGAGCCGGGGCAACACGCTGGCACTGAAACTGAAACAGTGTCGCGGGCCCGCCTCGCGCACCCCCTCGCATCGCTGCGCGGTCACGGGCACCACCGGTGCGATAACATCCACCCCCGCCTTGCTGTCATCATCGATGGACGCCAGTACAACGCCCGCCACCTTACGCACGCGTGCATGATGGTGCTGACGGGCCGCTTCGACGAACGCCAGGTAGTCGGAATCGAGATGGATCGCATCGGCCAGCGGCAGGGGTTCGTCATGAAGCGCATAGACGTTTCCCCGAAAGCGACCACCGTTGTCTCTGACCCGCGCGCACACGGACAACCACCGGGTCGCACGCAGGAGGGCAATCGCCCTGGACACCGTGGCGGGTGAGGCGATATTGGCTTGACGGGCGATCGTGTTGTAGCTTGGGAACGCCGTGCTTGGCCCTGCGGCTTGACCGTGTTGACAGATCACCATCCACACGACCTTATCCACGGGCTCCAAGACCGGATCCTGCACCAAGCGTGCCGGAAAGGCTTGATGCCGGTTACCCAGGAAGAGCCTGGCGTCCGCCGGCTTATCGTTGGTGGTCTCCCGGACCTGCGAGATCGTCCGGCGTATCAGCGCATCGAGAGCTTGTGTTGCCGGTCGGATCTTGGACTCAGACGAGGACATCGACGCGGTTCAAGGGCTGCCCGGTTTTCGGGCTGAGCTCTCGTTCTCACTCACGGGACTCACACCTTTATACGACGGATCGCCATACTCGGCCCAGCGTTGGATCAGGTTCCATACGGCGCGCAGCGATGCGCCGGTGTCCTCGCCGAGGGCGAGATAGTCTTCGGGCGTTAGGGGTACTGTCGGATCTTCCTTCACACGTTCGGACCAGGCCTGCCATACCGCGTGGGACGTCGCCTCATCCGGCTCAGCCGGCCTGCCGATGGACGGATCCACCGTGAGCAGCCGGCGTAGCCGCGTATACTCCCGCGAACCGACGCCGAACAGGCTGCACATCATCTCCAGTGGCGCATCCGCTTGGATGAGGTCACGTTGAACCGCTTCGCTCTCACGCTCTCGGCGCAGGTGTGTCAGCATGGGCCAGTACACCGCCCGGTTGAGTCGAATCGCCAGACAATGCGCCTGCAGCGAGCCGGCGCGATACAAGTCGGCCAGGTTGATGTCGCGTAACGCAGCAACCTCCTCGGGCCCGAAGTTCATGCCGCGCAGCGCGTGCTGATCGCCTTCGGCCAGACACCGGATGGCGTACAGCAAGACCGCCATGACCAGTTCCGATTCCTTGGTCCCAGTCGTCATGGCCAGAGGGGGTTCCCCGAGTCCGCCGCGGCCTGATGTAAGGCGCGGTAGGTCGCCATGAGGTCGACGAGGTCACGCCAGTCGCGCTCATCGAGTCGGCGCCAGAGTCGAAATCCCATGTGACCCGGATCCAACGTCCAGACACTCGAGAAGAGCAAGCCTGCATCCTGCTCTTCGAGGGCACACCGCAACACCGATTCGTCATCAAAACTCGGCAGCAGCTGTTCCACTGGCGCGACCGTGACCTCCGACGCCGCGGCAAGGTACCACCAGACCATGGAGACCTGGGCCAATGTATCCTCATCGAGCTGATCCACGAGGGCCGGATCGGGCACATCGCGCAGAATGAATCCCAGTCCCTTGCCGGCTAGCGGTTGGACGAG
>JAYENI010000136.1:0-2042 GCA_034722015.1 Pseudomonadota bacterium
GTGGGGGGGGGCGCGCCCCCCCGAGACCATCATCCGACACCGAGCCACTCTCGAGCGCCCACCCCCATCCCGGCCTTCCCCCTCAGAGGGGGAAGGAGAAATACACGGCTTGCAATCCGGATTCCGCTACCATCGCTGCATGGAAGGCGCTGCGGTAAACTGCGGTCTTTCCCCGGCCCCGCAATCGCCGGTTGCGGCACTGAGCGCCACTGAACCAATCTCCATGCTATCCACCGAAGACTGGATGTCGCTGGACCATACCCATGTGTGGCACCCCTACAGCGCCATCGGGTCGGACCTGCCCGTGTTTCCCGTGGTCTCCGCCGAGGGCGTGCGCCTGAAGCTGGCGGACGGACGCTCCCTGGTCGACGGCATGTCCTCCTGGTGGTGCGCGATACACGGGTACAACCACCCGGAGATGAACCGGGCGCTCGAGGCCCAGATCCGGGAAATGGCGCATGTCATGTTCGGCGGACTGACCCACCGCCCCGCCGTTGAACTGGCAAGACGCCTCGTCGAACTGACGCCGGAGCCATTGCAGTCGGTGTTCTTCGCAGACTCGGGATCGGTGTCCGTGGAGGTTGCCATGAAGATGGCGATCCAGTACTGCCACGCGAGGGGGAAACCCGCAAAACAACGCTTCCTGACCATTCGGGGCGGGTATCACGGTGACACCTTCGGCGCCATGTCGGTCTGCGACCCGGTCACCGGCATGCACGCCCTGTTCACGGATGCCCTTGTCCAGCAGGTTTTCGTCGATACCCCCGCCTGCCGATTTGGCGCGCCCTGTGCCGAGGTGGACCTCGCGCCGATGGCCGATGCGCTGGAGCGCGAGCGCGAGCGGATCGCCGCGGTGATTATGGAACCGATCGTCCAGGGTGCCGGCGGCATGCGCTTTTATTCCGCCGAGTACCTCGCGCGGGTCAGGGAACTCTGCGACCGTTACGGCGTATTGCTGATCCTCGACGAGATCGCCACCGGTTTCGGCCGTACCGGACGGCTGTTCGCCTGCGAACACGCGGGCGTCACACCCGACATCATGTGCCTCGGCAAATCGCTGACCGGCGGGTATCTCACACTGTCCGCCACCCTGACGACACGGGAGGTCAGCGAAACGATCGGCGATCAGCCGCCGCACGTGTTCATGCACGGCCCGACCTTTATGGCGAATCCCCTGGCCTGTTCCGCCGCGCTGGCCAGCCTGCGTCTGCTGACGGAATCAGCCTGGCGCGAACGGATTGCCCGTCTGGAAACGTGGCTCTCGGAAGGACTGGAGCCCTGCAGGACAATGCCCGGTGTGGCTGACGTGCGCGTGCTGGGGGCGATTGGCGTGGTCGAGATGATCGAGCCCATCGACATGGGTGCCGTGCAACCGCGCTTCGTCGAGCTGGGGGTTTGGGTCCGTCCCTTTGGCAGACTGGTCTATCTCATGCCACCCTACGTCACTCAGGAGCGGGACATCGGAACACTGACCGGGGCGGTGCGAACCGTCGTTGCGGAAACCGGGTCCGAGTGCTGAACGCGTCGTTTCGTGATGGGCTCCCAACCGGTAAACGTATCAACGACGCAGATGCACTGCTGGTTTTCGGCGTCGCATTCCCAGTGCCCCTGCGAGGGGCCGACCTCGGTCCAGGCGTAACACCGGGCCTTTTTCTCGGAGACATAGGTCCGCTCCGCCGCGGAAAGGCCCGTGACGATGGCCAGACCGACCGACACCAGAACGCAGGTTTTCTTTCCCACCTGTCGACACGTAATCGTTCACACCCCCCCCCGGCGCAGGGTCGGCTACAGCCGGTCCCTAACCCCGTTCACAACCCCCGGGCTGGAGCCATCAAGTTGGCGCTGGAAGCGATGGGACTTCTTGACCTCGGCGCCCGCAGGCAATCACCTGAGCCAGATAGGGCCAAGGTGATGCCTTGCGCTTGCGGCAGGTGTCGATGACGCTCGCGAGCAAGGCAAAGGCACGGCTGCCAACGGGCGTACGGGTGCCATAGCTTATCCGGCGCAGGATGACCCAGTGGCGCAGAGCGCGCTCGGCCTCG
>JAYENI010000137.1:0-32696 GCA_034722015.1 Pseudomonadota bacterium
CTCATGGATACGAACCAGCAAAACTTCTTGCTCACAGCACTGGTTTCTATTGCTTTGACCGCGTGCAGCGGCGGCGATGACAACTCGGTGACGAGTGCGATTCCGGCATCAACGCTTGCTACGACGGGGGTCAGTACCGGCACGATTACAGGGTTCGGCAGCGTATTCGTCAACGGGACCCGGTTCGACACGGACCGCGCCGAGATCTTTCACGGCGACGATCAGTTGAATGACGTGCGTGAGTTGAGGAAGGGCATGCTTGTGCGCGTGGAAGGTGACATCGAGCATGCCGTCGCCTCTCGCGTTCACTATGAAGAAGACGTGAAGGGACCGATCGATGAGGATCTTGCCGATCTCAGTCGCCCGTTTTCGGCACTGGGACAGCGAGTCGTGGCCGATTCGGCGACCGTGGTGGACGACAACGTCGTGTTTCCTGTGGCCGCAGGGACCATTCTCGGGATCAGCGGTCACCGTCAGGCGGACGGGTCACTGCTGGCGTTGTACATCGAGCAGAAAGACCCGGCTGACGTTGAACAGTACAAGGTGATCGGGCGCGTCACCAACGTGGATACCACCGCCATGACCTTTCGTATCGATCAGTTGCTGGTGAATTATGGCTCGGCGGCAACCGACGACCTGCCCGGTGGTGTTCCCGCCGAGGGACGACTGGTCGAGGTCGAGGATGCCAATCTGGCCTATGCGCCGGCATCCGGTTTGCTGAACGCCACGGAAGTGGAACCCGCCGGTAAGGTGGAGGCGGAGCAGGCGCGCGGCCGGGAGGTCGAGCTCGAGAGTGTGGTGACTGCTATCGACAAGCCGGGCGCGAGGTTCAGAATCTCGCGCTTTGCCGTCAACCTCAACGCGTCCACGCAATTTCGTTTCGGTGACGCGCAGGACATCGGCGTCGGCACACTGCTTCAGGTCCAGGGCAGGGTCAATGATGCGGACGAGATCGATGCAAGTCGCGTTACCTTCAAGCGCAGTGGGGTCCGGATTGCCGCGCACGCAGAATCCGACGCCGACCTCGACAAGGCCGAGCTGAATCTCCTGGGTGTCATCGTCAGGGTGACGGACGCCACTGAAATGCGTGACGGGCAGTCAGGCTTCGGGCTCGGTGACATTCGCCCGGGCGACTACCTTGAGGTAAGCGGATTCCCCTGTGAAGAAAACAGACTCTGCGCAAAACGCCTCGGGCGCGAGCAGAACGAGAACCAGACCGAGTTGCGTGGCGTTGCCGCGAATCCGGACCCGGTCGCCCGACGCATGAGGATTCAGGGTGTGGCGGTGCAAGCGGATTCGAACACCCGTTTCCGAAGTCATCGCGAGCGGCCGTTAACGGCGAATGAGTTCTTCGCTGTCATTACGCCTGGGCTCACGGTGCTGAAGGCGACATGGGGTCCGGCGGTCAAAGCCGGTGATGTCAGCGTTTCCGCACCGCAGGAGATCGAGATCGAAGACGATTTTTCCTCGGAAAAGCTGGATGACGATTCCGGTGATGACAGTCCCGATTCCGAATCGCGGTGACGATGATTCGGGTGACAGCGTAGTTGTTTTCAGGTTGCGGTAATGGGAATATTTTCCCTTTACTGATAGGCTATGGGTGTGACAGTCGTTCATCAAAACGTGATACACATCCCTTTTTCGGGTATCGAAGGGGGTTTGAGCCTGGAATCAGAGGTTACCTGGTAGGTGCAGGCATGGAAGCCCATTCAACCGTCATTACCCGCGCGCTTGTCAGGATCCTGACACCGCTGGTCCGAATCCTGCTTCGTCACGGCGTTTCCTGTGGTGCATTCGAGGAAATCCTGCGCCGGGTCTACGTCGATGTCGCCGACAGGGAATTCGGTATGCAGGGGCGCAAGCAATCGGTGTCCCGGATTTCCGTCATCACCGGTCTGAACCGCAAGGAGGTCAAGCGTCTTCGCGACCTGCCGCCCATCGAGGAGTCGCGGCTCGACGAGCGCTACAACCGCGCCGCACGGGTGATTTCCGGTTGGCTCGAAGATCCGGCGTTTCAGGACCGGAAGGGGGATCCGGACTGTTTGCCGTTGGAGGGGGAGCGCAGTTTCAGCACGCTGGTCAAGCAATTCAGTGGCGACATGCCGCCGCGAGCCGTGGCGGACGAACTTCTACGAGTCGGTGCCATGGAAACAACCCCCCATAGCGAATACCGCCTGACCGCGAGGGGATACGTTCCGGGTGGCGGGGTTGCTGAAAAGCTGCAGGTGCTCGGCACCGACACCAGCGACCTGATCGAGACAATTGACCACAATCTTTCCAGTTCGTCCGACGTGGCCCGTTTCCAGCGCAAGGTCATGTACGACAATGTGCCCGTCGAACACGTCCCGGGATTTCGAAAGCTCAGCGCCCGGCTGGGACAGAACGTCCTGGAACAATTGAATACATGGCTCTCAGAGCGCGACCGGGACAGCAATCCGAAGGCCATGGGCAACGGACACGCCCGCGTCGGGCTCGGTATTTATGCGATCGAGGAAATCCGCAAACCCGATGACACGGGTAATCCGGATCCGGAGATAAAGGACACACGCTCATGAAACGGCTACTTTCCGCCCTTGCGGCGATCTCTATCGGACTGCTTGGCGCCTGTGGCGACGGCGGACTGGATTTGATTGCCGAAGGCGGTATCGGCGGTACTGGTATCACCATCGGGCCCATCACCGGTTTCGGTAGCATCTTCGTCAACGGCGTGGAGTTCGAGACGGGCGGTGCGGATATCACCGTCAACGATCAGGCCAATCAGGCGGAAAATGCGCTGCGACTGGGCATGATCGTCCGGGTCATCGGTGCCGTCGGTGGTGATGGCAAGACAGGGGTTGCCGAAAGCGTCGTATTCAGTGCCGACCTTGAGGGTCCGATCGCCGATGCCCCGGTCACGGACAGTGCCGATCCGAGCATCAAATCGTTCGGCGTGCTGGGAACAGTCGTCAGGGTACAGGACGGGCAGACCGTTTTCGATGACCTCACGTTTGCCACTCTCGCGCAGGGTCAATTCATCGAGATCAGCGGATTTTTTGACGCAACCCGCAACGTCCTGAGTGCGACTCGAGTGGAACTGCAAAGCGGTGACCGCAATGAGGTAAGGCTCAAGGGCACCGTCAGAAACCTGACGCAGGCGGCAGGAGTGGGCGAGTTCACGCTCGGGTCCGTCACAGTGACCTTTGACGCGACCACCGAACTGCCCCCGGAGGGCGTGAACAATGGACAATTCGTCAAGGTCGAAGGCAACCTGACCGATCCGGTGAACAGCCCGGGCACGGTGGCCGCACGCAAGATCGACACCGAGGACGACGATGTTCCCGACGACGTCGAGGCCAGTATCTCGGGAATCGTCGGAGACTTCAGGGGGCTGGACAATTTCCACATCGATGGACAAATGGTCAATGCGCTCAACGCCGAATTCAATCCGCCGGCGCTGCGCGATGCGCTCGGGAGCGGTGCCCGCGTCAAGGTGGAGGGCGTTTTCTCCGGCGGTGTGCTTCTGGCGAAAAGCGTGGAAAGCCGCGCATCGGAGATCGAGATCGACGCATCGATATCCACAATCGATTCCGGGATAAGGCGCCTGACCCTGAACATGTCGCCGTCGGGTGCCCTGACGGTGCTGACCGACGCGCAGACCCTGATCAGCGACGACGAAGGCGATGCGTTGAAGATCGGTGAATTGACACCCGGTGAATTTCTCGAGGTCAAGGCCCGGCGCGGTGGTGCCGGGTTGGTCGCGACCCGGATCGAACGCGGCGATGGTGAAAACCGGATCGAACTGGAAGGTCCGGTCGACGGGGTGGGCCTTGCCGGTTTGACCGAGGGAAACGATGCGACCGGTATCGGGACGGTAACGGTTCTCGGTGTCACCTGGAATACGGATGCGGGTACCGAGTTCGAGCCAGAAAGCTTTTTTGGCACCGTCAAGGCGGGTGACACGGTTGGGATCCGGGACGGGATTGTCGACGAGGCAGGGGTCGTCGGTGATGGCGTTGCTGAGCGGGTAGAAATCAGCGACTAGACCCGAACCCGGCAGGGCACTCATCTCAGGCGGCAACGGATGATCTGCGTCGCGGAGGTCCCGGTCATTGTCGTTGCGGTCGACGGCCCCGTCGATCGCGTGAATTTCAAATCGGCCACGACTCGCCTGGCCCGGTTCACGCCGGCCAACGGAGTCGACCCGCACCCGGTGAAACCTCGACAATGGATCTCCTGAGTTTCCGGATCCGATTCACGTTTCTTGATCGCAATCACATACCGCGCCAATTTCCGCCGGGCATTGATGATTCGCAATCCCCAAATTTTCTCGTGCTCGTATGCTGGTTAGAAGGACGTGTGTGTCACACGGTGTTCCATGCCATGCGCCGGTCACACGTTTCCAGTGAGTTTGTATAGTGGTATTGAGAGGGTCTTGTGAAATACAAAAAGGAATTTGTATCTGCGTGTCTTGCGTTGTTTTCGGCCTCGGTCATCGTCGCCTGCAGCGACGGCGATGGCGATCCAGTCAATGCGGACCTGCGCAAGCTGGTCGACGAGCAGGGCCTGACAGGTGATCCGTCCCTCGGCCGTGACCTGCCCGATATCGCTGACCCGAAGGCACAGCTGGGTATGCAGCTGTTCTATACCAAGGCGCTGGGCGGCGATCTCGATTCTGCCTGTGTTACGTGCCACCACCCCTCACTGGGTGGCGGGGACGATCTGTCGCTGCCTGTCGGTGTCGGTGCCGTCGATCCCGACATGCTCGGGCCGGGTCGCCTTCACGATCCCGCTGCCGACGGTTACGATGGCGGCCCCACCGTACCGCGCAATGCTCCGACGACCTTCAATGTCGGACTGTGGGACCAGACGATGTTTCACGACGGCCGCGTCGAGAGCCTCGGCAAGACGAGCCTTGCCAACGGCGACGATGGTCTGGGTATCCACACCCCCGACGTCGCATTCGGGGTGGCCGACGCTCAGTCCGGAAACAACGTGCCGACCGCGCAGGCGCGTTTTCCCGTCACTTCCGTCGAGGAGATGCGCGGTGTCGTTTACGCCGGCGGTGAATCCAACGACCAGCTTCGGTTGCGTCTGCAGGAGCGTCTCGGTAACTACGGCGGTGGCGTGGGTGAACTGGATGTGAACCACTGGCTGCCGGAATTCCGAATCGGGTTCAACGACCCTGACGGTACGGCGGAGGAACTGATCACATTCGCCAATATCGTCGAAGCCATTGGCGAATACGAACGATCCCAGGAACCGTTCATCGAGGGTGGTGGTCAGTTCCGATTTGTCGGTGTGGCAGCCATTGCCGTTTCGTAACAGGTTGTCGGCGTGTGCCGTACCGAGAGAGAGTGCACCCGCCAGAATCAGCAGCGTGGGTATCAGTCGGCGGTGCAGGTATTCAGTTGAATCTGGCATTGGTACCGGCCTCCCGGTTACTCCCCGTAGACCTGAACGCTGACGGTGCGCTGTCGCGGACCGTCCAGGTCTACCAGCATGACGGACTGCCAGGTCCCCAGGTCCAGTTCGCCCTCTTTCAGCGCGATCACCTCCGAACTGCCGAGTAGCATGGCGATCAGGTGGGAATGGGCGTTTTCCGGCTCGTCCGGCGGGCAGTCCCTCAGGTGGATGTCGTTGTGAAGGTACTTCTTATCGGGCGGGACCAGTCGCCCGAAGAAATTCCGGACGTCCTGGAGCAGACGGTCCTCGAACTCGTTGATCGTCAGGGCCGTCGTGGTGTGCCGCGAGGTGACGGTAACGAATCCGTTCATTATCCCGCTGTCTTCAATCAGGTCGCGCAGGGGCGGGGAGATGTCGTTCAGCGTAATACCCTCGCCCGAGGAAACTTCCAGGTGTCTGTGGACGATACGCATGTGGGTTCTCCAACGTTCGCAAGCGTTAACGGTCGCCATGATATCGGTCCCGTTCCCGGCCCGCATCTCCCCCTGAACCCCAAGTAACCCGGATCGGGCCCGTCAGGCGCGCCGGTTCCGAAGTGTATAATGCCGGCCCTCTGCCCCCGAGGTTCTCCGTTCGTGGCGGCAGAAACGGATAAACGTGAATAGATGAGGGAGCACCGCATGAGCAAGCTGAAACTGGGCATACCCAAGGGCAGTCTGGAGCAGTCCACGATCAAGCTCTTCGCGCAGGCGGGCTGGAACATACACTCGCGATCGCGCAACTATTTCCCGAGCATCGACGACCCCGAGATTTCCTGCGCCCTGGTGCGTTCCCAGGAGATGGCCACGTATGTCGCCAGCGGGACGCTCGACCTGGGGCTGACGGGACTCGACTGGATCCTGGAGTCGGGCGCCGACGTCGAGGAGATCTGCGATCTGGTGTATTCAAAGAGTTCCGACGCGCCCTGCCGATGGGTGCTGGTCGTCCCGCAGGACTCCCCGATCCAGTCGATCGAGGACCTCGAGGGCAAGAAGATCTCGACCGAGCTGGTCAGCTTCACCCGGCGCTACCTCAAGGAAAAAGGGATCAATGCCCAGGTGGAATTTTCCTGGGGGGCGACGGAGGCCAAGGCAGTGGAGGGGCTGGTGGATGCGGTGGTCGAGATCACTGAAACCGGCAGTACGATCAAGGCGCACGGTCTGCGCATCGTCTGCGATCTGTTGCACACGCATACCCGCCTGATCGCCAACAAGGAGGCCCTGGCCGATCCCTGGAAAAAGGCGAAGATCGATCAGGTCGCGCTGCTGCTGAAGGCCTCACTGAATGCCCACAAGAAGGTGGCCCTGAGCATGAATGTGCCCGAGGACAAGCTGGACTCGGTGGTATCCCAGCTACCGAGCCTCAACGCGCCGACCGTCAATCACCTCTACCGCAAGGGCTGGCTGGCGGTCGAGACCGTGGTCGACAGCGAAGCGGTCAGGGAACTGATCCCCAGGTTGCGTGAGGCGGGGGCGGAGGGCATTCTGGAGTACGAACTGCGCAAGATTGTTTGAAACTCGCGTGGTCCCGTCGGGTCGAAATCTGTCTGCACAAGGCCAGGACAACGGTGACGCATGGATCCCCTGAAACAACTTCAAGCCATCGCCCGATCCGTGGATTCGCTGGAGACCGAGGACGAGATCAACAAGGCGCTCGATGAAGCGGAATTTGTCTTCGAACTCCTGGAGCCGGAGCTTCAGGACGCTGCCGACCAGATCATCAAATCCGATGGCGCGCGGGCGCTGAGCACCGACGGGCGCAACTGGCACATTCAGGCCCGGGTGGAGACCCGGGTTCGTGACTGGAGCACATTTTCCAGACAAACCACGACCCGCCGGTACGTGGCGTACGCTGTCTGGTCCCATCGGGAGGGACTCAGCCGCGTACCGCTCGATCCGACCTTGCCGATCGACGAGATCACGAGCGCGGCGACGGAGATGGCCGTCCGGGTAGCGGACTCGTGTGAGGACGTACCGTTCCCTGCAACGGACCGCTACGAGATCTGGATGCTCGACCGCGACAAGCAACTCCCCATGGCCCTGGTGGCTTGCGGCAGCAATCGCGAGAAACCCGGGGTGCCGCGTCAGCTGCGCTGGATGGCTTCCCTCGAAGGTGACCACGATTTCCTGCCCGCGGGTTTTCCCGTGGGTTCCGGACCGGTGCCGGGAAGTGAGACGATGCAATACGCAAGGCGCGTGGAAAGCCTCGTCGAGTGCCTGGCGGGAGTCCGACCGCAAGCCGCCTGGTTCGTGCGGGACGAGCGCGGGGCCGGCACTGTCCTGGTATCCGTCACCGAACTCCCGTATCGGGAACTCGATGCCTGGGCGTTTCCCGATTTGCTGCTCCCGGACCGCTGGCCGGAGCGGGCCGACGCCGAAGCGGTAAAGGAGTACCACGCGTGGATGGCCCCCTATCTCTTGATGCTGCCGAAGATTTCACAGGAGATCCGCGCCTGGCTGGAGGAGGCGGCACGAAAGCGTGCCCTGCTGGTCCAGCGGGTTCACGGGCTCTATCCAGAGGTCATCAACCCGGAAGGGATGAATGCAATGCTTGTCGAGGCCGAGTTGCGCCAGTCGACAAGGCCGGGGACGAACTGAAATCGGGAGAGGTTAAGCGCTCTAACTGCCCCTTCGAGCGATAGCATCGCACCGGTTCAGATAGATGGACCGGTGCGATGCCAGGGAACGGGAACGGAGGGTCCCAACGCTTGTTGACAGCTCGGGCCTTTCGCCCGGACCACTTCTTCTGTCGAAGCGGCCGGGGTCCCGGCGTTGGGCTGCCGGGCTGCCGGGGAGACGAGGGGGCCTATTGCTCCGCAAATCCCAGGATCTCATGCTGCTGACCGTTCACCTCACCCATGACCTCGGCGACGATACCACCGAACATGCCTCCCATCAGACCCGCGTTCATGTGGGCGATGTAGACCTTGCCGTCGCTCTTCTCGTAGACCGAGATGGTGCAGGGCATCATGACGGACACGATGCGTGCGTCGTCTTCGGTCAGGATGCGAGTGGCGTGGGTGGGTTCACACAGATCCACCAGCATGACCGGGGCTACGTCGGCGCCGCCATGTTTCTTGATCGATTTGTGGAGGGATTTGACATCCGGGCTGACCCACATGGTGCCCTCCCGCTTATTGATTTTCTTGGCGCCTTCCTTGATCTTCGCGATCGATTCCTCGAGGCTGTAAGGGCTTTCCATCTCGACAAGCATCATACTCGCTGCGGAATTGTAGGCGACAACACCCAGTGCGCCGGCGCCAACGATCAGACCCAGAACAAATATACCCAGACTTTTCATATCCTAGTCCCTCGGATTTCCATGATTAAAGTAATGTAAAAAGGCTGTATCGACCAACGGCCAAGAACGATGGCCCTGAATCTTCAGGGCTGGATGCCGAAGGGCCGCCATGATACACCAGAAATCGCCTCATCTATATATCCAGGTAACAGGCTCGCTGGTCTCCATTCATTTTCCGCGGGCGCCTGGAATCGGACATCGGCGTGTTGCCCGGCGATGCGTTGAGAAAAATATTGCAGCGGACAGTTGACCGCATAGACGAGCCATTTCCCTATACAGGCATGTCGATCATGCGAAGGCCTCATCGCGAAAGTCCGCGAAGCCCCAGGTCCATCCATCGTTCCAGGTCCCGGACGCGGCTGATTACCGAGATCAGCGTCGAATCGCCCGGTTGATGGACGAAGTGCAGGAAGGGTATCGCCGGCTTGTCGCGGTTCGGGACCGGGAGGGAAGCCCGGCACGCGGCAAGCCCATCGTCACGCACACCTACGACTGCGCGACCCCTCGCAATTCTCCGGCACGGTTTCTGTTCGTCCCGCTGCTCGGTCCCTGGCTCCATAAAGCAGTCAAGGGAGCCGGGGTTCCGGAGCGGGACCGGGTGGCGGTCTCTGACTATCTCGCGAAGCGTCTGGCGGATGCCATACCTGCGCTCCAAAAAGCTCCGGACAGAGTGCCCAACTTCCACGTGGTCGACACCCTGGGGACGTTGACGCGCGCAAGACCGGGTTCCATCGGAGAAAGTGGTGACTGGATCAACGAGATCCATCCAATGACCGATTCGCCGGCTAGCGCCCAGGCTCAGACGTCGCCGGGGCGCGGCGGGAGCCGTACCGCATAGTGGTCTGTCGGACGACGCGAATCTACTCCTTGCCCGAGTTTGGGGGGGATCCCGGAAACTGAGAGGCGTTGCCGCCGATGTGATCCCACGGGGCCCTCGAGTCAACGAAGATATGCGTCTCGATCTGAACACCAGGATCGCCATCCACGCTGCCAAGCGTTATGCCATGCACGATCCCCTCGCGTGTTCCGCAGAGAGTCGTTCCGCAGTGTCGGCAGAAGCAGAGACCGGATCCGGGAGCGGACTCATATGTCGTAAGATCCTCTTCGCCATCGACCCAGGAGAATGAGCCAGGCATGACCTCTGCATAGGCGGAACCTGCTCCGCTGAATGCCTTTCTGCAACTTGAACAATGGCAACTTCGAGCACTGTGAAGCGGCGCATCGATCTGATAGCGAACTCGACCACACAAGCAGCCTCCAGTCAACGACATGGCTGTTTGCATGTCACTTGTCGGGGCGCCCAGACCCCTGAATAAGACAACCGCAAAAGCAGAGACCCGCAATTGTGAGTCGGCCGGCTGTGAAGGCTAGTCATTTTTTACTGTGGACGAATTCATCCAGGTATCACGGGTCATTTCGCCCAAATGCACTGGCTCGATTCTGGAAAACTCAATCTCACGCACCATCTTCATATTCGCCCACATCAATTCATGACCTTTACTGAAACTGACGGGCCTCACCCTTTTTCTCCAGACCTCAATTTCTTTTTCTGACGCTTCGCGTAGCTTGCCGACCATGCCATGCAATCGAACCGCTGGCGGACGTGAAAAGTGGCCTCCGAAAAGGGATTTTAGCCAGAACCACCGGCTACTATTGACCGCCAGCACGCAAATATTCATGTTCGCCCGGTAATTCTTCGGTAGATGCCTCGTGAACTCTTCGAAATAGAAGCCATGTCCCGCTTTCCCAAGGATCAGTGAGCCGATAGGAGTGACATGAGGTTCTCCGCTTTCGGTGACTGTTGCTACTGCAAAGTGAAACGAAGACATGAATGACCTTTTGAAAAGGTCCTTTACCTCTTTCCAGTTACTGATCACATCCATTGTCCACTCCGCCGTTCTTTGGGGCCATATAAAAGAGAAAATAATCAGGTCTTGCGACGCGTCTTTCAAGTCTGACCGACAATTCTGCTGATCCTGGAATAGTGCAGTCCAACATGGTCGCCAATCTCCCGCATACTATAGTCCCACTGCGAAAGGCTTCGAGAATAGCAGTGTCTCTGTTTTTGTGCTTCTTGAAATTGGAGTTCCCCCGATTTCGTGGACATCCGATCCTTTGTGCAGGAGGAATACACGATGCCGAAATCAGATCCCCGTACCCGCTGGAGTTCCGGCACCAAATGATTGAACTGGTTCGCGCCGGACGAGACCCGGAGGAACTTGCTAAGGGATTCGAACCCACCGCGCGGACCATTCGCAACTGGATGGCGCAGGCTGATCGCGACGATGGTCGGCGAAACGATGGCCTGACAACAGTTGAGCGGGATGAGTTGCGCTGGTTACGAAGCGAGAATCGCCGTCTTCGCGAGGAACGGGAGATACTGGCAAAAGCCACGGCCTGGTTCGCTCGGGAGACCGGTTCGGGGAAGCCTTTGAATTCATGAGCGCGAATCAGGCTCACTACTATATTCCCGTGCAGCTACAATAAACATGATCTGTCCCGTATTGTTCTATTATTTGTTTGAAGGTACGAAAATGGCCAAAAAGCGGAAAAAGTTGTCGAAATCTGGATCTCGCGAAGTATCGTCACTGAATGAGCAAGCTCAGAGACTGTTGACCGAACTGGAGCATGCCCGGGATTCCATTATTGTCAGTATTGGAAGAACTACCACTGAACTTGGAGAAACCATCTCTGACGCGACAAGGTCCGCAGCAGATACCTCCGCGGCACGGGTGGAGGAAGTTGTCGCAGAGGTAAAGGACCTCGGTGATCGCGTACTCAGAGATCTGAACGAAAGCCTCGAATCCATCAAAACATCGGTATCCGTCAAAGACAAACCGGCCAGGAAGAAGGGGAAGAAGGGAAAGTCAAAGAAGAAAGGACGGAAGAAAGGTGCAGTCGGTAAGAAGTAGGTCGAGAGTGATCGTTTTTGAGTGAATCACGATGCGCGGCCGAAATGCCGATTTTGATGATCACGCTTCCTGTGGTACAGGAATGACGGCGCGTACGCGCGCCCTTTTTGTGCAACTCGCCCGGCGCATCGCTTGATGGCGGTGTCATTTCAACGACATTGCTATTCGCCATGCGATGTATTCCTTTGCTGGTGGCTGATCCGCCAGGATCAATCAACAGGGTACGCCGCGCCATCAATCACACTGCATTCCAGGAATCAGCATAGCTCAAAACGGATACGAATCGGGGGGCGGGCGTTGGATCGGGACAGCCGGTATACACGATTTTGTCTGCTTATCCCGTTACGGTTGTCCAGGCCTGATACATCACAAATGAAGCGCTGAGCGCGAATCCGGAAACCGGTATCCAGCCGGGTACTATCCATGCGTCCGGCGGGCACGGGTCGCGCCGCTTGATCAACCACAAGGACAGGTTGACCAATGCGAAGACCGTCAGGGTGATCAGGCTGGTAAGCTTGGCGAGGCTGACGATCGGTAGCCACAGGGCGAACACGAGGACGGCGAGAGTGGTGACCGCGGTTGCGATCAGTGGCGTCTGTGTTCTGGGGTTGACGCGCCCGAACAGCTCGGGCAGCCACCCCTGGCGGCTCATGCCATAGAGCACACGGGAAGCCATGATGACCTGGATCAGGGCGCCATTGAGGATGGATACAATGCTGATCATGGTGATCACCACCGGGGCCCCGCCCGTCATGTGCTGATAGACCATCGCCAGTGGCGCGTCCGTTTCCCCGAGTTCTCCGGGTGACATGACCATGATGGCGAGAGTCGCAACCAGCAGATACAGTACTGTTGTAACCCACCAGGCCGTTAGAATGGCGCGAGGGATATTGCGGCGCGGATTTCTGACCTCCTCCGCAACATTGACCATGTCTTCAAAACCGATGTAGGCGTAGAACGCGACGAAAGTTCCCAACAGAACTCCCGCCCAAACGGTTGCGTCCAGGGTAGGCATCATCGACGGCAGACGGGTCGGCAGTTCGCCGAACCCCGGACGTGCGACCCAGATGATAAGGAGCAGGCCTGCGATCTCCACTACTGTCATCAGGGCAGCCAGTCCCGCGGACTGTTTGATACCCCATCCCGTGATCATGCCCATGATCAGTACGGATGTGACGATGACCAGCGTTTCCGGCCATTGGAAAAACACCCCTGCGTATCCCACCAGACCATGTGTCAACACCGCGGTGGAGAGCACGCCGAGCGAAACAATCAGAAGCCCGACAACCGTGGAAACAGGACTCAGGCGAAGCCCCTCGTTGATATAGATCGCCTCACCCGCACTGCGCGGAAACCGTGACGCCAGCTCCGCATAGGAAAATGCCGAAGGCAGGGCAAGCAATGACGCCAGCAGAAATGCAAACGGTGTATGCAGGCCGGCAATACCCGCGACCTCGCCGACCAGCACGTAGATGCCCGCTCCCAGAATAGTGCCGATACCGTAGAAGGTGATCAGCGGCAAGGACAGACTGCGTTTCAGTGTGGAGATCGATTCCTCGCTCATCACGATTCGCGCGGCACCGGAATGGCGACAAGTACCCGGGTTCCCATTCCGGATTCGCTCTGGATACTCAGCGCGCCGCCGTGCGCCTCGGCGATGGATAGGGCGAGGTGCAGTCCGAGTCCGACGCCGCCGCTGGCACGCTGGCGCGACGGATCGACGCGGTAGAACGGCTCGGTCAGGTGCTCTCTGTGTTCGGCCGACACGCCCGGCCCCTGATCGGAGACCACGAGCCCCCATTGCCGGTCATCGACATGGCTGGACAGGACGGGAGACGGGCCATTCGCCGGCGTGTGCTGCAGGGCGTTGCGCAAGAGGTTTCGCGCCAGCAGGCGGATCCGTACCGGATCCAGCGATAGCCAGGTGCCGGGGGGATCGAGTCGCATGTCGATGTCGCTGTCAGAAAACGTCTCACCGACCAGTTCACGCAGGAGTTCGGTCGGGTCGACCGCCTGCCGGTCGAGTACGACGTGGCGACCCTGCAGTCGTTCGGACTCCAGCAGCTCCCCCAGCAACGTCTCCAGTTCGTCGAGGTCGCCGAGCAGGGAGCCGCGCGCGGGACCGGGGTCGAGCAGTTCCGCCTTGACCCTGGCGCGGGTGAGCGGGGAGCGAAGTTCGTGACTGACGGCGAGCAGCAGTTCACGCTTCGCCTCCAGCATCTCCCGGATGTCGTCGGCCATGGCGTTGATGCTGCCGGCCAGCTCCCCCAGTTCGTCACGGCGGCGGATCTCCAGCCGATGGTCGAGTTCGCCCGCGCCGATGCGGGCCACGCCCGAGCGGATGGTCTCGACGGGACGGAACAGCCGCCGGATCGCATGGTAGGAAAGGGTCAGTACCGCCAGCACGCCGAGGAGGGTGAGCACGACGACCAGCGGCGCGGTGTCGCTCGTCTCCAGGCCCCGCGGCACCAGGAGAACGGTCCGGTCTGCGAGGTTCGCCCGGATCACGAACGGTCCGTGGCCCTTGAAGACCTCGACCCGCGTTCCGTCCGCGAGCGTGTGAACATGGGCGGGTTCATCGCCGGTTTCCGGTGGCTCTCCGCCCGATGACCAGGGTTCTCCTTCCGTAAAATGGATCTCGAGCGGCAGCCGTTCCGCCAGCCGAGCTGCGCGCTCGCGGTCGGGCGGGTCCCCGATCTCGTCGAGGAGGTGACGGATGTATTCACCGACGTGGGGTTTCGCCAGGTCGCGAAAACTCCCCTCCACGCCGTAACGAAAGCCCGTGCGGACGACAATCGCAAGCAGGACTGCGGTCAGCAGAAACAGGAGCAGGAGCCGTCCCGACAGACTGTGGCGGCGACGCGTCACAACCGCGGCGCCACGAAGCTGTAGCCGGCGCCGCGTACGGTCTTGATGTAGTCGACCGGACGCAGCTTCTGGCGGACCCGGCTGACCAGCACGTCCACCGCGCGGGTGTAGAAATCCGCGTCGACACCGCGCAGGGCGTTGAGGATCTCGTCGCGAGAGAAAGGGTGCCCGGGGCGCCCGGCGAGCAATTCGATCAGACGGTATTCCGTATTCGTCAGATCGACCGGTTCGCCCCCGACCGCTACGGTCTGGCGCTCACGGTCTATTGTCAGGTCGGGGAACCTCCAGGGCGCGTCGTCCCGGTTCGTCCGGCCGGTACTGCGCTTGAGGATACGCTGTACGCGGGCCACCAGTTCTCTCGGGTCGAAGGGTTTGGGCAGGTAGTCGTCCGCACCCAGTTCCAGTCCGACGACACGGTCGGTTACCTCGCCCCGTGCGGTCAGCATGATGATCGGAACGTCGCTGTCGTGGCGGATCGTGCGGCAGACCTCGAAACCGTCCATATCCGGGAGCATGACATCGAGAATGACGAGGTCCGCGCCCTGCTCGCGCAGTTGTCGAAGACCTTCGTCTGGGTGGTGTGCGGCCTGCAGTTCCAGATCGAACCGGGCGAAGTATTCGCGCAGAGGTGGCGCCAGGCCCTGGTCGTCGTCGATGAGGAGGATGCGAGTCATAGCGGGGTGTCGTGCCTGGGGCGATTTCCGTCAAATAATCTACCACCTCACTTGTCTCTTCGCCCCCTCTTCGGCGTCGCGGCAAGCGTTGCATGGTTTGACGATGTGCCCGTTGCCGCGTCTTGAAGACGAACGGAAATCCGGCGTGATGCGTTCGATTGGTTTCCGGCGATCGCCCGAGCCGGTTCCGCCCGTGGAACGGGGCGGAACCGGCCGGTTGAGGCGAGGCTAGTGGGCCCAGCCGGGGTGCCCCCGGTGATGGCCGGACCATTCACCGATCAGCTCCGCCAGGCGGGTTCGTTGCTCCGGTTCGAGGCTGTCGCTGAACGCCGCGAAGGCATTGACCATGTCGCGTTTGCCTTCGATCATGGTCTGTTGGCGCTCGTCGATCATCTGCAGCGCGCGTTCCCTGTCGAAGCGGTCGTTTTTGAGCAGGTCCTGGACGTCGGCGCGCAGTTCGGTGCGGTGTTCCCTCCAGTCCCCCCGCAACGCCTGGAATCGTTCGCCCAGCGCCGTGAGCCTGGATTTCTGCTCGTCGTCGAGATCGAGCTTTTTCGAGATTCGTTCGGTGACGTGCTGCATGCGGCCCTCGGCGGAACAGTAGCCCTTGTGTTTGGCCCAGGCGATGCCGAATCCGGCAATGACTCCGACGACGACCAGGGTGATGAGTACGATCTTCAGCATGATGGCTTTCTCCGTTGGGTGTTGATCACGGGAGAAAGTGTGACGCGCACAGGGCGTGACGGGGTTTCAGCACGGTGAGGTTATGTAACAAAATGTTACGGGGCGTTTCCCTTGGGTGCTATATGCGCTGAAGCGCCGATCGCTCGCGTCTATGGGATCTTCGGTCTGCTGATCATCAAGGCCGGTTCGATCGCAAAAGCTTCGCGATTTTCCCCGTTGACGCTTTGTTGACGCCTCCGGCGACGCCGCCCTGACGTCCATGGCCTACAGTCCGTATCAGTAGCCGGCCATTTGGCGGATCGATATCCGGGCCGCGAGAAACCATACCGGAACTGACCGGAGGAGAACCCACCGTGCCCCACGACGCCAGAGCGACCCCGTTGTCCGATACCACCCCCGGCGCAATTGAACGTTACGAACAGGCGCTGGTGCAGTTCCAGAGTTACGTCGGCGATCCCGTCGAGACCATCGAAGCGGCGCTGGATCAGGACCCGGAATTCGTTCTGGGGCACCTGTTCCGTGCGATCGTCCTGATGATGTTCAGCGAGCAGCGCTTCGTGCCCGACGCGCGGGCCAGCCTCGAGGCCGCGGAGGCGCTGTCTGGCAAGACCAACGATCGTGAGCACCTGCTGACCATGGCCGCGAACCGGTTGGTCGCGGGTGACTGGAACGGGGCCTGCCAGGTCTTCGACCGGGTGCTGGTGGACCATCCGCGCGACGCCTTTACCGTTCAGGCGGCGCACCTGATGGATTTTTACCGCGGCGATGCGCTCAACCTGCGTAACCGTGTCTCCCGCGTGATGCCGCACTGGACCCCGTCCGTTCCGGGGTACTCCTACGTGCTCGGGATGCACGCCTTCGGGCTGGAGGAGTGCAATCAGTACACCAAAGCGGAAGACGCCGCCCGGCGGGCGCTCGACCTGCAGCCGAAGGACGGCTGGGCGGTCCACGCGGGCGTTCACGTCATGGAGATGCAGGGGCGCATCGACGAGGGGATCGACTGGCTGGAGACCCGGGAACAGGACTGGGCGCCGGACAACGGCTTTGCGTTTCACAACTGGTGGCATCTGGCGCTTTACTACCTGGACCGGCAGCGCAACGAGCAGGTCCTTTCCATCTACGACCGCGAGATCGCGCCGGAGTCGCCGGAGTACGTCCTGACGCTGGTCGACGCCACGGCCATGCTGTGGCGTCTGTACCTGCTCGGTATCGACTACGGTGGACGATTCGAGAGTCTTGCGGACAACTGGGAGCGGCGTCTCGACGTGGAGCGGGGGTTTTACGCCTTCAATGATCTCCACGCGATGATGGCATTCGCCGCCACCGGCCGGGAGCGCGCCGCGCAGCGTGTGCTCGACGACATGCGCTCGACCGCCGAGACGGGGCAGGGGATCAACATGATGATGACCCGCGAGGTGGGGCTCCCCCTGTGCCGCGCCATTCAGGCGTTCTCGAAGGGGCAGTACCGTGACGCGGCGGAGCTGATCGTCCCGGTGCGTGACCTCGCCAATCGCTTCGGCGGCAGCCACGCGCAGCGCGACGTAGTCAGTCTGACGCTGATCGAGTCGGCGCTGCGTGACGGCCAGGCGAGTCTTGCGCGGCACTACATCGCCGAGCGCACGGTCCACAAACCGGCGAGCGGCCTGGGCTGGCGTCTGCTGGGGAGAACCGGTGAGGCGTAGGACAAGCGAAAGACCGTGGTCAGAGACGCGGCCTGAGTCTTTCCAGTTCCTGATTACCCCTGAAACTCAGCCACTTTCCGGCGCTGAGGGTACAGGTCTCGCAACGGCTGGAAGGCGGTGTCTGGTTCGATTCAGCAAGACCGTCAGCGGCATGGATGCCGCTGCCGAGCCTACAGGGATGTATTCACGGCATGTCTTGCTGAATCGAACCGGACATCGCCCCGTCACATTGGCAGAGACCTTCCTCTATGGAGGAGTTACAGGGGTAATCAGGTTCCAGTTTATGGCCATTCACAGGCCCGTCGAGTGCTTGTCAACGGCTTGCTATGCCGCACTGCCCAGCCAGAAGTCCATGTCCTTGTCCAGAAACTCCTGCCAGGACATGTAGTGCGAACCGTCGCAGGAGAACGTCAGGCTGATCAGGCCGTTGAAGAGATTGATCGAGGCCGCGCGGAGGTAGAGTGTGTCGTCGGCGGTACGCAGGTGACGCATGCCCTCCAGGACGTCCCTGATGCGGTTCTGGGGGATGAGCGCGTCCTTGGGGTAGGGGCGCCGGGGGTAGAGCAGGCACACGTCCGGGTCGCTCAGGGCCTCGTGGTCGAGGATACGGTAACGAAACGGGTCGTCCACCAGCCAGATGGTCGCACGACTGCTGGAGAAGTGGATGACTCCCTGGAACATGCCGCGTTCCGTCAGCAGTTCATCGAGAATGGCGCAGCACGTATCCATTTGCCGATCCATCAGGCTCTCGACACGGCGTTGCTGGAAAACCGTACCGCGGATCGCGGGGTCTCCCTTGATCTGGCGCCAGCCACCGAACTCCTCGTAACGTTCGGCGGTCACGGGCAGGTCACGCAGGTCGAAGTCGGCGCCCAGGAAACCGAGGGTCTCGCCGTCGCGGTGTATTACCTGCAAGGCCGTCAGCGACGGGCGGTTTGCCCGCAGGCTGATGTACGCGTCGGACAACAGGAATCCCCAGGACGGGACCGCCTCGCGCATGTAGGGGCGCCGCGATCGGTCGCGCCCGTAGTGTCCCGGCAGCAGCCCGCCACTGCTCACGTTGTCGCTGAGTTGTATGCCGTCGGTATCGATGACGTACAGGAACAGACAGTGCGGAACGTCACGGAAGCCGTCGGTCAGTATCGTATCCAGCGCCTCGCGTTGACTCCAGACATTCGCGCACCGCTCCGCCAGCCGGGACAGGGGTGCGGAGAGCATTTCCGCCAGCATGATGCGCTGGCGGTGTATGGCATCTTTCAGAGCGGCTTCCATCGCGCAGAGTGTACCTGCTGCCTGAATACGAGGCGACAGTTAGCCGGCAATCATCCATCGAAAGCAGAGCGTGCAGGGTCACAGCGGCGGTGACGATGTGAGACTATGCGTCCCATCGTGTGGGTGATTCGATTACTCGAGGGGCCTATGAAGTCGTCGCAAAGATTATTTTCCGGTGCCGCGGCGGTTGCCGTCGTCATGCTGTCCGTGGGGACGGCCGGAGAAGCCGATGCGGATCTGTTCGTCTATCCCGCCAGGGGGCAGGGCGCACAGCAGGAAGACCGGGACAAGTACGAGTGTCACGAGTGGTCCAGGAACCAGACAGGCATCGATCCGGTACAACTGGCGTTGCAGGACCAGCAGGCCCTCGAGTCGACCGCGGACGGCGATGATCACGGACTGGTGGACGACGGCGCCAAGGGCGCGGCCCGGGGTGCGCTTCGGGGCACGATCGCAGGTGACGTCGCCAAAGACGCGGCCATGGGGGCCTCGATATCGCCGATGGTCGCGCTGCTGCGTCACAGGCGGAAGATAGAGCGGCGGCACGCGGCCTGGCAGAAGCAGATTACCAGCGAGAAGGCCGCGATGGCCAGATATGACCAGGGGTATGCCACGTGTCTGCGGGGGCGCGGCTATACAGTCAGCGGGGAATGACAAGTCGGCAGGCTGTTTTAACAGCCTGCCAGGCGGAGCGATTCCGTAACAACCCTGACGTAGGTGTTTCCTAGACGCAACCTGTGGGTTTGGGCAGGCCGCCGTACTTGGTGATCGGCTTCATCGGACCCGTCATCCACAGCTTGAACAGGACCTTCTTGTCCTCACCAAGATATTGGGCGAATTTTCGTATCGGGGGCACGACGGCGTGGTCCTCGAAATATTCCCTCGCCTTCAGTATCTGTTGCCACTTGACCTCGTCGAGATCCACCCCATCGATTTCCGCCATGGCGTGGGAGACCTCGGGTGACCAGTGGGACATATCGGTGAGATAGCCGTCACCATCGCGTTCTGGAAGCTCCATTCCCAACCTCTCTAATTTGCTGGTTTGTCGAAAACCGATCACAGACTCGCGCAGGATTTCTGCGGGTGCGATCAAACAGGCCTCCAGACTACCAATAACCAAGTAAATTAGTCAACTATTTCCCGGCTATGGAATGCAATGCCGTGTCAGTCAGCCAACGCGCCTGTCCGCGATGCCCGATCAAGAGAGACCATCCGGAACGAATCGGGGGCGGGGGGGGCTTGGCGGATTATCGATCAGCACTGCCAGTCCCGAGCCTCGAGAGAGTTGCCGATACCCTTTTCGGTGTACCAGGCCTTCTTCTCCTTTACGACGTGCTCCCAGTTTGACCAGAAGATGCATACGGGGCCCTTATATATCTGC
Source organism: Pseudomonadota bacterium (assembly GCA_034722015.1). Lineage (GTDB taxonomy): Bacteria > Pseudomonadota > Gammaproteobacteria > JAJDOJ01 > JAJDOJ01 > JAJDOJ01. Next base: position 20,195 of record JAYENI010000137.1, read on the forward strand.
TTGATGCGCTGTTCGTTACAACGGCTGTCCTCGACGCATCGGAACATGGCCCGGTAGTGGGCCGACAACCGGCTGAAGCCGTAGTTTTCCCCTTCTATCCGGTCGAACCCCCTTCGGATCAGTTTCCCGAACTCTCCGGCGTCCGGGCCTTCGCTGAAGGGGCCAAATCTGTTCGACGCATCGTTGACCACGCCGTCGATGGCATCGGCGAGTGTGTGGTACCGGTCTTCGTATCGCGCAATATAGCTTTCGGCGACCTCGATCCTTGCGTGGTTGTCTGCTCGTGCATTCATGATCAACTGGTGCGCGCCGAAGAGTATCGGCAGCAGGATGCCCAGCTTTCCTAAAAGCGTCGGCAGTGACCGGCACAGGACCCGTAAACAGTCGCCGGTCCGTGATTCAGCCGGAAAGAAGGGGTGCATGTCGTGCGGGGCGATGGTTTCCACTGCGCCGCCCTATTTGCAATATTCCGGGTGGGTCTTGCAGGGACTGGGTCTGGGATCGGCCATACCCGCCTGCGTACCCAGTACGACGGACAGGAAAAGAACGGACAGGAACATCAGGGTAGCGCGGCGCATTGTTTTCCTCCAGGATCTGGTGGGTATCCGGGACCGACTCAACGGATTCGAGTGAATCGGTCCTTCCAATGAAAAAGCACAGGCCATGCCAGAGGTAGGATATATCATCAATCTTATTGATTATTAATGCAATTATCATGAATTGAACGTTGATGCTGGTCGATCGGCTGCCTCGTGATGTCGGGTTTGGACGGACAGTTATCGGTATTGGTCTGATATGGCGTGACAATTGACGGACCCACTTCGACCGGGTTGCGTCTTGGTGCCGCGACGAAATGGGCGCCTTGACTGTCACGGCAGCGGCATCGCGCTACACTCGCCTCCGCGCAAGTTTCATTGTCTCAATCCCGACCGAGTGTGCCGATGCTTCGATCAGTCAATACGTTGTTGCGCCTTGCCCTGATAGCGGTCGTTACCGGTCTGTCCGCGCCTGCGGTCACGGCGGCAGAGGGTCGTTCCCCGGTTTACGATGCACTGATCAGACTTTCGGTAGACCGGATCGACACCGTGACCGGCTACATGGCCGAAAGCGCCCGTGTGCTGGGACGGCAGTATGCGTCTATCTACCGGCGCGTGCCCGCGTTGAGCGAGGCCGAGCGCGCGGCGTGGCAGGCTGGATCGCGCAAGCGGGACGGCACGGTCACATATCAGACCTGGCCTGGCGATCCGGACACCCCGCCGCCTTATCAGTCTCCGCACCCGGCCTTTCACGACTACCGTGCCGGGGGCCCGACGGAGGAGACTTACAGGCAACTGAAGGCTTTCGAACGTCTCGTGCCGGCGTTCGAGGCGGAATACGAGACCTTCGGATTCTCCTGGGTGTACCTCACGACCACGGACGAGGTGTTGATGATCTATCCGTTCCTCCCTTCAAAAAATGCGTTGGAGAACGCTCCCCCCACGAAGCAGGTGTTCTATACGAGCGCCGACTTCGCGCACCGTCGCTGTGGCTGGTCGCCGCCCTACCTGGACCTGGTGGGCGCCGGCATGATGGTGACGGTGGCATGCCCGGTCTACGAGGGTGACGAGGTGCTGGGGGTCATGTCCCGGGATATCACCCTGAAGCAACTCTCGGCGTCGGTCCTGGCCCGCCTCGCGGTCGAACCCGGCGCTGTCGCGTATATCGTGGATGGGAACGGTCTGTTGCTGGGGACCAGCACCCCCGCGCTTGCAGGCGAGCTGGATCGGGTGAACAACGACGCGGGTGCCGCCGTGCTCTATTTCCGGACGGAAAAAGGCCTCGGGAAGCTGGCCCGACCGGGTGCCGTCATCTCGTCCTCCGTAAGAATGAATGCGCTGACGGAGGCGGTTCTCGAGCGGGCGATAGCGAGTGCCGGGGATATCGTTGGTTTCGAGACGGAAGGCAATGAGGTGCTGGCGGCGAGGACCGCCGGCACCGGCTGGTATGTCGTGCTGGCGTTTCCCGAGGGTCTGAAGGGGACTGGTGTTCGTCCCTAACGTCTGCGAAACGGACCTGGGCGGCGCATCCACGGGGGCGGTTGCATGGCTCCCGGGGGCGCCATCGGCGGGGCCGGAGGAACTGCCCACGGGGGTGGAGGGGGGCGGTTCCGCGGCTGCTCCAGTCGCTGCTTCCAGGCATTCAGCTTCCACTGCTGTTGCTGCTTGAACATCTCGAATTCCTGCTTCTGGTGCCCGTCGAAGCGGGTCTTCTCCTGTTCCTGGTAACGCGCGAATTTCTCCTGGTCGCCGCGCTGCTTCGTGTTGAAGCCCTGCCGCTCGCGTTCCTGATGCTGTCGAAACGCGTCCCAGTCCCTTTCCCACCAGTCCTCGTCCAGGTCATCCTCGTCCGGATCGACGTCCTGTGCGGCCCCGGCCGATTCCGCGACGCGTGTTTCGGGTTCGGCCACCGCGGGCTTCGCGCCCTTGTCGGCACCGGAATCTTCCGCACCCCGGGGCAGTTCCGTCCCCGGCAGCGGTTGACTCAGGATGTCCCTGACGCGGTCCAGTAGCGAATCCTCGTCGTCTTCGGGCGTTCCGCTTTTCCTTTCCGGTCCCCCGGGTTTGTCGGTCCCGGGAAGCGGGGCGTTGAGTATCTCGCCGAGTCGGTCAAAAAAACCCTTGTCGTTCTCGTCGTTCACAGTGATTTCTCCCGACGTGACTTATTTCTTGATCAGCTTGGACAGCCAGATCAGCAGCAGCGCGCCGGCCAGTGCGGCGATGAAGGACCCGATGATGCCACCGGTCCCGCTGGCCCCGAGCAGGGCGACGATATAGCCGCCGACCACGCTGCCCGCCATCCCGAGAATGACGTCGCCTGTTGTGCCGAAGGGCGGGGTCCCGCCGAGAATCTTGCGAGCGAGCAGCCCTGCAGCCGCCCCGATCACAACCCAAACGACCAGTGTCCACAATGCCATCGAATGTCTCCCTGCATTGCCGGGTGAATCCTGATGCCGGATTCACAAGAAATGAAAAAGCACCTGACACCCGGGAATGCGCTGGTTGCGGCGGCCGACTTCCGTGCCAGCCGTCCCACATGGCGACGAATCCGTGTCACCACCCGCCCCTGGTGTCGAGGTGCTGGGCGGGATAGTAACATTGCCTGTATATAAAATAACCACCTGTATAAAAAATAGTCATATTTCGAGATGATTGCAGGCGTGGCCGCTGCTGCGGTCCGGGCAGTCCGTTACTGCTGATGGGTCGTTAGGCGATTGCCGGAAAATGACATACCAGATTGCGCCGAATTTTCGTTCGTCTTCAAGGCGCGGTAACGGGCGCATAGTCGAACTATTCAACCGTTTCCGCAACGCGGAAGACGGGCGAAAAGACAAGCAAGATGGTATGTGATTTGACAGAAATCGCCTTAGGAGGAAAGCGGTGCCGTGCCGGCACGAAAAATCCGAGGTGCGGAGGTCATAGACCTCCTAGATAAACGTCGCCTCTTCGGTCAGTACCTTGCGGACCTCGTTGAAGTCCGCCTTGTCCGTGATGACAACCACGCCGATCTCGCCCATGACGCAAACGGTATAGTCACCGGCGGACATCATCCAGCCTTTCAGGGGGGTAAGGTTCAGCCGGGTCACTTTGGACGCGGTTTCCACCTGTGTCCTGGCGAGCAGTGTGTTGGCGGCGCACAACATGGAAAGGGACCTGGCCGTCTCCTCGTCGATGTCACCCTTGTAGTCGATCAGGGAGCCACCGACACCAAATTCTCCAGCAGCCACCGCGCCAGCGAGTTGCAGCAGCCTGTCCAGATCGACCATGCCCAGTCTCCCATGCGATCGTAACGAGAAGATTACCTGTCGTGTCGCGCAACTTTTTTGAGTATAGACGGCAAATGACCAGGCGGATTCGAGGGTGTGATCCGACGATCCGGTCACGGGCCCGGAAAACCGGGGTCTGTTCGGACGCGGGCAAGTCGAGGCGCGCCGGGGACCGCGGTGCGAAAAGTGCTTGTTCGGCGTTCGTGAATTTTAAATGCAGTTCGATTTGAATTGCGGAAAATGGGAGCGAATTCCGGCTTTTCCCTGTTTCAGGACCGAGGCGGAACCTGGCCCGTTTGCCTGCGGTGGCGATTCAGATGGCGATCTGGTGAAACAGGAAGGTGAGGACGAAGACCCCGATGAATGTCAGCATCAGGGCAAGGATAATACCGGCGAGCGAGGACGCGTAGGCCTTCGGGGCAGGGTCGTCGATCCGCCGCCTGAGATGCAGGAACCGGGCCGTGGCGCCCGAGACGATGCCGAGCGACAGGAGGATCAGGACGAGTCCGACGATCTCCGCGCTCAGCGAACCCGCTGGCGCTTCGCCCGCCCCGATCTCGCTGGAAAGATATTTCAGGAACAGGTCGAATTTCTCGATGACGAATCCCAGGGCCATGATGGCGATCGCGGTTCTGATCCATGCCAGATAGGTGCGCTCGTTTGCGGCGTGGTTGGTGAAATTTTCAATCATTGCGGTTCGGGGTATGTTATGAGGGCGGCGGGAAGGAAAACGGGACCTGGTTCCAGGGGTGCGACGAATGCAAGGGCCGGGGTATAGCCGAGTCCCCCGGGGCGATCCGGCACCACGCGGTGACCGGCGACAGCCCTCGGTCCCGTGCGTCGGGATCAGGCCGTTTCCAGGTCGCGCACGACGTGGGTGAGAAAACGGGTGGCCTCGCCGCCAGTCACCGCGCGGTGGTCGAATGTCAGGGACAGCGGAAGCACCCGATGCACGGCGGGGGTGCCCTGGAATGGTACCACCTGGTCGCGGTGTCGGCCGGCACCCAGAATGGCAACCGTGGGAGGGACAATGACGGGATTCGCGTAGCGACCGCCGAAGGTACCGAAATTCGACAGGGTGAAGGTACCGCCCCGGAGTGCGTCCGGCGGGATACTGCGTGACCTCACATCTTTCTTGATGTCTTCCAGACCCTGGCGCAGGTCCGCCGCGATCCGGTTACCAATGTCCCGCAACACGGGGACGAACAGGCCCTCCGGCGCGTCGACCGCGATACCCAGGTCGATCTTGTCCAGCACCCTGCGGCCGACCGCATGGCTGTCGTACCATGCATTGAGAGACGGTTCTTCCTGACAGGCCGCGACGATCGCCCGGATCAGACGCAGCGTGACGTCCTCGTCACCGGCCCAGGCATCGACGTCGGCGTCTTCCGTGACGGTGACGGGGACCACCTCGGCGTGGGCCTGCGCCAGGGTACGGGCCATGGCGCGGCGTACACCCCTCAGGGGTTCCATCGGTCCGACTTCCCGAAGGATCCGGGAGACGCGCTGCACGTCGGCGGTCGTGATCATGCCGTTCGGACCGCCCGGTGTCACGACGCCGAGATCGACTTCGAGACGCCTGGCGAGGGCGCGAACGGCCGGCGTGGCGCGCACACCCAGCGCTCCCTTCCCCACGACTACCGCGGGGGGCTCCCGCAACAACTCGTCGCCGTGCCGTACGACGCCGACGACCGTCCCCGGGTCCTCCCCGGGTGCCATTGTCCCGGCCTCGTCTTCGGCAGAGGAGAATTCGACGAGTGGGTCGCCGGTGTGGACGATATCGCCCGCCTCGCCGAACAGCTTATGCACGGTGCCGGTGCGGGGGCTCGGGATGTCGACGATGGCCTTGGCGGTCTCCACCGACACCAGCGGACCGTCTTTTTCGACCTGTTCCCCGGTGGAGACGTACCACTCCACGATTTCCGCGTCCGGCAGGCCTTCCCCGAGGTCGGGCAGATTGAACAGGCTCATGCGTACTCCAGGGTGGATCGGGCCGCGGCGAGGATGTTGTCGACACCCGGCAGGTAGTGGCCTTCCAGCCGGAACAGGGGCATGACCGTATCGGGCCCGGTCACCCGCACCACGGGAGACAGGAGATGCAGCAGACCGCGCTCGGACAGGTTCGCTGCGATCTCCGCCCCGAAACCGCCCGTTCGGGCCGCCTCGTGCACGATTACGCAGCGCCCGGTCTTTTCGACCGATTCGAGGATGGTGTCCATGTCGAGCGGTTTCAGCGTGGAGACGTCGATGACCTCCGCATCGATCCCCCCGGTGGCGAGTGTCGCGGCGGCCTGCAATGTCTCGTGCAGCATTGCGCCCCAGGATACGAGTGTCATGTCCGTGCCATCCCGCAGGACGAAACACACGTCCAGCGGCAGTGCCTCGCCGTCGTCGCGTACCTGCTGTTTTACCAGCCGGTAGACCCGTTTCGGCTCCAGAAACACCACCGGGTCGGGGTTTCGGATCGCCGCCAGCAACAGCCCGTAGGCGCGTGCCGGCGAAGAGGGTATGACGACACGGATCCCCGGAATGTGGGCAAACATCGCCTCGTTGCTCTCGGAATGGTGTTCCGGGGCGTGGATGCCTCCACCGTAGGGTGCGCGCAGCACCATCGGGCAGGTCAGCCTGCCGCGCGTGCGGTGCCGCATCCGGCCGGCGTGGTTGACGATCTGGTCGATGGCGGGATAGATGAAGCCCATGAACTGGATCTCGGCGACCGGTCGCAGTCCCTGCGCCGCCAGTCCGATGGACATCCCCGCGATCAGGGTCTCGGCCAGCGGCGTGTCGACCACGCGTTGTTCGCCGAAGCGTTCCCGAAGACCCACGGTTGCCCGGAAGACGCCGCCGTTGATCCCGACGTCCTCTCCGAGGACGATCACCCGTTCGTCCGCAGCCATCTCGTGTGCGAGGGCGAGGTTGACCGCCTCGACCAGGGTTATTTCCGTCATGGCGGCGATCCCCGGCGGCGCAACGCATCGCGTTGCGCCCTGAAGGAGGACGGGAGTTCGGCGTAGAGGTGATCGAACAGGCTGTGCGGCGGGAGTGGTTCGGTCTCCAGGTAGAGGCCGGCCTCCATCTCGACCTCTTCGTCGCATTGCTCGCGGATCCGCTGGTCGACGGCCTCCGAAAGTACGCCGGTGTCGAACAGGTATCGCCGCAGGCGTACCAGCGGTTCCTCGTGCCGGCGCGCCTCCAGTTCCGCTTTGTCGCGGTATCGGCTGGCGTCGTCCGCGGTGGTGTGGTCGCAGAGTCGGTAGGTCAGTGCCTCGATCAACGCGGGACCCCCTCCGTTCCGTGCGTTTTCCAGGGCCGCGGCGATGCGCTCGCGGGCGGCAATCACGTCGTTGCCGTCCACCTGCTCTCCGGGGACCCCGGCGGCGATGGCCTTCTGTGCCAGTGTCCCGGCGCCGCTCTGCGCGGCGCGTGGGACGGAGATCGCCCACTGGTTGTTGACGACTACGAAGACCAGAGGCAGGCGCCAGGTCCCGGCGGCGTTGAGCGCCTCGTAAAAATCGCCCTTCGAGGTGGCGCCGTCGCCGACCGTGCACACGGCGACGCGGGGCTCGCGACGCAACCTGAATGCATACGCCACACCGGCCGCATGCGGCGCGTGGCTGGCGACCGGAACGCTGATGGGAAGGTCCTGACCCTCGCCGTGAGTGTACATCCCGCGCTCGTCACCGCCCCAGTAGAGCAGCAGCTCGGACATTCGGACGCCGCGCTGCAGCTGTGTCCCGTAGTCCCGGTACATGGGAACCAGCACGTCCTCGGACCGCATGGCGTGTCCGATGGCCACCGAGACCGCCTCTTGGCCCAGGGACGAGGCGTACGTGCCGAGCCGGCCGGTGCGTTGAAGCTTCACCGCACGCTCGTCGAACAAACGGGTGCGCCATATAGCGCGGTACAGGGCGAGCAGTGTTTCGGGGTCCCGCGCGAACTCCGGCAATTGCCCCGCCGCGGACCCGTCGGGCAGCAGATGGCGGGTGAAACCGATACTGAATCGGGCGACGGTTTTCACAGGGGGTACCCCGCTGGGTCGAGCGGCGCGGCGGGTCTCTGGCGGAGTGTCTGTGACATGCGCTGCGTCTTCTCCGCGGTTACTGTGTTGCGGCTGCCGGAGCCGGGTCCATGGCATTCCGGGACCGGCTTCGAATCGCCCGTTCCGCGATCGACTCCGCGAGCCACAACGGCGGTTCGCGGCGCAAGGCGGCACGTTCGAAGATCTCCATGAGCATGTCGTGGATACCGTGGATCTTTCGCTCGACGGCGGCACGGTCCCGGGTAACGACGTGCATCAGTCCGCCGGCGTTGATGACGAAATCCGGTGCGTAGAGCACGTTACGTCGCTGCAGCGTCAGTGCCTCGCGGGACCTGCCGAGGGGGTTGTTCGCGGCGCCCGCGACGATGTCCGTCTGCAGGCCAGCCGCGAGCTTCGCGTCGATCACCCCGCCGAGGGCGCAGGGCGCAAAGACGTCCGTGCGCAAGCGCCACAACTCACGCGACCGGACGGCTTCACAGCCGAACTCGTCGACACACCGCTGCATGCGTCGCTCGTCGGTATCGTAGATATGGACCTGCGCGCCCTGCGCATCGAGTTCGCGCGCCAGGTGGTACCCGACGTGCCCCGCACCCTGGATCAGTACGCGCAGACCTTCCAGGTCGCTTCGCCGAAACTTGAAGCGTACGGCCGCCTCGATACCGCGACGCACACCGATGGCGGTGCAGGGGGAGGGGTCCCCGTGCCCCCCGTGGCTTACCGAGGTACTCATGACGAAGCGCGTGCGCCGCGCAATGGTGTCCATGTCGGACACCGACGTGCCGCTGTCCACGGCGGTCAGGAATCGGCCCCCCAGCGACTCCACGAATTCCCCGAAGGACTCGAAGACGGCTTCCCGGTCGAATGGCGCCTCCGGCTTTATCAGGACCGCCTTGCCGCCCCCGTAGGGCAGCGAAAAAAGCGCCGACTTGTAACTCATGCACCGGGCGAGGCGCATCGCGTCATTGATCGCCTCGCGAGTGTCGGCGTAGGAGACGAAGCGGCAGCCACCGATGGCGGGCCCGAGCCGGGTGCTGTGAATCGCCACGACTGCGCGCAGCCGGTGTTCGGTGTCGGAGCGCAGGTGGATCTCGCCACACCCCGATACCTCCATCCGGCCCATCAGATCGCGGGTTCCCGATCTGTCGGCGATGTGATCCAGGCGCGCCATGGCGGCGGCGGACAGTGACATTTCCTTCCTCCGCGGGTCAAACACACAAGGATTGCCTTCCTCGCGCGGCGTTTGAAGCTATTTGACATATTTGAATGGCGGTCATGGGGAAAGTTTCTGCCTGGCGCCCCGGGGCGAGGTGAATCCCCCGGGCAAGCGAACTCGACCGACCCACGCGTGTACCGGGGGTGTTTTCGATGGCTGCGACTGAGTGTGACGAAAGATCATCCTGCCCGGAAAACGCCCGTGCTTCGGCGCTTCGCTATTCGGATTACCTGCGTCTGGACCGCCTCCTGGCGGCCCAGCGCCCCCTCTCGGATCCTCCTCATCCGGATGAGCTGCTGTTTATCATCCAGCATCAGACGAGCGAGCTCTGGATGAAGCTCGTATTGCACGAACTGATGGGCGCCGGCCGCTGCCTGGACGCGGACGAGGCGGACCAGTCACTGAAACACCTGGCGCGGGTGAGACTGGTGCAGCGCCAGCTCTTCGACCAGTGGGCCGTACTGGAAACACTCACACCCGCGGAGTACGCGCACTTCAGAGACGGTCTGGGGAACGCGTCGGGATTTCAGTCCTTCCAGTTCCGCGCCATCGAATGTCTGCTCGGCGCACGGGAACCGGGGCTGCTTGAGGGTTTCCGGAACGAGCCACCGTCTCACGCCCAATTGCGTGAACTGTTTGAGGCGCCTGCGCTGTTCGATGTCTTTCTGCGCTATCTGGCCCGGCAGGGGTATGCGTTACCCCGACATTGCACGGAGCGCGACTGGCGGGAGCCCAGGAAACCCGACGAGGCCGTGACACGGGTCCTGCTGGAGGTCTACCAACAACCGGATGCGCACTGGGCGGCGTATGCCCTGTGCGAACGGTTCATGGACCTGGAGGAGCAGTTCCAGCTCTGGCGGTTCCGGCACGTGCGGACCGTCGAACGCATCATCGGGCACAAGCCGGGAACGGGCGGTACCAGCGGCGTTTCGTATCTCGAGTCGACCGTCGGTCGCAGGTTCTTCCCTGAGCTTATCGACGTGCGCACCCTCCTTTGACCCGACCGGGGCCAGTGCGGCGTGAAGATCGAATTGCGATCGAACCTGTCTAACACATAGATTCGGGTCACGGCACGCGCGTGCGCCCGCGCCGACTGGTTGATTACTGACATGGTTGCGTTTGACGCCAACAATCCGATGGGTACCGACGGATTCGAGTTCGTCGAGTACACCGCGCATGACAGCAAGGCCCTGGATGCATTGTTCACACGCATGGGATTTGCGCCGATAGCGCGCCATCGTTCCAAGGACGTCGTGCTCTACCGGCAGGGCGAAATCAATTTCATCGTCGATCACGAGCCCGACAGCTTTGCGCGAACCTTCGCCAGGGTGCACGGACCCTCGGTGTGCGCCATCGGGATTCGGGTTGCTGATTCCGCCCGCGCGCTGGATCGTGCGGTGAAGCTTGGCGCGCGCGCCCACCGGGGCCGGATCGGCCCGATGGAACTAAACATTCCGGCGATCCACGGGATCGGAAAGAGCCTGATCTATCTCGTCGACCGGTATGGGGAGCGGTCGATCTATGATGTGGATTTCGAGTCGTTCGACGACGCGGCGCGGGTGCCCGGTGTGGGGCTGGCGGCCATCGACCACCTGACCCACAACGTGAGACGTGGCCGGATGGACGAGTGGGCCCTGTTTTACCGTCGCATCTTCGGCTTCCGCGAGATCCGCTATTTCGACATCCACGGCAGACACACCGGCCTGAAGTCCCGGGCCATGACCAGCCCCTGTGGAAAGATACGCATCCCGATCAACGAACCCACCGATCCCCGCTCGCAGATCCAGGAGTATCTCGATGCCTATCACGGCGAGGGAATTCAGCACATCGCGCTGCACACGGACGATATCTTCGCCACGGTAGGCCGGCTCCGTGAACGGGGAATCGGATTCATGGACGTGCCGGATGCTTACTACGACGCGATTGACGCGCGCGTACCGGGCCATGCCGAGTCCGTTGAACAATTGCGCGAAGGGCGCATCCTGATCGACGGCGCGCCCCGGCGCGGGGGCGGAGTCCTGCTGCAGATATTTACAGCGACCGTCATCGGGCCGATATTTTTCGAGATCATCCAGAGAAAGGGAAACGAAGGCTTCGGGGAAGGAAATTTCCAGGCCTTGTTCGAGGCCATGGAACGGGACCAGATGAAGCGTGGTGTTCTGTGAAACCGGCGAACCGATGGTAAGGCGATTTCTGTCAAATGACATACCATCCTGCTTGTCTTTTCGTCCGTCCCCTGTGTTGCGACAACCGTGACATCGTTCGACTATGTGCCTGTTGTCGCGCCTTGATAACGAACGAAAATCCGGCGCAATCTGATATGTCATTTTCCGGCAATCGCCTAAACGCGGCCGTGAAGCGCAAATCCGAGTTTGACGCCCTTGCCGTGAGGTGGGGGGTATGACGGTCGACCGCGCCATCCCCGTCCACCGATCGGAAGGAATGGCATCGCGCCAGGCTCACGCCGACCTGCCTGCGGGGACCTATGAACGCGAACTGGGCAGGGAGGGGTTTCGCGGCCCGTCGACCGAGATGCACCACCGGCATCCGCCGACCGGGTGGACGCACGTCGACGGGCCCTTGCGGCCGCGTGCCTTCGACACCTCGGGACTGGAACCGGATCCGCAGGGTCCGTGGGCGGCAACTCCCCTGCTCGGAAATGACTCCCTCGCGCTCAGGTGGTGGCGGGGTGGCGGTCACGCCGCAGACCTGTTCCGCAACGCGGACGGGGACGATCTCCTTTTCCTGCACGGGGGGATCGGGCACCTCTACTGTGACTACGGGCATCTTGCCGTCGAACCGGGTGACTATGTCCTTTTGCCCCGTGGAACGCTGTGGCGCATCGAGAGCGACGGACCGGTCTCCGCCCTGCTGATCGAGGCGACCGGAGCGAGGTACTGTCTGCCGGACCGGGGTCTGGCCGGGAACCACGCGATCTTCGATCCCTCGGTTCTGGATTGCCCGAGAATTGACGACGATTTTCTGGACCAGCAGGGCGAATCGGAGACACGCGCCCGGGTGAAGCGCAACGGAACTTTCACCACGATCACTTATCCCTTCAACCCGCTGGACGCCGTTGGTTGGCATGGTGACCTGGCACCCGTGAGGATCAACTGGCGTGATATCCGCCCGTTGATGAGCCATCGCTATCACGTCCCGCCCTCGGCGCATGCCACCTTCGTCTCGGAACGGTTCCTGGTGTCAACCTTCGTGCCGCGTCCGCTGGAGAGCGCTCCGGGCACCCTGGGGGTGCCGTTCTACCACAGCAACGAGGACTACGACGAGGTCATCTTTTATCACCTCGGTGACTTCTTCTCACGCGATGCGATCCAACCTCGTCAGTCTCGAGCTGCTCGTGTCGGGCCCCGGCTGCATAGGCTTTCGGGTGAGGTCCGTGAGAGATCCCCGCCGGGTGCATCGTCAGCATGCCGGGTTGGATCGCATCGCG
>JAYENI010000138.1:0-10221 GCA_034722015.1 Pseudomonadota bacterium
GCGTTCTTGCCGAAGAACCTGCCCCGGGTGAGCTGCTCCTCGGACCAGACGGCGCGGCGCGCGCCGATCAGGCTGTTTCCGGCGCGCAGTCGCAGCCCGAACCAGGGGGTGGCGCAGGAACGGTAGATGTCCGGCGCCCCGTTTTCCCCCTCCCGAACCTTGAGCCGGTGGATGGTGGCGAGCCACAGGGAGAGCGCCCCCAGCTCCACGGCGGTGGGGTTCAGGTCCACGCCATAGACGTTGTGCACGGCGATGTAGTGCATCGTTCGGCGACGCTGGTCCTCGTAGTCGCCGGGGTCGATGGACCGGCCGACCTGCTCCTGCTTCAGGGCAAGATAGCGGTCGGCGAGCTGGCCCAGGGCCTCGACCAGAAAGGCCGCGGAGCCCATGGCGGGCTCGCAGATCCTGAGCTCGAGAATCTCGTACGCTCTTTCCGGTCCGAACCCCCTGAGCCGTTCCTTCAGGGTCTCCCGGACCAGGGTCTCCGTGAGCACCGCCGGAGTATAGTAGGAGGCGCTGTTGACCCGGTCCATGCCATTGAGATGCAGGATGAACTCGCCGGTCTTGTAGATGCGCGGCCGGTTCGTGCGGCGCTCGATGACGACCTCACCCTTCCTGAACTCCTCCAGGCGCGTCTCGGGCACGAACCAGGTCGGGGTCTTGGGATCGATGTCGTCGTCGTGAACGACCGGCTGTTCGCCCCTCTTTTTCTTCGGGGCCTGAAGGACCTGGCTCAGTTCCTCGTGGGCGAAGAAACCCTTGTATGAGAGCAGGCCCTCGTAGACGCTGCCGAGCTGGACCAGCCCCAGTTCCGCGTAGTTGATGCGGCCGATCTGTCTGCCCCGCTCCCCGGTACCCAGGCTGAGGCAGCGGATCACCTTGTGCAGCACCCGGTTCGCGAGCCGGACGCGTTTGAGGAGGGGCGTCGCCTCGGGATCGAACAGCGTCGCGGTCAGGGGCTGGACGACGAATGCCCTGGCGTACCCGTGCTCCAGTTCTTTTTTACCGCTCTTGCCCAGGCTCAACCGGCGCGGGCCTTCGCTGCCAAACAGATCGTTCTGATGAAAAGTCCCGGTACCCCACGGAGAGGCGACGTCCTCGACCCCGCCGGTACGCGGTTGATCGACGCGCGGACCGGCTTCGGGATGAAACCCCTCGTGAATCAGTCGGAACAGGCGGTCCAGGTGACGGGCATAGTAGGAACCGTTCTCCGTCGTCGTACCGGGTTCTCCCCCGTCAGCCAGGTCGCGCAGGGCCTCCAGGCTGTATCCGAGTCGATAGACGTCGTCGCTGATGGGGAGGATGCCGAGCTCGCGACCGCGGGCCTCGGCGTACAGGCAAAACAGGATACGGTAGACGTAAACCAGGGCCTCGTGGCGGAGTTGCTCGGCGGTCACCTCGCGGGATCCGTCGGGAAGCGGATCCTCACGTTCACCAAGTTCGCGAAAGCCGAGTTTTCTTTCCCGCCGCGCCGTGACCCAGCCGTTTGCGATCCCGGTGATGGCCTCGCGCACGGCCCCCTGGAGCTTCTCGGAGACGCCGTGGGTGCTGCGCAGGCTGCCCGCGCGCAGCTTCTCGTGCAGCACCTCGTCGGACTCCCCGCCCGGCGCCAGGGTGTCGCGCGCCAGCAGGGCGGCGATGGACTCGAAGGTCTTGGGCTGCTTGCGGGCGAAGGCGTCGTCGAGGTTGATGTAGAGGTAACGGCCCTGGGCGTAGGTGTGGGCATCGAACAGGTAGACCCGGCTGCCGGCGAGCAGAAGCGCCCAGCGCGGGCGGTCCTCCTGCTTGAACAGCAGCGCAATGGCCTTTTCCCAACTCGCGTCCGGAACCGCACCATCCCCGCCGCCGGCGCCACTGGCATCTTCGGTGCGGTTCGCAAACCCACCGCACCCCGCGGGCAGCTCCAGCGGTTCTTCGGCCTGTTCGCCATCGCTCAGGCAGAAGGGCGCTTCGAGTACGGCCAGCCAGGGCCGGCTGTGCCGATGGAGGCGCAAGACCGCCGGCAACGCTTGCTTTTCGCTCTCCAGCTCCACCAGCGTGGGCGCCGGTTCGTAGCCCAGCGCAGCCAGGAGCCGGGAATGCCAACCCTCGAGTTCCGCGTCCCGGGCGCGCGCCCGCAGTTCCGGATCCGGATATTCCAGCGCCTGGGACTTGGCGCGGAAGTAAAGATCGGAAAGCGACTGGAGTCGGCGCGGTACGGACCGGGAACCCTGGGCCTTCCATGCCTTGATCCGGTCGGCGATGTCCTTGCCGAAGCGCTCCGCCAGATAGTGGGCGGCATAGTATTCGCCGACGTTCCGGATTGCGTTGTCGAGGGCCATTACCTCACTCCCTCGATCGCCAGCACCAGGCGTGTCGTGGGTTCGTCCGTCGCGCGAAGGTGGGTGTTCTTCCAGTTCTCTTCCCGGTCGCGAAGGTACTTTCCCATTTCGTCCCGTCGCGTGCGAAGAGCAGTGGCGCGCTTTCCTTCGGGAGGCAGGTTGGTCAGTTGCTCTTCGATGCGGGTGCCCCAGCGCTGGAACCATTGTTTCAAGCGTTTCTCTTCCTCCGCGAGGCGCGGCCGGATGATGGCGCGTCGCTGGTCCTTGAGCCGGCGGAGGTGGTGAAGACTCTGGGTCACGGCGGATTCGATGAAGCCGCGCAGCAGGTCCTGGCGCAGGTTGGATGTGCGTCCCGTATTGGCGAGGTTTTCGAATTGTGCCTCCGCAAGTGCCTCCTTCAGCGGACGGATCTCAAACCGGCCGCCCTTGCGGAATGACACGGCATGGGTATCGACGATCAGCGGCGTGCCGGCTCGCGAGCTGACCTGCCCGATGAAGCAGAACAGCAGCTCTCCTTCGTCGATATGTGGGGAAGCGATGAGAGGCGCCTCGTCGCGTTTCATCAACATCATCAACCGCTCGGCCAACCACTGCAGCACGGGGTGCTGCTCGGTTAGCAGCAACTCACCGGACCACTGACCTTTCCGGGCCAGGGCGGCCCTGATGGCCTGTTCGACACGGTCCGGATCATCGGTCAGGTACAAATGCCCGTCGTCCGGCCAGGACTCCTCGGGGATGGCCGTCGCGCCGAAGACGACGTCTCCTGCCGCTCCCGGGGCGCCCAGGCGCCGCCTGAGGTCCGGTGGCGGATTGAGGATGAACTGCGCGGCTGTCTTCTTGAGTGGAAGGTAGGCCGGATCTTCCAGGGCTTGTTGCAAGGTCCGGTAGCCCCGCTCCAGGAATTGCGCATGGGGCATGAGACGGATACGGGAGTTGTCGATGACATCTTCGGCATTCTCGCCAGTCGGTGCGGCGGGCGCCTCGGACTCACCCGTCAGAAAGGCGAGCCAGTCGTTGTGGCCTTCCTGATTGGCAGCCAGCAGGGTCTCCTCCAGGCCCGCGCTCTCGGCGGTCTCTGGATTGACCTTGTCCAGGACGTCTGTGTCGCCCGCCATGATGCCGCGCGTGGCGATGTACGCTTCTTCCCTTTTCGCGTCGTAGAGCTTGAGTACGCTCTCGCCGGTGCGCGTTGACCGGTTGATCTCTTCCACCTTGTCGACCAGGCGCTCGAAGATGGACAGATCGCCGTCAAGAAAGCCT
Source organism: Pseudomonadota bacterium (assembly GCA_034722015.1). Taxonomy (GTDB): domain Bacteria; phylum Pseudomonadota; class Gammaproteobacteria; order JAJDOJ01; family JAJDOJ01; genus JAJDOJ01. The sequence continues at coordinate 3,582 of JAYENI010000138.1, forward strand.
TCGTCCGTGTTCACCATGAGGTAGCGAACGACGGGGCTATGCTTTTGCCCGAATCTGTCGATGCGGCCGTTGCGCTGGATGAGCGTAATGATCGACCAGGGGAGGTCGTAGTGAATGATGTTGTGGCACTGGTGGTGCAGGTTGACGCCTTCGGAGGCCACGTCGGTGGCGAGCAGCATCCGGATGGGGCTGACCCCGGTGCCGAAGGACTCTACCGTGGCGGACAGGACGACGTCCGGCATGCCGCCGTGGATGATCGCCAGGGCCTGACCCGGCTGCGCCTCGTGCCTGTCGCTGTACTTCAACTGGAAGTGCCTGGTCAGTGCCCTGGCGAGGTGCTCCTGGGTAACCCGGCTCTCGGTAAAGACGAGCAGGCGGGGGCTCGCCTTCGAACCTTTCCATTTGAGCTTTTCCAACTCCTGGAGGAGCAGTTTGAAACGGGCGCTACGGGTGATTTTCTGGCCTTCCAGATCCTGCAACAGGGTCTCGAGCTCCTGCGCCTCGGCGTTTGGCTGAGTTTCTGATTTCAACTGCCTGTAGCGCTTTTCCGCCGTGGAGCGGCACGCCTCCGGGCTGGACAGGAACGATTTGTACATGCCCCACTGAACGATGGCATTGGAGACCAGTGTCTTGTCGAGCACCCGTTGACGGATGCGGGCAAGCTGCCGGTAGACGCGCTCCTCTTCCGGTGTGGCCGCGATGGTGGTCTCCGCTACCGGAACAACATGTCGCGGAGAGAAATTGTCCCCCGCCTCCCCCCGCACATCCTCCTTGAAGCGCATCAGGAAGAAGGGCTTGATGTCGGATGCCTCGTACTCGCGCAGTTTGGGGTCGGGGATGGCGGACGGATCGAGCAGGCTGATCAGGCGGCCGAAGGTCTCCCGTTTGCCATTGTGCGGAGTCGCCGTCGTCAGCAGCATGCTGTTGGTGTGCCGGGCGAGGCGACGGGCCAGACGGTAGCTCAGGTGCCTCTCCGGGTTGGCGCCGCCGGAGACATTGTGGGCCTCGTCGATCACGACCACGTCCCAACGGGTGTCCTCCAGGAAGTGGCTGTAGCGCCCGATGTCCTTGAGGGTATCCGTGGAAATGATGATGCGGTGATAGACCTCGAACGGGTTCTTCGAGGCCGGGATCCTGAGTTGCAGCCTGGAGAGCCCGGTCGAGTCCAGCCGCACCAGCGGGATGGCGAAACGGTTCCAGAGTTCCGCCTGGAACTGCGCCAGCATGGATTTCCTGGCCAGGACCAGAATGCGATCCGCCTGACCGCGCTTCATCAACTCGGACAGGATCATCCCGACTTCGATGGTCTTGCCGAGCCCGACCGCATCGGCGAGCAGCAAGCGCGGGCGCAACTGCATGATCGCCCGCTGGACCGCCTCCTTCTGGTAACCCATCGGGGTGAACGCCCCCATGCCCTCGACGTGAGGGTCCGGGTCGGTCAGCGGCATTTGCCGAAGCTGGGCCTCCAGGAAAAGCTTCGCCTGCGCGTATCCCCCCGTTTCATCGCGAACCAGCCTGGTCTTGCGCGGGTCGACGGGTTCGATCTTGTCCAGCTGGGTAAGGAAGGCGGCCTCGTGCCCACGGGTCAGATCGTCCGCGCCCACGCAGTGAATGACCTGATCATTCCGGCTACTCGCGGAGTCGACCCGGGTCACCAGCCACTCGGCGTCCCGGCAGAGAATTCGCATTCCTGGAGAATACACACTCATGCTGAACCCCGCGGAGGCTTGCCGCGCTCAGGCAAGCAGGAGAAAAAACAGGTTTTTGTGTTTGTCTTCAGTTCCAGACTGCAGGCTGATCGCTTTCCGTCTTTCGGCGTGGTCAGCAGCGTGCGGCTAGCACATCTTCCCCTGAATCGGGCGCAGTTTCCCGGACTTGTAATTCAATGCGCGGACCTCATTCCGACCGGATGAATTGTAGTTTACAGGAGGGAGGTTCGTGAGAAACCTGAATCAGCCTCTCAACCCAAGGAACGCATTCCTGGCCCGAAATTCGACAGAGAAACACCAGATATCCTGTTTCCCGGCCGCCTCCCGGATCTGGCGTCCTGCCGCCGGACCAATCTGGACGATGTCCTACAGCGATTTCGGCGGTGTTGTCCGCACCGCCTTCAGGGCGGTCTTGGCCACGATGCTGACCGCTTCGCCGGTCAGCGGATTAACGTAACCGTGCACAGGTTCTCCGAGAATGATTTCACTTGATCAGTACGGACAAACGAATCAATTCTCAACATTCTCTTTCCGGGCGTCCGGATCACCAGCGGCGGTATCGCGCGAACCAGGGGCCTCAGTGGCAGGTTTCCGGATGGCGCCTGTGAGCCGATTGGAGCCACCCTCGAGCAGGGCATCGATATCGTCTTTACTCAGTTCCTTTTTGGCATCCGTTTGTACGGTACGTATAAATGCGTCGGGCCTGCGAATTGCCTGGTAGGCAAACTCGTGACCGTATCGTTGTACCGAAATTTCGAACGCCATACCACTATCCTGAAACAGGCGCGTGAGTGCGGCCTTCACGGAGCGATCCGGCAAATCAAACGTTCGCCCCAGAAATACAGGAAGTGTTGTCTCCCGGATCACCGACGGATCTCCGGTGGCCGATGGACTCCCGGATTTCAGCAGTGCCTCGGCGTCTACGACACCCTCACCAAAATCACCATGGAGTTGTGGCCAATGGGGAGGCCTGGTGACGGTCCGCCGTAGTTTCGACGCGAAAAGATCCTGCAGATAAGGTCCATTGTGCGTGTATCGATCGAGGTTGTTGTGCGCAAGCCAGAGTGCCGCGACCCCCGCCGTACCAGCCACCGCAAATGAGGTGCCCTCTCCGGGGTTGATTTGGGCATGAGGAAGCGGATCGTCGTCCGACTCACGCGCGGCCACCCAGACATGCTGCGCCGTGTCCCGGATGGAGCCAGTCCCCGCTGTAGTCCAAAGGATCCTCGGCGTCGGGTTCCCCGTCGGAGAGGAGGTTCCTTGCTCGGGAGAGATCCAACCGGGTCTGGTCCAGATCTTTGTGGTCCGCCCATCCGGTGTCGGGATGACAGACAAGGATCCCCTCGCCGCGTCTACGCCCATCGGGAACGCTCGGCACTACATTCCAGGCTTGTCGCACGTACATGTTGTCCAGCGACCAGGTCTTGTCGGGCGGCGCCTGACTCGGGTCATCTACCCGGCAGCCGGACTGGGTACTCGACATCGCGGGTTCGAGAGCGTCGGGAAGGTCCGGGACAACGTACTCATAGTCGCTCTCATCCCTGAAATCATACGCAATATTCCAGGCATTGGGTGTGTCGGCCTGTTGCCCTGTACGCGTAGGCACGAAAGCCAGAAACATCTCCGCGAGCGCCTCAACGTCGTCCTTCCGGTCAACTTCCTCAAACAGTCTCTCTACTCGGACATCCCCATTGAAGAATCCCTTGACCGTCTCGGTTACCGCTTCCAGTTCGGTCGTGCTCCCGGTCTTGATCGCCAGGCGCAATGTATCGATTTCTTGCGCACGGGCACCGATATTGATGCCGATCAACACCAAGCCGACAATACTGATCCAGGCAATTTGACACGAGTGTTTCCCGCGAGTTTGCATCTTTACCGTTCCCATCGACTTAGAACGAAACTACGATCGTGCACTGTTGTCCGATTTCATCCGGATGCGCCGACACCGAGCCTAGGCCCAGGCAGTACTACCCAGTCGAAATATGTCGGCCACACGGAGGCCGTCCAGGATCGTCACCGGGGCCCAAACGATAGCCCGCTAACTCACGCGGTAAGACCGGGAATGTCATCAATACCAAGAAAGAGCGTGGCTGAGCCCCGCCCTTCCTCTGACAATTAAATCACCGGCATCCCGGCGTCATTCGCATCTCCCGCCCGGGATTCTCTTTGTCCGGTCGAGGCTGTTGCGTCGAATATCCCGTCTTTTTTTCGACCTGCTCCGGTTCTTCGTGGAGACATCGCAGTCTGCGGTGGGTGCATCACCCAACAATTCGGTTGATTTGAACGTCCCCATTGAGCGGAGAATGATGAGCGTACTGATTGGCTGCCTCCGATTCGTGTTTCTCTCAGCGGGCTGCGCAGGCATTCGCGAGACATACGTTTCTACCGGACCGTGTTTCGGCACGGCCGGACCAGGTGTGTATGGGACCAACCCCGCAAGCCAGTCGTTCAATAGCAGTTGGTGTACGTCTGACCGCCGAACGTCTGCGTCGTGCAGTTGAAACTCCGGTCTCCTATCCTTCCGTTCGTAAAGGTCTGCTCACCAAACTCCTGCGATGTCGCCCTGTACGGTTTTCCGTCGACGGTGCCATTGGAAAACGTCTGCTCGCCGAATGTCTGCGAGGTGATGCGGGTGTCTCCATACCCTGCGCTATAGTCACTCATGGAACGATATTCCCATGCGTGGCCCGTGCCCGCGGCCATCAATGCCATCAGTGCCAGGATTCCTTTCATTGTCTCGTACTCCCTCTATCACGAATTCCGATACGCCCCCCGTTTCCATGCGGACCCACAGGCCTGCACGCGGCTGGAAACGCCGCTATTTCGCGAAGCAAGTCCGAACCGGAGAACCGGAACTATGGATCATACCCGATCCGGTGGCTCATCCGGTGAGCCTTACGTGGCGATCCCGTGACATATTCGTCGCGACAGCATGAATCGTTCAGGGAGCGCCTGGGCTAGAATCGGCATCGGATCGAGATCGTTTCGGGAGACGACCGGTCTCGAGAGTATTGCACCCGACGCGCCGTCCGTAGTACGCGCGGCCGGACGTTAGACATCAGACTGGGGGAGTTTCGTATGAAATGCCCGTCCTGCGACGACCATTTCGAGCCGGAAGACTACGACGAGGACGATCCGTTCGGGTGTCCGCTGTGTGGCGAGATGGTGCGGATCGTCACCGATGAAGGCGGTTACCGCGGCGCGTCGGAGAAGCGGTTGGTGCTTTGGGAGGAGGACTGAGAGCGTTGTGTGCCGCTGAAAATCCTTCCGTGGGGAGTATTGACAAAGCAAGGCACCCGAACTGCGACGGGTATTCGGTGGAATACCCGATCGCGAGGACATCGCTTCGTTCGAGGTCCGGCCCGAAACCCAGGAGTCCCCTCGCATGCACAGCCATCACTTCACCAATCTTCCTCTGGGAGAATGACGCATTGGATAACCTGGAACGCTTTCTGTACTTGCTACTGCTTGTCGGAATCGCAATGTCGGCGATCGGGACCTGGAAGAACTCAAAGGGCCTTCTGCGGCTCCATCGCAAACTCCCCGAGGAGGGAAAACGGAAGCTGGAGGATCGCCACCCGCTGCTGCGACACAATGGCCGGCCGATGACGGCATATATATGGCTCTCCGCGCTGGTGGGCGCGGGGCTCTTTGCGTCGGTCGTCGTGGTCAAGGTCAAGGTCATCGGCATCTGACGGCATCGACCACCGCCCCGGGTCGGGGATGCTGCGTCCATTTTCCCCAGGGACGGCGCCGACCCCTCCTGTAGACATTTCGGGTCTCATTCGAGATCCGCCCCAATCTCGAACTCAAAGAGAGATCTGTCTCCAGGTCAGGAAATCGCATCGCGGTCTCACTCCGCGAGACGAAAAAGGCCGTGAGGTTCATACCCGAAAGTGGGCTTCAGATCATCGGGTAACTCCAGATCGAATTCACGTCATGACTGGATGTGGGAATGACTGCGGGCCTGTCTGGCGGGGACCAGACCCGACCCGACCGGCGCAATCACCCAAGTCTCCCCGGCCACGCATGGGGTCACGACGCCCCCTTGCGCACCATTCGTCGGGACTACTGCTACGCTGGTTTCCTCCCACATCGCTTGCGTGAAGTTCATCGCAGACCCCGTGTCGGAGTACGACAACAATTCACAACGTCCGTACGTGATGGGCTAACCCGTGAAGAACCTGACAAAGTTGTATTTCGTAATCGCTGTCCTGTCCCTCACGGCTTGCAGTTATGAGGACATGGCCGACCGGTTCGTGCCAAATGAGGAATCCCGGTTCTCCCGGGACTATCTGCAGCGGCTGCAGGAGAAGGATCTCGAATATGTCAGGGCGTATCTCGTTCCGGAGGTCGCGGATCAGGTCACGGATGAAAAACTTCTGAATGTGGCTGGTTATTTCCCCAGTGGTGAACGACTCTCCACCGACCTGATCGGATCGCATGTCACCTTGACCGATTCCCAATGGCGCGGAAATTTCTCGTTCGAGTACCGATTCACCGGTGGCTGGGCGCTGGCGAACGTGGTCGTGAAGAAAACTGATGGTGTTCTGGCCGTTCTCGGGTTCAACGTCTACCGAACACAGGCTTCTCGGCAGGAGATCAACCGGTTCACGCTGGGCGGCAGATCCGCCCTCCAGTACACGGTGCTGACGTTGTCGATAGCGGCACCACTCTTCGTCCTGGTGACGGCGTATTTCTGCCTTCGCGCCCCGATCCCGAAACGTAAGTGGCTATGGGTGCTGTTCGTGCTGGTCGGCGTGGGGTCCGTCAGCGTGAACTGGACGACCGGGCAGTTGGCGGTACAACCACTGAGCATCAAATTGCTCTCGGCCTCGGCCTTTTCTCCGGAACCAGAACAGCACGGCCCCGAGCGGGACGGATACCGACACGATCCAGGGGGCGAACGGGCCTGCCGAAAAGGCCGAGGC
>JAYENI010000139.1:0-2024 GCA_034722015.1 Pseudomonadota bacterium
CTCACCGAGGAGATGCCGGGCCAGGAGTTGCCCGGCCACCTTCCCCATGGAGAGCGCGAAGTCCGCTCCGACGCCGTAGAGCCGGTGTACCGCCCGCTCCCGGTTGACCCCGGCGACGAGCACCACGTCCGGGGCGAATTCGCGCACCACGGTGGCGGCGAAGAGGCACTCACTGTCGCTGCTGAGCGCAAGAACCACCGCACTGGCACTTGCCACCCCGGCCCGTTCGATCATATTCCGGTGGAGCACGTTGCCCACCACGTCCACGCCTTCACCCGGCATGCGGTCGATGACGACGGTTCGTTCTCCGGCATCCTCGAGCATCTGTCGTACCTCGCGTCCCACCTTTCCATAGCCTGCGACGACGATCGGCCCCCGACGCGTCAGTGGAGAAGCCAGCCTGCCGAGGCCCTCGAGCACCGAGGGTCGACCCACGACCAGGATGATGTCCCCGGGATGTAGCGGTGCGTCGGCGTGTGGTCGTGGAACGAAACGGCCGCGGTGCCACATGCCCAGGACCACCACGCGGTGCCGTTCGCGCAGATGTGTCTGGGACAGGACTTCTCCTGCAAGCGGACTGTTTTCGTGGATACGCAGTTCTGCGACCCCGAGGTATTCACCGAGTTGCTGGATACCCGGGAGACACGGGCTGATACGGCGACTTGCGCCGGCTGCCAGGGCCGACGCCAGCAGGTAATCCGGGGTGTAGACCGCTTTCGCCCCCAGGGCGGTCAGTGGCTTGCGGTGCAGCGGGTCCTCCACCAGGGCGATCACAGGACCCTCGAAGCCGTGGTCCCGTGCGATCAGCAGCAGTGTCGCGTTGTCCTGATCCCGGCCATTGGCAACAATCGTCCGGGCGTGACCGATATGGTCGAATCCCAGTTCGTTCAGGTCATCGGGGGCGCGAACCACTTCCATCCCTTTCTCGTGCAGGCGGCGCGCGGTCGCGTCGTTCTCTTCAAGGACGACCACCCGGCGCTGGTACCGCGCGAGTTCCCCGATCAGGGCCGAAACCGCGGGACCATAGCGGTAGATGAGGATATAGCGTTTTCCCCTGGACCTGGGCAGGGCATTGGGTAATCGCGCCTCGAAGCGTTCCTCGAAGAACGGGATGACGTAGACCGGGAACAGGAGAAATACCAGGAACAGTCCGAGAAACTGGACGACGATGACGAACACCACCATCAATGGCTCGCGCCAATGTGTGTCGTTCCCGTACCCGGTAGTCGTTAGTGTCTCGGCGGCCCATTCGATGCTCGTCCAGAAATCCCTCGGATCGCCCTCCAGTTCTCCCATCAACTCCATGTAGGCGATACCGATCATCAGCACCGCAACCGGAAGAGCGGCGAGCAGGAAAACAAGCCTTTTCGTCGAACGATTCACCTTCCGCTAAGAGATGCTGAAAATGCGCCTGCTGTTACGTACAACGGAATTCCGCGCGGAAAAGGACGAATTTCGTGTTGAAGCATAAAGCGATTGCCGGAAAATGACATACTGGATTGCGCCGGATTTTCGTTCGTCCTCAAGGCGCGGTATTGGGTGCATAGTCTAGCTATGCAACTGTTGCCGCAACGCCGAAGATGGACGAAAAGACAAGCAAGATGGTATGTCATTTGACAGAAATCGCCTGAGGCACGACGGTACCCGGATGGGTCAGTGTCGGGATCCGTCGGCAAGCTGGGGAACGGTTACTTTCCGTCACCCCGGACACCTCCAGGTGTTGACGCGCCAGGGCCAAACTCACTCTGGCACTCCGTGAAAATGCGCTTGTCACAACCGGCGCAGATCGATTTGTCCAGTTTTTGATAGATCGCGTGGATCGCGGCCGTCTTGCCCTGGAAGACGTGCTCGGATTCGATCTCGTCGAGACAGCCGCAACTCTCGAGGGCGTTCCAGACAGCAATTCTCAATTTGGGCAAGTTTTTTAGCGGCGGCACCCCGTACCGGGAAGATATACCAGGAACGACGATGATTCCAAAGAGGCCGGCAGCGAAATACGATCCTGCGGACCTTGCGGTAAGGAA
>JAYENI010000140.1:0-2017 GCA_034722015.1 Pseudomonadota bacterium
TCGCCTTTCCGGAGCCGTTAATACCGATTCGTTCTTCACCGAAGAAGGTTTTCCGATGGCGTTCAGTTGCTACTTTACGATCATGGACGAAGACGAAGACGAAGACGAAGACGAAGACGAAGACGAAGACGAGGGTGAAGACGGCTAGCGAGAAGGGGCAAGAGCATACGTAGAGGGGAACTCTCGCCAACCTGCCCTCTACTTTACCCAATGATCCGCATAGTCAGAATCTCCCTAAGCCGTCGAGGGGGCGCTACGCGCCTCCAATGCCCGATTGAGCGTCTTGTAAGTGGCCGTACCGGGCGAAGTACGCAACCCGTTTGCGTCGCGGTTGGACAAACCCCACACCTCGGAGTAAACAGTGTAAGCTGAGCGGGATACGCGTACCGGCTCCTATTCCGTTGATTGTGTGGACTTTGATGCAATCCGCGGAGGTGCTACTTCAGCGAGCGCGTCATCCGGGAGTACATAGGCATGATGAATGTGCTCGTCGCCCCATTCGAGGATTTCCGGGAATCTCCGACCGGCCAGTACCTGTACCGCAAAGATCTCCCGTACACCGGATTCGAAGCGCAGAAAACCCAGCGTCTGGCCCGTTTCGATATTCACGACCCATACGCCGCAGGTGCGCTCTTCGAGACGCTCGACGAGTGGAATACCGCTGAATACCGCGGTTTCGCGCACCTGGGACAGGCCGATGAACGCCAGCGGTCCAAGGAAATCAATTCCCCGCGTGAATCCCGGCATTTGGGCCACGGTCTCCCAGGTGCCTTTATCGGGATCCGCCACCGCCAGGCTGCCCTCGCCGGATTCCAGCACCCACAGTTTGCCCCGGTACCAGCGGGGAGAATGGGGCATCGACAGACCTTCCAGTAGACTTTCATTGTTGTCGATATCCATGAGGACCCCGCCGTTTTTCTTGTTTGCGCGCCAGCCACCCGCGGTATCGGTCCGGCCGAGCGCCGTGACGTACCGGGGACGCCCGTCGACCATCGCCAGACCGTTCAGGTGACAGCGGTCCTCGGGGGACAGGGCAGTGACGAACGGCGGCCGCCATCTCGGATGAAAGCTGTGGTCCACGTCCAGGGTACATAGGCAGGAGAACCGGGTATTCACCAGCCAGAGCTGGTCATCATCGGACCAGTCCATCTCGTGAATGTCGATGTCGCCGGTGATGTGGATGCTGCGCGGCAGGTAGCAGGCGTCGTGCTTTTCCGGCGGCTCGAGCTTGCGGGCGAGCGCGGGCATGTCCCGCAGTTCCCATACCGCATTGGTGCCGCCGATACTGAGGCGATTGCCGCGTGCCACGAGCCCCATGGGCCGGTCGAAATTGCGAAAGTGGGTATTGATGCCGCCCTGACCCGCTTCGCCGGCCTCCGGGTCGTAGCGGACCAGGATGACCTTGCCGGCCTGGTAGGTGGATACCACCAGGCTGATGTCGAGTTGCCTGAGGATCTCCGCCAGGCTGCTGGTGAAGACGCTGGCCAGAGCTTCGTGTTGCGCGGAATCGTCTGAACCGCTCATCGGATTTCCACAGGCACGGGGCACAAGACCTCGAGGCAGGTATTATGCCGGGCGAATTTCCCGGTCTGAGACTGGTTGGGGACCAAGATGCGAATCACCTTACCTGCTCAGGGCAGTGCCGGCGCGCAGTTGCCCGACTTGGTGTCGTAGGTAATCTCTGCATCGGGTGCCACGGTACATTTCTTCAGCTTCCGGGCATTCATCTCCAGGTTCTCACCGACCTGGACGGTCGCCTGTTCGAGGATCTTTGCCTGATTACCGCTGATCAGGTGTATATCCTCGCCCGCCTGAACATTCGATTGTTGTCGCAGCACCGCGCGGCTGTCGGCCTTGTTGCCGGTCGAACTGACGGTGAGATCCTTTGACACACGGATCTGCGTCTCCGGTTCCACCAGTGCTTCGCGGTACGCCTCGAGTGTGAAACTTTCTGCACTTACATCGGTATTCGGTCCGATCAGGGCATGCTTGCGCCGGGAACGAACAATAACCGGAC
>JAYENI010000141.1:0-10059 GCA_034722015.1 Pseudomonadota bacterium
GTGCGGATTTCAGACCCACAGGTCTCGGTAGAAAGGATAGAGCGAACCATTCCGTTCAGCGATCCGGGGCAGCGCAAACACCTTGTGGACGGTTTGTACAAGGCGGGGCTGCGCGATTAGGTTCCGATTGATGCGATTCGCACACTCTCCGCATCCTACTCAGCCGGACCCGGTGGTAAGGTATCGACTCCGACACACTCACTGGAGCCCGAACATGCGAACCCTGCTATTTCTCTTCGCGATCATTCTGCCGCCGATGACGGCGGCGGAACCATTGCCCGGCTGCGACCCCATGAAAGGGTTCAACTGTCCCCGGGCCACACAGGGAACGACGCCCGGATATGGCGCGCAACAGCCCTCGCTGCCCTATCTGCCTCGGGCGCCCAGGCGAATTCCACTGTCCAGTCTGATTCGCAAACTCGAAGTCGCCGGTTTCGATCCCATCCTGGAAATTGAGCGGGAGGATAACGGTTGGGAGGTGGAAGCCGAATACAAGGGTCAATCGGTAAAGTTTCGTCTCGACCCCTGGACGGGCCGGGTTCTGGAACACTCGTTTGAGGACGAATCGGACGGTAGCGCCAGAGAGTGATTCGCCGGGTCAGCCGGATTCGTTCGCGGCTGCGCCCTGCACCGGCGCCTGCTTCCCACGGGAACGCAGGCGCTGAACCCCTCCTTCCAGCAGTGAATACGCAGCCGGTACGACAACCAGCGTAAGCAAGGTCGAGCTGACCATCCCGCCGATCTCGGCAACTGCGAGTGGACCGTTGGTATCCGATCCGGCTCCGACGCCCAGGAGCGTTAGGAGTCGCCGCCTTGACGTAGTCACCTTGGGTTACGCGCCGCGCGTCGACCAATCCGTTCACTGGGGAAACGATCCGGGTCCTGGAAAGTTCGTGTTCTATCGCCTCGATATGGGCGTTGGCAGCGGCCTGTTCGGCCTGTAGCGCGGCCAGGGCCGATTCCACTTCCTCCAGCTGGTCCTGCGACGCGGATTTCTGCGCGACGAGTTTTCGATAGCGCGCCACCGAGCGCTGTTCGTTCCCGAGCAGCGCGGCAATGCGGTCACGCTCGGCCCGGGCCTGCTTGAGTTCGATGGTCTTTTCTTCCCGATCGATTTCCGCGAGCAGATCCCCCGCTCGCACTGCCTCCCCCTCATCCACGTAAACGCGTGTCACCCGACCTTCCGTTTCCACCGCCACCAACGGCGTATCGGGGCTTTCCAGGGCGCCGACCGAGCGAAGCTGACGCTCTATCAGTTCAATTGCCGGAGAGGTAACGGTAATCGGTGTGCAGCTCACCTCCGCGGTCGATGTATCCCCGTCACCCCCTGCCCGTCTCTCGAACAACCCGTGGTAAGTACCAGCGTGAGCATGAAGACGGTACGCAGATTTGCTGATGACAAGCGATTCATGGGGTTTCACCGATACCGTGCACAAGCAGTCGAAAAATATGTTCAGACACCCTTTTCGGATCGTCATGGGCCTTGCGGTACCCCGGCAGGAAACGCCGTATGGGGGTGATTTCGAGGTGGTAGATCACCAGACCCGCTATCGAGATCGTCAACAGATGGGGATCGCACTGTGGCGCAATCTCCTTTGCCAATGCCGCAATCTCTTTAAACGGCTGTTCAAACACCTGACTCACCAGATTCCTGAGGCGCTTGTCATCACCATCCAGCAGTTCCCGTTGCAACAGGCGATGAAACCGGGGATCCGCGACCATGGCGTCATACAGCCGGGCCACGAGGCGCTTGAGCCTGTCCTGTGGACTGCCCCCCGATCCCAGCGCCTTCGAAAACGTTTGCGCCTTGTCCGCGAAGGCGTATCGCATGGCCTCCAGATGCAGAGCCTCCTTGTCGGAAAAGTGATGGTAGAGCGAGGCGGGCATGATCCCCGTGGCGGCGGCGATGTCACGCATGGAAACCCCGGCAAATCCCGACTCGGCAAACAGCGGTATCGCGCGCTCGAGTATCGTCGAGCGCGTATCGGAATCAGGAGTTCTGGTCGATTGCGGCATGGAAACCCACCTAACGTTCGTTAGGTGGGCGCCGTATCGACAAAAATTGTAAATGTCAAGTGTTGTCGAGCTGGCGTTTTGCGCGGTCTTCTTCCACCAGTTTATGCGGCGCGAGACGAGCGCGATGGGGTGGTACCGGGGCTTTCAGTAGACCTTGGTGACGAATCGCATTCTTCCGTCGTCGATGGCGTTGACGAACACCGGCCGCTGCGGCTTGCCGTCCGGCGTGATCGAAATGTAGCCGGCGAAGCCCTCGAAATTGCGGGTACTTCGAAGCATCCCATTGACGCAGGCCCGGTCATTGGGATCTTCGCAACGGTTCATCGCATGCCGTATCAGACCGTACCCTTCCGCCCCGAGGGCCACGTAGGTATTCCCCCGGGTGTCATAGAGCGACCTGAATGACGCCTCCATCATTTCTCCGAAATCGGTCCACGAGAGGTCACTCGAGAAAAAGTCCGTGGAGTAGGTCCCGTCCAGTACGCTGGTGTCTTCGAACTGCGTGGTGGCCCTGGCGACCAGGCCGTCCGAACCGATCATTTCCGGTCGCCAGCCCAGGCGGTCGGCGCTCTCAGCGATATGGACGACATCTACTGCGTCGATCGGGACGTAGAGCAGTTCGACGCCCATTTTCGATAGTCTTTCGAGTACGGCGTCGTAGTCGCGGGGATCTCTGGATATCGAGACCATCTCCACGATCTCCCCGCCCACCGAGGCGAACTTGGTCGCGAACCGTTTCGCGAGACTCCGGGAGGTTGCGCTCGCAGGGTCGACGAATACCGCTGCCCTGTCGATCAGCAGTTCGTCCCTGACGAACAGGGCGGCAACTGCGCCCTGGAACTCGTTGTCGAAACAGAGCTGACTGACATACCGATTCTCGTTCGTCACTCCCGGATGCGTGGCAAACAACGCAAGGACCGGTGTCTCGTATGTGTCCGCGACCGAGGCTATCTTCAATGCCGGTGAACTGGTGGACATCAACACGACCGCGGCGACCTGCTCTTCGCCGGAGAGTTTCTCGAGTGCAGCGGCAGTCGATGCGGGATCGTTGCGATCGTCCTCGATCACCAGTTCCATCAAGTCACCATTGTCCAGCAACGGCAGGACCTGCATCGCCGTCCGGATTCCCTTGATGGCCTCGTTTCCCAGGGTCTGGTCGGACCCGCTGAACGGTCCGATGACACCGATCCGGACGACCTTGCCGCTGGGCGGGGTATCGGGTTGACGATCGCATCCCACAATCATGAGCGTCGTCGCAAGCAGCAGGATGATCGACTTCATCTCGAACCTACAGTATGTAGACAATCTTCGCCCGGATGACGAGTTTCTTGTCGAAATGGCGCTGGATCTTGCTCTTGAATTCCGTCAGGTCTTCCCGCGTCAGCGGTTCACGCGCCATGATGGTGACGATCATGACTTCCTTGTCCCGCTGGTGGCTCAAATCGGCCTCCTTGACGATGATGTATTTGCCGTTGACCAGGAAGCGCTCCTTCTTCCAGCTCTTCTCCATTACGACCTTCTGGACGATCTGGTCGTAAGAGTAATAGAGCGGCACGGCGATCAGCGCCAGCGCCAGAACGACCAGATTGACACTCCATTTCCGCTGGACGGCAGAGGAATAGCCGAGTACGCGAAAGGTAAAGGTGGCGGCCAGCGTGATGCCCACCAGGTTGGTCAGGAACAACAGAAACGCCTGGGCGAAAAAGTAGAAATCCAGCCGGCCGATACCGATTCCCGCCACGGCCAGCGGCGGCACCAGGGCGACGGCGATCGCGACACCCGCCAGGCTCTGCAGGATTTCCTTGTAGGCCTTGGTATAGGCCCCGGCGGCCCCCGCGACGATCGCCACGGCCAGGTCGAGCAGTGTCGGATTCAGGCGTCCCTGCATCTCGGGTGTGATCGGCTTGTGCGGAAACAGCAGGGTCATCAGCGCCGCGGCCAGCAGCGCGATCGTGACACCGTAAACGATCTTGATCGCGGACCGACTGACCAGCCTCTCTTCGCCACGCAACAGACCCATGGCCAGCGACACGATCGGCGACATCAGTGGCGCCAGCAGCATCGCGCCGATGACGACGGCGGTACTGTTCTGATACAGCCCGACGGTTGCCAGCATGGTGCTGAGCACCATCAGCACCATGTAGATCATGTTGAGTTGCGCGTCGTCTCGCAGCGCCAGAAACAGATCCCGAAACCGGTCCTCGGAGGCGTAGGAGAAGAACGGGATCGCCTTTTTCTTCGCCCGCGCCAGTTCCTCCTTTCCCGTCGGGAGATTGACGGTACTGATACTTTCCTTCGCAGCGACGCGTTTCCTGGTCTCCCGACGGAGCTTCTCTCCCATGTTGAGCCGTACCGCCTCCGGCAACACTTCGCACTGCAGTGGTGTCGTCGTCGCGTGCATACCGTCGATGTTCACCTTGAGTTCGACCTCCGTATCGATATCGATCCGGCGGCTCTTGATGAAACCGGTGGCGTGGGGGAGTTTCCTTCGTTTGGCGAACGGACCGAGGGTCTGGACCACGAACTTCAGGTAACTGGCGAGAGAACGCGGTGCGCTGATCACCAGCGAGATCATGCCGTCGCGGATCGAGCTTTCGTGCTCGAATAGCCTCGAGGCCAGATTGCCCGCATGATTCTGGACGATCATGCAACCGCACGCAGCCGTCCTGATCTTGCGCTTGCCGGCGGTGGTGAATCGAAACGGGAGCAGTTTCAGGCCGGACAGGCGCTTGACCGCCTTTACGGCCATGCCCGGCCAGCTCGTGTCTCCGGCCGAATCCAGGAGCGGCAGGCGGCCCACGGTCGCCCGGCACAGCATGATCTCACCGTTGCAGAGGATGAGGTCGACCGGCCGGGCGTCCCGTCGCAGCGCCACGTCGATGGCCGCGTCGGTCCGGGTGGGCAGCCCGTAACCCCTGAGCAGGTCTTTCTGGGATGACAGCGGAATCAGCCCGACGCTGAATCCGTACTGCATGGAGAGTCGCAGCACCGACTTGATGACGTCCAGCGGCGCGGCAACGACGACGTGCTCCGTCCCGGCGAGCAGGCTTTCCGGGTCCTTCATCAGGGCGTCGAACTCGACCGGCCTGACCGACACCCCGAACCGGTACTTCGTCAATCGCGCCAGCACGCGCCTCGTCTCCGGCGTATGGACGAAAAGCGCGGCATCGACATGATCTTCCATGAAGGGAATCCTCCCTGCCCCATCGGGCACACGACTACCCGGCGTACGCCGAACGACTCGTCCCTGAGTTCACGGTACGTAATACGTTTTAACAGATCGCGGCGGTCACTCCAAGTTCAAGGGAGGGGAAGACGAGTCGGTGAAGGCGAGGGAGTCGCGCCTGGCAGCGTCGGACCGGACACTCTTCAGGGGTCCGTTGGTCGGCATTCATTCAACGGCGGAGGGAGCCTGAAACGCAGTACGGTGGCGGGCACCCCGGACCGCCGCACACACACCTTCACCTCGGCGCGCGCATTGCGACGCGCCATGCGCCGGTTTTTCGCCGTTTCCCGGTCTGGCAGGCGCCGGGCAGTACGGTACCGCGATTCAGACCAACCGCCTGGGCTGCCCGGCATCAGCCGGATGAAGACCCCTGCTTTCCTGATCCCGCCTGGCATATTTACAATCCGCGCAGGTCAGTTTCATGAACCGCAGTGACAGGGCGACAAAGCGCCACGCCTGGATCAACAGATTCTGCTGTTTGCGCCTCTCCGAACGCGTCATCACGTATTGCATGACCGTTTCCTCCGCTTGGCTTCAATGCTAGTTGCGTGTCTATTGTCGATGCCGGTTTACGGCAGGTACTGCCAGCCCGGCTTTGCGCTGAGCTTGTACAGAAACGCGTGGTGCAGACCCTTCTTGAGCCACGCGCCGGCCAGCCCGATCTCCACCCTGCCCAGATCCATGTCCCGTCCGTTGTCCGGGTAGGCGGCCTTGTTGCGCACGATGGGATGGATGCCGATGGTCGCCGCCGAACCGCGCAACCAGGAATTCTTCAGCGAAGCGATGCACATGCCGGGGGTCTCGGCGAGCGAGGCGGTGTGGCTCGGTTCCCGGCCCTGGATCATCTCCGCGACATTCAGCGCGGCCGCCTTGCCGGTCAACTCCGAGGTGTAACCGGTGCGCGGTATGGCCGGCATCAGCTGAACACCGTTGGGCGAGGTGCAGGGGCGCGAGATACACCCGGGGGGTGCAAACGCGATACCGCAGCTGTAAAGGTTCGCGTATTCGGGGCTCTGATAGGTCCGGGGCCAGTCGAAGCAGTCGATCTCCTCGTAGCATTTCCCGTAGAACGCATCGACCTTGACGAAGCCGGCCGGATTGCACATCCGGTCCTTGATATCGTTGCCCTCGCTGTCCCGATACTCGAGCGGCTGCCCCTTGAACGGGGGAATCAGCATGGTGAAGTCGTAATCGATTTCCTTGAACTCACCCCGGGCATTCTCGGTATGGATCGTCTTGTCATCGACACGATGCACGTGGCTGTGCAATTCCATGTGGATGTCAAACTCCTCGAACAGTGCGCTGGCCATGTCCTCAGAGGAAAAGATGACGGGGCCACGCCTCATCTCGAAGCCGTCAATGCCGAAGTCACCCGGCCGTGGCTCGTTGGAAAGCCAGGTCATTTCGACCCGGTCCCGCAGGCCGCGGTCCTTGAGGTCGTTGTGCAGTAGCGAGATGAACTCGAATCCCGCCCCCTGGCAGGTACAACAGCCATGGCCGGTCCCCACAACGACCCTGGCCTTGTCTCCCTTCTCGAGTCGTTCCAGCAGATTCCGGTAGCTCGCGGCCGTTCGCTCGGCGTGCGGCGGAGTACAGATGGATTGCGTGTACCCTTTTTCCGGCCCCAGCCCCGGCGTGGCGGCATAATCGAGGTGCGGCCCGGTGGCGACAATCAGGTAGTCGTACGAGACCCGTTGAGAGACCCCGTCATCGGTCTCGACAACAATATAATTGTCGTCCAGATGGATCGACCTGGCCCGACCCTCGATAAAGTCGATCCCCAGCCTGTCGTAGACGGGCTGCAGGTCGAACTGGGCCTTCGCGGGTTTGATCTGGCCGACGCCCACCCAGATCAACGAGGGGATGTAGGTAAACCTGGGATGCAGGTTGACCATGGTGATCTCATGATCACCATCGACGTCCTTCAACGCATTCTGCAGGATCAACGCCGCGTACTGTCCGGAGAATCCGGCACCGATGATAACGGTCCTGGCCATGGAGCCACCCCCATGTCGTCGCTTGGTGATAACACAGGGCGCCTTACTCCAGCCGTGCGGGCGGAACGACCGGGTACTCTGGTTCGAACCATACGTCGTCAAATACAGGGCGCCAGCCGGATCGGAATACCTACCGTCCAGGTTGGTCGCTGTTCAGAATCTGAACCTGCTTGATCGTGATATCGCTCGCACCGGGATCACAGGCAATCGATGTCCGGCTTTGCAGACAAGCTTCGCATTTTCCATAGAGATGGGCCGATGTCGTCGAAGGCTGAGAGCCGTTGTCCCCTCGCGTCGGAAAAATGCTGCTCTGCAAGGAAGGAATGTATGTGTACAGCGATCCAGTCAATCCAATAAGAGCGCGCACTAGCGTTGTCTGAGTACGGATACCGTGAAACATCAGTTCTGATAGACTTCACCCGATAACGACACTACTCACACGAGTGAGACCAACCCCGATCGGTCTTCATCTGGCCCTGCCAAGGGATCGACTTCGATTCGCAACCCAGGCGCTGATTTCACGCGGTGACTGACTATGAAGCTTAATCAGCTCACAACATTATGTGCTTTCATTGCAATCCTGAATGGGCTCGGACTTTCGCCGGCCCAGGCCCAGTTTTCCTGGACCGCCTACAACAACATGGGGTTCAACAATAACAATGATGAATACGCCACGAACTTTCGCTACGGCGCTGAAGGCAACACCCTGTCCTCCACACCTGAACATAAATCCCATCTGATTGCCTTTGAGGAAAGCCTCTCGTCAAATGAGCCCGTGTTTCTCGACATAAGAGTCAATCGTACGATCACCGGTGGCGAGGGCTGTTATGTTCCAAAAGACACTGGGGCCAATGTGGCGCCATCTACAGAAGCACACGATGTCTTCCATGGGATCGTTAGTCTAGAGGGATCATGGGAACTTCGAGGCGAAAACTGCGAAGCCAGACTCGAATTCCGGAAGATCAATGGGGTCAGACTCGCAGACTCGATTGGTATGCTTTCGTTGTGAGTAAGAGGCCGATTTTCTGTCGCCACCTCGTGGTTTCGGGCTGGCTGCCCGGTTCAGTTGTCGCTCAATCTTGTCCTTGAAGTGATCGCTGCCCAACACCCAGGCTTTGTTGGTGGCGTTTCTGATTTCGGCCAGTGTCTTTTCGGGGATGCGGGCCTTGAACAAGGATCGATAGGCTTTCTGCCTCGCCGGTTCATTTGTGCCAAGTGCCTGGTACAGCGTGTGAGGTGCGACCGACTCGTCGGCTTCTCCCAGTGCATTGCGCCGATAACTCGACCAGGGGTACTCACCTGGATGATCGACCATTCCTTGCGCGCGCACCGGATCGAGCTCGATATATCGGTAACAGGTCAGGGCATAAGCTTCGCTGTCGATCAATGTGGCCTTGTAACGGCCTTCCCACAAGGTGCCGGTACGTTGATAGCTGTAGTTGAAGTACTGGACGTAGTAGCGCCCCAGCATCTGGATCGCCTTGGACAAGCTGTTGGCCGCAAAGTCCTGGCTGCAACACTAAAAATCCGTGAATATGTCGTCCTGCCAGCCCTCTGTGCCGATGCCGTATAAGAACTTCTTTGTATATTTATTCAAGAATCTAGCGGTAAGGGACTATACCAACCGTTTTGGCTTTAGAGACCGTCCAGCATGAAAAAGGCATTTTTTATATTCATTTTAATGAGGACCTTCTCGTTCCAGGCCGGTTTTGCGGCTGAAATAGATAGCGTAACTCCAAGAACACTTGAACTCGACAATAGTCTCAATGTCATTAACGAAATTATTAATCAACGGATTGAGGAGGGGATCCAAAAGGCCAATGCGAAACACGGATCTGTTGAATCTATGGAAGAAGATGAATTTTGTGACGAAGAAGTCCTTTATAAAGAATTTAGAAAAGCGATTTTTCAATCTTTTACCGCTTCCTGGGGACTCAAGGGCTACGACCTGGACAAACAATTACGCAGTTTGCTAGCCAGGCAAAGTTACTCCTTGTCACTAAACGACTCTATCTATCGCGACATAGACTATATAGAAGGTTTTTCCCTGAACCTTAAGGAGTTGAGTGATGTCGTCAATATCAATGGCTATCTTGTTGGGCTGGATAAAATTGGTCATTTCTTTGCTGAAGGCTGGCAATATTTCGAGTTGACCCAAGTTGATGGCCACACAATTGGGCAAGCTCTTGATTTTGGGAAGCAACAAGAATCTGGAAAATTTGGTTATTCTACTACTGGCATTTTTTCATTTTCTGACCTGGTCGCCAACTTCAATGGCTGGCGGTTTTGGAACAAGATTCTGCGCAAAGAAAATGATCCATTAAAAGGAATGCTCTCCAATTTTTTCAGCAGACAATACATAACGTGTGAAACTCAATTTATTGCTTCTATTAAAAACAGGAAACTAGTTAAGGCATGGGAGTACAATGCCCGATTCGATTTGTCGGATTATATGGATGGTGCCTGGGATGAAGGCAATAATTGCAATAGCTACGCAGACCCGATTATCGAAGAAAAAGTGACCTCGCAGATAAAAAATGTTAAACCAGACTTTAGCTGTCCTGCCATAGTTGAGCACTGCGTTGAAGCCCAGGAGAAATATGGCGATTATGCAAAGCATGTTCTGCATCCCTACTGCCTTATTGCAACCAGGAAGATCGCCGGCGACGAGGCGCACAGCCACAAAAATTGAACCTGATTACCTATGAATCTAAGCTGCTCAATCGCCGAGAGTCAACTATACTTTAAGTAGAAGAAATATAACGTGATTTGCGATGCCGAAGAATGCAATCCAGTTCCAAAAAGGATTCAGTTTTCCGG
>JAYENI010000142.1:0-10020 GCA_034722015.1 Pseudomonadota bacterium
GCGGCGCCCTCATTGAAGCTTTGACACCGTAACAGGGTCAATGGGGAACGGGTTGTTTGCCGCGGCGTTACGCCGCGGCCTCATTGAAGCGAGCGGTCCCAGGCCCTGCACATCGGCCAAGTCCACGTTTTCCGCGGCGTTACGCCGCGGCCTCATTGAAGCTTTGACACCGTAACAGGGTCAATCGGGAACGTGTTGTTTTCCGCGGCGTTACGCCGCGGCCTCATTGAAGCTGGCACGCAAATGGTAGGGCCGACACCAATAACTTCGTTTTCCGCGGCGTTACGCCGCGGCCTCATTGAAGCATTATAATATCGCGTATTATTTGATTGATAACGATGTTTTCCGCGGCGTTACGCCGCGGCCTCATTGAAGCCCCGACGATCCCGCGTCGTATTGCGCGATAACCGCGTTTTCCGCGGCGTTACGCCGCGGCCTCATTGAAGCCCGCGCTCCACGCCCCCGGCAAACACCGGGAACAACGTTTTCCGCGGCGTTACGCCGCGGCCTCATTGAAGCGTCCGGTTTGGTCCGCGTGGTGCACGCCGTGGTGCTGAGTTTTCCGCGGCGTTACGCCGCGGCCTCATTGAAGCCGATAGCCCACGGTCGGACACGCGA
Organism: Pseudomonadota bacterium; assembly: GCA_034722015.1. Lineage (GTDB taxonomy): Bacteria > Pseudomonadota > Gammaproteobacteria > JAJDOJ01 > JAJDOJ01 > JAJDOJ01. The sequence goes on from JAYENI010000142.1 coordinate 619, forward strand.
CCGGGTTCTCCTGTTTTCCGCGGCGTTACGCCGCGGCCTCATTGAAGCCGCGGCAGGCCCGCCCCCGTCCTTCACGAAAAGGCCGAGTTTTCCGCGGCGTTACGCCGCGGCCTCATTGAAGCCCGGACCTTGCCACCTGGCCGCAACATAGACCGCAGTGTTTTCCGCGGCGTTACGCCGCGGCCTCATTGAAGCCGGAGGTCCCGGTTGCCCGATTGTCGGTTGCCGGCGGGTTTTCCGCGGCGTTACGCCGCGGCCTCATTGAAGCCGGGACACCGGGGACACGGCGATCTCAGGGTGATGAAGTTTTCCGCGGCGTTACGCCGCGGCCTCATTGAAGCTTGCCAGGATTGAAAGCCTTCACTGCCTCCACTATCGTTTTCCGCGGCGTTACGCCGCGGCCTCATTGAAGCCTGGCACAGCTCAGGGTGTCGGCATCGAAGCGGGTCGTTTTCCGCGGCGTTACGCCGCGGCCTCATTGAAGCGTGTAGTGCTGGCTCAGGTATAGGTTTGCGACGATGTTTTCCGCGGCGTTACGCCGCAGCCTCATTGATACAGGCGTAGAGGCACAATCGGCCCGACTGGATTCGGCTCCCCGCACGTGGGGCGTCCACCGCCCCGAGTCCGGATCAGGTCGAGGACAGCCGCGTCTCGGGGTGTCGTCCGCTGTCGAACAGGTGCATTTCCCATTCGCCCGAGGTCACGTCGTGGCAAATGATATAGACGCCCCCGTCGTCTCCACGGACCTTGAAATATCGATGATCGGGCGACAACCAGCGATCGATCACATTCAGCACGTCGGTTCGTCTGCCACCGAGATACAGACGCCGCGGCGTTTCCTCTCCCCGGTAGCCTGCGTAACATTCGACGCGAAATGCGGATTCTCGTGACTTCATGCCTGCCATTCTCGATAACGGATACAACCGTCGGACTCCTGCACGATCCCGGGGTTCACGGCGTTCCTGAAGGGACTGCTGAGACAGGATTTCCGGTTTTTGGATCTCTGATCTAAAAATACCCGCCGCAGGGTACAGTTTACAACCTGCCCGGGCCGTTTCCCGCGGGGTTGGTTGGCACGGAACTGTCACCAGTCCGTCGGTTCGAATTCCTGACCGGCGGGTCGTGATTTGTCCGGTTCCCGCCCGGTCGACGACTTGCCGCCGAAGATCCCCTCGATAAAGTCACCCACCGTCTCCGCCGCGTCGTCGACGATGTCCACGGTCTTGCGGCCGACCTTCGCCGCCTTCTCCCTGACCGATTCCCCCCCGGCGCCGGATCCCTGGTCAGCCTCCTGCGAGGCGGTGCCCGAAACGGGCGGGACCGGTCCTGCCTGTGAGGTTCGGGGATCAGGCGGCGGCGACGGTTCGGGTGGCCTGGCGGTTTCGGCGGTGCGCCCGACCCCCGGCGACGGTACGCTGTCCGGCACTTCCAATGTCGAGACGGGATCGGTTCCCACGCGTGTCCATCCCAGTTGCTTGAGATCGTGCAATTGCATCACCATCCGGTTGTCGTCCGGAAACCCGGTGACGACCGCTCCGTCGTGGAGATCCAGTTTTGCCTGCCGGGCGATCTTTTCGAGTTCTCCGGAAAACTTCAGGATGATGCGTTGCGAGCGGTCGACGTTTTCCACGTAACCCTTGCCAGTCGCCGTCCATATCAGTGTCGATGGACCCTCCGGGCGAATCCGCCAGGCCAGATCGACGTCCTGCCGCCCGATCTGTCCCTCGCCCAGCCACAGACCCGCCAGTTTTCCGTCGAGCGGCATTTGCGGCCACGGTCCCGATTCGGTGCTACCCACCCGGTCGATACCCGTGCCGGCGGTCAGGGAAGGAGGGATATTCCCCGGTCTCGAGCCGTCAGGGACACGTCTCCACGCAGCGATGACGTTGCCGCTGGTGCGGAATTCGTCGGGGCCTGACCATTCCCAGGTGCCCGCTTTCTGTGGCCGCCGCTCCCGGTCGAGGACCTCCCAGCGATCCGGGTCGGTCCTCAGCACGCCTTTTTTCGATTCGGCCACGCTTAGCGTCAGGGCCTTGTCGGGTCTGACGATCAGCAACAATTTTCTGTTGTCGTGGGTGGCGGTCCATTCACCCGTCAGTTTCGCGTCGGGCAAGGCCTCGGCAAGTATGCCTTCGCCCGCGACCATCCTCCCGACGGCCTGTTGCGCCAGGGCGGTGATGGTCTGTTCACGGCCGGAATCCGGATTGCCAAGGCCGAACTTGAGCAGGGTGTCCCCGAGACGCACATCGAGGGTCGCGAAACCCGCCGGTGAGTCGAAGACGTAGGCCTCGTCGCCCAGGTCTGGAACGGACTTTCGCCGGTTTGCCATGTATCCCCGGCTGTTGACCGCCGGGTTCTCGTCCATCTTCAGCGACAGGCGCTGCCGCTGGTCGTCGCCGACCTGGTAGATGCAGCTCCAGGTGTGTGGCTCGTCGTAGTGCGGCGGGACCCTGTGCACCGCCGCACCCAGCGCGTACTCCGCGTCCTGGGTCGTGATCAGCCGGCAGGGATCGACCACACGCACGGTTGCGGCTGCCTGTGGCTCGGTCGGGATGAGATAGCTCTGGTCGCGGCGGTCCGTTGAGAATATCTGCCAGGTGACACCGAAAATATCCTCGCCGGGCACGCCCGAGGTCCGGTTCTGCAGACCGGCGCGCTTCGGAAGTTCGGCCTTCATGCCCCGGCCGTGCGCGATCGCCACCGCCTCGGGGAGGTCCATGAAACCGGTCGCGATCGCCTGATCCGAACGGCAATCGAACGGGTTTTCGCCCATCGGGGCGCCGCCTTCGGCGCTCATCTGAGTCGATCGATTATAGGGCAGGAAAATCGCCCGGAAGCACGCAATGATGGCAAAGTGAATCGGGAAATCCTACGATAGCGGATAGGTGTCGGTTTACGGATGCATTGGGTGGTTCTCCGGATGAAGTCAAGGTGTTTTTACGTCGCGGCGGTGGTTCTGCTCAGCGTAGTGCTTGCCGGACCCTCCCTGGCGGCGGATCGCGCCCTGCTGGTGGGCGTCGGCGATTTCCTGGACCCCCGCATCAGCGACCTTCCGGGGATCGAACTCGACCTGGAGATCATGACGGAGGTCGCGGGGACGCTGGATTTCGCGCCGGATCACACCCGGGTCCTGTTCGACGGGGACGCCAACACGGCGAACGTCGAAAGGGAAATCCGCTCCTGGCTGATCGATGGCACGGGGCCGGGCGACCGCGTGCTGCTCTATATCAGTACCCACGGCACCCGTGTCCCGGACATCAGCCGGGACGAGTCCGATGCCGCGGACGAGGTCCTTCTCATGCGGGATTCGCGGGTGGTACGGCGCGGCGACCAGGCGCCCGGGATTGAGCCCGTATTGCTCGATGATCGCATCGATACCCTGATTGGCGAGATGCGCGGCCGCGAGGTCCTCGTACTCGTCGACGCCTGTCACAGCGGCACGGTGACCAAGGGGCTGCACCTGGGGACCGAGACACTGCGTACGCGCAACCTCGGCACGCAGGCGGTGGTGGAAAAATTCTTCTACTACCCGGGAATGCCCGTTGCCGGCAAGGACCCGGGCCTGGTGATCGGCGAGGGCGCCGATCGGCAATCCGAATCGAACTACGTGGCGATATCGGCCGCCCAGGACGACGAGAAGTCGCTGGCGAGTCCGCAGGGCAGCTATTTCACGCTGGGTCTGCTGGAAGGGGTGAAGCAGGCGTCCGAACAGGGCAAGCCACTGACCCCGAAGGCGTGGTCCGAGTTCGCCGGGGAATATATCCGGTCGCAACTCGAGGAGACCGGACACAACAGCCGGGTATTTCATCCCAACCTCACCGGCGGGGCGGCACTGGCGGGACGCCCGCTGCCGATCGTCAAGTCCACGCGGGGTGTGGGCAGGGCCTGGGAGCGTCTGGAGCGCATCGTCGAGGCGTCGCCGGGGCGTGTCCCGGTGAGCGCAAGCCAGCGAAACTTCCGGGTAGGGGATCCGCTGATCCTGCAGGTGACCGTACCCGACGGGGGCGGTTATCTCAACGTCGTCAGCATCGACAGCGCCGACCGGTCGACGGTCCTGTTCCCGAACCAGTTCCATGCCGATAATCGTGTCGTGGAGGGCCGGGTCACGATCCCCACGGAGCAAATGAAGTTCGCCCTGCCGGCCACGGAACCATTCGGGCCGACCCTGGTGGCCGCGTTCGTGACCCGGCAGCCGGTGAATCTCTTCGAGACCGGTTTCAAGAGTGCCGGTGACGTCTTCGCAGAGATGTCGCCGCTTGCCACGCATACGCTCGACAAGGCGGTCCGGGGATTCCAGATCGAATCGCGGCCCGCTGACCCGGTCGAGGCCCTGCCGACCGGTGACGCTTCCGAGGTCTACGCCGGGAAGCTCGTCGCGAAGATCGTTCGTTAGGGAAACCCTGACGTTTTTCTCCTTCCCCATTGAGGGGGAAGGCCGGGATGGGGGTGGGTGTCGGTGATGGCCCGGTGCCAGGTGAGGGACCCAACCCCCCTCCCGTCCTCCCCCCTGCCAGGGTGGAGGGGTTGTGTGATTCTCCTTCCCCATTGAGGGGGAAGGCCGGGATGGGGGTGGGTGTCGGTGATGGCCCGGTGCCAGGTGAGGGACCCAACCCCCTCCCGTCCTCCCCCCTGCCAGGGTGGAGGGGTTGTGGGATTCACTGCGGCGAAGTTTCCCCAGAGTGCTATACAATTGATGATGAATTCGTTTCGCTGGATACTGTCGTTGGGACTGCTTTCGGCGGCCGTCGCCCAGGCCGACGCGTTCCTCGACGCCGGTCCGGAAACCGCGGATCGCAGCTGGATTCGGGATGCCCTGATCCAGGTGGACGAGTTGCCCCCGGTGCCCGAACCCGAACCGCAGGCCAAGGCCCTGTTTGCGAGCCATCCACGGCTCTCGCCGGACCTCGCGGTCCTGGTGGAGACCTCGCGCACGAAGTCCCTGTTTGCCGTCGAGGACAAGGCCCTGGAACTCGATGTGCCCTACGGCGAGGGTTACGTCGCCGTGGCGCTGGGTGTGGAATCACCCCTGTTCCTGGGGCAGCTTGAGAAAGAGATCGAGGCAGCGGGGGGCGTGGTCGTCACCCGGCTCGGCGACACCCTGTATGCGCATGTCCCGATCACGGGTTTCGAGCAACTGGGCCTGTCCGATTACCTGGGATATGCGGCCCCACAGGAACGTTACGAGCCCGAGATCGTCGAGAGCGGCGATCTGGTGGGGGAAGGTGTCGCGATGTCCCTGGTCGATCCGCTCCACCGCCGGGGGATCACCGGCCGGGGGGTAAAGATCGGGATCATCGATCGTGGGTTCAACCGCTACGACGAGCTGGTCAGGCGAGGCGAGTTGCCGAGACCCGCCGCGCGTAGGGACTTCGAAGGGCTTTTCCGCGTCAACTCCCGCAGCGTACATGGCACCGCGGTCGCCGAGATCATCCATGACATGGCGCCGCAGGCGCAGATATATCTGGCTGCGTTCGACGGCACCGTCGCGCAGTATGCGATGGCAGCGAAATGGCTCGCGCGGCAAGGAGTGGACATTATCAATGCGTCGCTGGGTTCGAGTATCAGCCGCAAGGACGGCTACAGCTCGCTCACTCCGGTTATCGAAGAGGTCGTCTCGAAGGACATCCTCTGGGTGAACTCGGCGGGAAACTATGCCCACCTCAACTGGAGCGGCATGACGCGGGACAGGGACCGGAACGGCCTGATCGATATCCCGCCGCACGCGCTGGCCGAGGAACTCGATCTGCCGCCGGATTCGTTGCTGATCGTGGTGCGCAAGGACCTCAAGCGGCCGACGACCTTCACGATCGGCGCGATCTGGGACGACTGGGGTGAGCGGCCGGGTCTCCCGGGGGCGACGCAAGACATCGGACTGCTGGTCTACGACGTGAAACGGGGTCGGAGATGGGTCGCGGACAACGTTCAGAGAGGCCTGGGGCCGCCCAAGGAAACGATCAAGATCGAGGCCAGACCGGGCGACCTGTTCGCGGTGAGGCTGATCGCCCGCCGCGTGTCGCGGGAGGTCGCGGTCAACGTCGTCGCCGGGGGCAATGCCCCGATCAGCGAGTTCGTGCCGTCCGTGCCGAACGGCAGCCTGAACTCGACGGCGGCCTCGCCATTGGTGCTCACGGTCGGTGCGGTACACGTCACGGATGGGAAACCGGCGTTTTACAGTTCGCAGGGGCCGACATGGGACGGGCGGATCAAGCCCGAGGTCTCCGCCCCCTCGCAGGTCAAGTCGCTGGCCTACGGCAAGGGCAGCCGCACCGGCCGGTTCGCGGGGACGTCCGCGGCGAGTCCGCACGTTGCCGGCTACGCCGCCCTGCTGAAACAGATCCAGCCGGGATACGGGGCAGCAGAGCTACGTGGCGCCGTGATTCGAAACGTCCGCGCGATGGGCAGTCCGGTACCGAACAATACCACCGGATATGGTCGTATCGACGCGGCGAACGTCAGGCTTGCGCGCGTACCCGCGTCACCGGCATTGAGCACGTCACGCAAGCAAGAGCGTAGCGACAGCCGCCGGGAATCACTCGAATTCATGCGGCCGATCGAGGACCTGCTGGGTTACTGAAACCGGCCGCCGGATCCGCCTTGACGGAGTGAGGCGGATCGAATTACTCATAAGGAGGGGCAGAACATGGAAAGATTTGCTGCATCCAGCGTGACTCGACTCGCGCGGAACCCGGTACTGGTCTTCTGGTTGGTGATGATAGCGTGGGTCGGTGGCGCGTCCGCCGCGAACCGGTTTCAACTCGTGAGCCCGGAGGAATTCGCGCAATCTCAGGCAGCGCCGCAGTTCGAGACCAAGGCGATGGTCCTGCCAGAGCCCGGTGCGCCCGAGATCGTCGTGATTGCTCCCGAGTCCCGGGGCAGGATTCGCACGCCGATGGACATTCGCCTGGTCTTCGTCCCGGCGGACGGGGCACGGATCGATCCGGATTCGCTCCGGATCCTGTACGGCTGGCTGAAGCTCGATATCACCGATCGCGTCATGCAGCACGCCACGATGTCAGTCTCCGAGCTGTTGGTCTCCGGTGCCGATATACCCGTCGGAGACCACAAGATCATCGTTCGGGTCACAGACGACAAGGGTCGTACCGGAGAGAAGTCCGTCAAGTTCACCGCGGTCGAGAACGTTGCAGAACGAGGCGCCGGGACTTCGGCGGCCGGTTTGCCCTGAGGCCGCAGGATGGCGATCACGCAGTACAGTAACGCACGGGTGATCGAGGCCACGCGAGCCGCGGACCTGTCGGGCGCTGCGGTCCGCCACCGTGCGGTGTGGTTTGGCCGGATGGCGGCGCGTTGCCGGGCAGGGTTGGCGGCTGCCCTTGTTCTGGCCCTCTGGCCGTACGCGGGGCAGGCCACCGAATCCCGGGGCTTCACCACCGTCAGTCTGCCGGACGGCGGCGGGAAAGTGGACTTCTACGAGCGCAGTTACGCCCTGGTCATCGGGGTGAGCAACTACACCTCGGGGTGGCCGGACCTCGAGAGCGTGCCGGGGGAACTGGACCGGGTGGAGCGCGCACTGGAATCCCGCGGGTACACGGTGTTTCGGTACGACGACCCGCAGGGCGACGAACTCGCACGCGCCTTCGGGCGTTTTATCGACGAGTTCGGTTACGATGAGAAAAACCGGCTCCTTTTCTTCTATTCCGGGCACGGCTATACGCGACGCGAGGGACGCAAGGGATACCTTGTGCCCGCGGATGCGCCCAGTCCCGTGCAGGACGAACGCGCGTTCCTGCGCAGCGCCCTCAGCATGACCCAGATCCTGGCATGGGCCCGGCAGATCGAGTCCAGGCATGCGTTGTTCCTTTTCGACAGCTGTTTCTCCGGCACCGTATTCACGGCCAGGGCGCTACCGGGCAAACCGCCGCACATCACGCGTCTGTCCGCGGAACCCGTACGCCAGTTCATCACGGCGGGGTCCGCGGGCGAGGAGGTCCCGGCCGCCAGCGTGTTCACCCCCGCGTTTATCGACGCGCTGGAGCACGGGCTGGGGGACCTCGACAAGGACGGATACATGACCGGCACGGAACTGGGTCTTTACCTGCAGAGCAAGGTTCCCGTTCACAGCGCCCAGACGCCCCAGTTCGGCAAGATCAGCGACTACGAACTGGCGCGGGGAGACTACGTCTTCAATGTCGGCCTGACCGACACCGCTCCCGCATCGACCCCGGGTGCGCCACCGCCGCCGCCACTGGTTGGCCATCTGCAGGTCAACGTGAATGCCCCGGACGCCCGCGTGTACGTCAACGAAAAATTCATCGGTGAGGCGTCACCCGGACACCCCCTGAACCGGTCGGGCGTTGCCCCCGGGCTGGCGAGCGTTCGTGTCGAGGCGCTGGGGTACGAACCGAAGACCGAGCGGGTGAAGATCGAGCCGAACCAGTGGTCGCAGGCCATGCTGGCGCTGTCCGCGAGTTTTGTCGCCCCGTCGATGGTGCCGGTCAAGGGCGGGTGCTTTCAGATGGGAAGCCCCGAGAGCGAGTCCGGCCGGTACGACAACGAACGTCTGCACAGGGTTTGCGTGGAGGACTTCTCGATCGGTGCGTTCGAAGTGACGTTCGAGGAATACGACGCCTTCGCCCGCGCGACGGGCCGGAAAACGCCGGGTGGCGCGGGAAAGGATCGAGGCAGGTTGCCTGCGATCAACCTCAGCTGGCATGACGCGGTGGCGTACACCGCCTGGCTGTCCGGGCTGACCGGAAAGCGCTTCCGCTTGCCGACGGAGGCCGAGTGGGAATACGCGGCACGGGCCGGCAAGTCGGCGACGTTTTCCTCGGGACGCTGCATCGATACGGACGCGGCGAACTACAATGGTCGCGAGGGCTACGCGGATTGCGGTGTGAAGGGTGCCGTCGCGCGGGAACGCCCCCTGACGGTGGGGTCGCTCGAGCCAAATGCCTGGGGGCTCTACGACCTCCACGGCAACGTCTGGGAATGGACCTGCAGCGGATATGACGAGGGTTACCGGGGCGGCGAGCGGCGCTGTGCCGGAAACGATGCAGACTATCGCGTAGTGCGCGGCGGGTCCTGGTTTAACGGCCCGCGCTTCCTGCGCTCGGCAAAACGCAGCATGGACCGGGCGGACCGACGCGACAGGGACCTTGGGTTCCGGCTTGTCGCGGACCCCTAGGAGCCTGTCCGGGAATGGGGTTCGTCGCGAGGCTTTTCCGCAGTAGCACTTCCATTCTCGGACAGGCTCCTGGTGGGTTGATATAGAAATCCAAGGCCGGTTACAGACGACGTTTGAATCGGACTACAGATGTTCGATTGCTGCTTGCAGGCTGCGTTGCCTCGCCGGATTTCCTGCACTGTTCTGTGCTCACCCGAGAATTTTTCGACAGCGGTTTGGCAGGAGTCAATTCGGTCAGGAGACCCCGCAACAGGCAATGA
>JAYENI010000143.1:0-10008 GCA_034722015.1 Pseudomonadota bacterium
ATTTGCACTTAAAGCACAAGCTAAATTAATTGCTAAATTTTTCCCAGAGAAACCGAAAGAAGATTCATCACAATGGAAACCAGAAGTAGTACAAAATGATCCTCCAGTACACGGTGCTGACGTTGTCGATCGCGGCACCACTCTTCGTCCTGGTGACGGCGTATTTCTGCCTTCGCGCCCCGATCCCGAAACGTAAGTGGCTATGGGTGCTGTTCGTGCTGGTCGGCGTGGGGTCAATCAGCGTGAACTGGACGACCGGGCAGTTGGCGGTACAGCCACTGAGCATCAAATTGCTCTCGGCCTCGGCCTTTTCGGCAGGCCCGTTCGCCCCCTGGATCGTGTCGGTATCCGTCCCGCTCGGGGCCGTGCTGTTCTGGTTCCGGAGAAAAGGGTTTCTTGCGCACAGTGGAATCGGTCGTGCCGTTGACCCGGACGCTTCATTCCCCTCGGCGCTTGCCCGAACCGCCCGTTGCGTCTCGAGCCGGGGTCACCCGAGTTGAATGCCGGCCTCACGGTTGCCTGCCTCCCTCCCTCCCCGGGTTCCTGATGCAGGGCGGTGCATGCTGGTTCTTCGCTCACCTGTGGAGGACTGCCTGGCGCTCCGAATCGCCGACCGGTCCCGGGAAGCGAATGATGCAAACCGGAACGCCAGAGGTTTGTAGCGAGGGGTTTTCCAGAGTGGAAGCAACCTGAAATGCACGCGTTGATCCGAAATTCCCGCTCCCGGGCGGTTTCCGAAAGCATCCCGGCCAGGGGCGCCGGTACGGACATGCGCGAGTCCCTGCTGAACGCCGCCTTCGAGGAGATCCTTCGCTCCGGGTTCCAGGCCGCGGGTCTCAGTGCGGTCCTCAGGCGCGCCGGCGCGACCAAAGGCGCCCTGTACCACCACTTCGAGAACAAGGACGCCCTGGGGCTCGCCGTCATCGACGAACGGGTGCGCGAGGAGGTCTTCGATGCCTGGCTGCGGGAGTTGGAGGCGCACCGAGATCCGGTCGACGCCCTGCAGGCCGGACTGGCGGCGCTGTGCGATGCGGCGACCGAGGTCACGGTGTCGCGCGGCTGCACCCTGGAGAACCTGTCCACGGAGATGTCGCCGGTCAGCGAGGCATTTCGCGAGCGAATCCAGGGCATCTACCGGGACTGGCGGGCACTGGTGCGCCGCGCGCTCGAGCGTGGCATCAAGCGGGGCTACGTCGCCGCGGACGTGTCGCCGGCGGACGAGGCGATGATGTTCGTCGTGGCGCTGCAGGGTTGCACGGTGCTGGCGAAGAACGAGCGCAGTCTCGAGACCTATCGGGCCTGCTTGGGAAAGCTGGCCGGGAGGCTTGACGCGTTGCGCGCCTGACCACGATGCGGGCGGAACGACCAATGCAATATCCGGCGTGACCCGCCAATCGGGAATCATCAGTCTGGATTTGACGGGAACAAGTCAGCGGCACGTGCTTATGCGAGTACTGACGACGAATCATTCACAACCGCGATGCGCCGGAACCCATTGGCCACAAAGCACGACGCCATCAACCTTGCGTTACGAACAACGGCCGCGGAGCCACTGAAACTCGATGAGTCCCGAAAGCTTCGAGGCGGCGCATGGACCAGCGGCCATGACGGAAAGCATGCGCCTATTCGGGGTAATTTCGGGGACGGAACAGGAAAAAACCAACCTGGAATCAGGTTGCAAGTTCATCTTCGCGATTGTCGGTAGATTGACGCCCGGTTACCCTTACCGGACATGCAACAGATTGCGCCCGATCGTGTAGCAGTGCAGCGCGACGGGGACGAAATCAATGGTGGTACCGTCCAGATCCAGCTGCCCGGAGCGGGTCTTGGTTGTCACCAGCGGTAGACGCGCCAGCGTATGGCGCTGGACGAGTTCCTTCAGACCGCGTAGTTCCCCGGGCTGTCCGACAATGGCATCGGACCATTTGATCTCGATCGCGAAACGCGGCTTCTGCGTGCGCAGGTCGAGGGACACGATATCAACTTCCAGGTCCTGTCGACCGGCTTTCCAGCGTGCGTAGTGCAGCGACTGACTGATGGCTGTATCGTGCAGCCATTGCCCCCACACGGCTGTCTCCGCCAGATTACCCATGGCGGCATCGTCGCCACGCACGAAACCGAACAGCGCGGCACGAACCGACGGGTTGGTGAGATAGACCTTGAAGGTCCGCGCACGCTTCAAGCGCACGGCGTTGGCATCGATGCGATGTACCCTCCGGATCAGAAAAGCCGCCTCCAGGTATTCCAGGTACTCCCCCAGTCTCTGCTTTGAGATGCCGGAATGTTTCGACAGCGCCTCCAGACCCACCTCGTCCCCCGTATTGAAGGCCAGTACGTTGAAGAAACGATTCAGCTCCTGGGTATTTGAAATGCCGTAAAGGCTCGGCAAGTCTTTCAGCAGCACCTTGTCGATGATGTCCTGCCGAAGAAATCGGGACGGGTTGGCGCGAACCGCCTCGTTCATCACCGCCTCCGGGAACCCGCCGTAATTGAGATAGTTCAGAAACTCCGCGTTGAGCGCGTTGATATCCCGCGCAAGGAAGCGCGCTGGTCCGGGATCCTCTTCACGGGACTGAATCAATGCCACCTCTACGCCGGCGAAGTCCAGATACTCCGCAAAGGTCAAGGGCGGCAACAGGAACTCGGTGAAGCGGCCAGCACCCGACTCGCGACTCTTCATCCGCAGCGCCGCAGCGGCCGAACCACTGGCGATGAAGCGAATGCGCGGATAACTGTCCACAAGGGATTTCAGGTGCACCTCCCAGTCCTTGTGATACTGCACCTCGTCAAACAGGACCCATAGCTGGCGGTCGGTGCCGTGCCCTTGCGCATCCATGAACAAACGCACCATGCTCTCGAGACCACGCCCGGAATAGAGGGGTGTGTCGAGCGAGGCATAGAGAATCTCGGTACCACCGACACCGTCGTCCAGCAGCCGCTGAACCAGGTGCTTCAGCATCACGGTCTTTCCGACGCGGCGTGGCCCGATCAGCACCACTGCGCGCCGCACCTCAACCTCCAGGGCCAGGCGACAAAAATGCGGAAAGTAGGCTCGTCGGGGCCAGGCGGCCTCCTCCGGATCGATGCCGGCACCCGCCCGCCACCAAGGATTATCCGCCCCAAGCCTGCGCTGCACTTCCTGTACCGGAATTTCCAACTGCGACGCCATAAGAGGAGATCTCAATGCTTAATATGTCAGAATAAGCATGAATTTTAACTCTTAACAAGAATTTTCACCATAAATCCTTGCTCCCCGCGGACTTACGGCGTTCGACTGACATTGCCCCGTACTGGCGCCGCGCAACACGAGGAAATCTTCCAGGATCACGGCGTTGCGGTTGAAAGACTGGGAGGTTGCATTGACAACTGCTAGCTGGATGGACCGAACCATGTCGTACACCTTCCTCCCGGCCAACAGACGCGACTCACTCGGAATCGAGAATCTTCCGGATGTCCCAACCCTGCATTCGTCGTTGGAAAACACGACCGCGGGTTGCACCCGGATACTGATCCCGGCCTCTCCTGGATCATCGCGCAATGTCAACGCCTGGCGTACGGCGAGGGTAGACGGTCCCGCCGGTTGCTCTGGATCGATGCGTATCACCGCGGTCCGGCCGACGCCCCGGCCTGGGAATAGCTGGAGCAATTTCGATACCGTACGGCGAGCCGCGCCATGCGGTTCCTGTCTGTCCCGGTACGACACGCACGACACGAGGTCACGTTGTCACGCACCCGGACGTTCGAGGTCTCCGGTCGTGCTACGTCCGGAATCTCCCAACGGCGATCAGGACGCCGGCGTTTGCGCGGACGCCTCCTCGAGTCTCGCGAGTTCCCTCTCGACCGTGCTCAGGAACTTTTCCGCCGCCTCGACGAAGGCCGCGTTCAGGTTCAGCGTATAGCCGTGTCGCGTGGCGGTCTTCTTGGCCTCCTCGATCCGGCGGTAGAGTTCGCCCGGGATGCGGGCGCTGACGGTCTTCGTCTCGTTCTGAAGATTTCTGGTCATGTATTTCGCGTTCATGATTCGTCCTCTTTGTTTACAAAACAGGTTACGTGGCGTTTGCGGTACGTTTACACGGCGCTACGTCGCGTTGCCGGGGAGCCGGGGGCGTCGGCCCCTTCCCAGCGGGCGGCTGTCTCCGTTCGGGCGTAGCCAGGGGCCGCGCAGGAGCGGTACCCAGTCGTCGAGACGGCCCAGCACCGCGACGGTGATGCGAATGGTGAGCCAGTAGTTGTATCGGGTCCTTGGCGACAGTGCTCGGGTCTTGTGTTCGAGGAACCAGCGCAGGTGCTTGACCTGCCAATCGGCGTGATCGACCCGATACCTTCGCCAGATCTCCTCGGCGACGATCCCGGCGCGCTCGACGTGGGCGCGGGTCGCTTGCCTGGCGCCCGGGCGGGACAGACCCACGAGGTTCATGATGCGCCGGCGCGCCTGGTTCTGGTTCGCGGCGCTCATCTGGCGCTGCCGATGTAGGCGCGCAGTATCGCGTCGCGGCCATGGCCGAGTTCCAGCGCGAGCGTCCGCCGTGCCCCGGCATCGACGTCCTTCGGCGCCGGGCGGACACCGGCGACGACGGGCGCGGGGTATTCGGTCAGTTCGCGGTAGCGCGCGCAGGCGTAGGCGGCCCGGCAGTCGTGGTAGCCGCGAAGGCCGTGCCCGGCGAGGAGGTCCCGGGTGCGTTTGTTTCGGATGTTTCGTTCGAAGGTGATCCAGGACTTTTCCGCCGGGATGATGTTGTTCGCATCGCCCTGCAACCCGGCGGCGCGGACCAGGCAAGCCCTGGCGCTTTCGGAGACCGGGACCAGGCGTTCGACGTGTTGGCCTCGCCCGCCCTTGGTTCCCCTGACGACGCCGATCTTTCCGAACCCGGCCTCGACCAGGGCGCTCTTGCAATCCAGCAGGGCGGCCTCGCGAGTTCTCAGCCCGAGGTTGCGAGCCAGTTCAATGACGGTGGCCGCATGACGCAGGCGCGCTTCGCGTAAGTCCTCGACGATGCGCTCGAATCGTTCCCGGTCGAGCGTCACCGGGGCGTTACCTTTGACGGTGGTACGCTTCCCGACCAGGGCGGATGGGGACACATCGATGCTGTCGTCTTCCCGCATGATCCGCAGGACGATGTTCACGCTGGACAGCAGGTTCTGCGCGTATGACACCTTCATCGTTCTCGCTCCCGGACTTTTTCCGCCAGGTAGTGGCCGTAGGCCTCGACCAGGGCCTTGGTGACATCGCGAGCATCCTTGACACCGGCCTGCTCCCGGCACCAGACCGTGAAGCGTCTCCATCGATCGGTGTGGGCGGCCACGGTTGCGTAGCGGCCCTTGTAGTGGGTACGCAGGGCATTCTTGCCGGCATAGGCCATCGGCTTGCCCCATCCGAAATTTCTACCCCTCCGTGAATCGTGTCGTGGCATGGTGGTATCCCCTTGTGGTCGTCCGGTAAACAGATCCCGTCCCCGGTCCCGTTGTCGTTCAGTGTTCGATCGAACCAATGCCGATCGCATGGACGGGCGGCGGGACCGATTTCGGCCGATCCCGTGCGGCTACTGCCGCGCCACTTTCCTGCTCCTCATGGTTCGTCGTGCGTTGCAAGCTCCACGATCCTCGCGGTCCGCGGACCCCGCTTGCCGACGCGCCGCTACCGGTACTCATGGCCACGGTCGTCGCACGACGAGGAGATACCCAGAATGCCTCCCCGCACCGTTTTCGGAGGGGTTTTCACTGCTTTTCACTCTGCGTTCGGGCCTATCAGGCTACCGTGATCTTGCTACTGGCAAAGCGTTTCTCCTCACGACAAGGAAGCGTCTCTGTCGAATTCGGCCGGTACCGCAAGTCCGCACGGGGTTCGCGTCAGGACACGTTTCGTGGTGGCTCGGGGGGATTTCCCGGTCGTAGCGACGCGGGGTCGCGTCGTCGGCGGCACGGCCGTCCGCAAGGGACGAGCGCAACCGGGACCGTCGGGCGCCGCACGGCGGTCGGCCATGCGGATTCACGCATGGCTGCCGGAAGGACACGACACTTTCGTCGATGGCGATTCGGCGGGTCGCCGTTCGCGCTGCGTCATACCTGCATGATCGGGGCGCGGGCGCACCGATCCTCGGGCGTGCGCGGTACGGCTTCTCGCCATGTGGACACGCCCGCCAGAACGTCAAGGAGTCGAGATGAATGTAGTGCACCTGTACGTCGTAGACGGACGGGTGCACCGGGTCGGTATCGGGTTCTACTCGCGGGAACGGATTGCGGCATGCCCGGGGCGACCGGAATGTGATCCGGGAAGGATCATGATCGGCGGGATACGAACCGCCTCGAACGGCCGTGGAGGCCATTCCGTCATCACGGTACCGAAGGTCGGCACCACGCCGAATGGCTGTAGCGCCATTCCTTTCAAAGGCGCCCTCCACGAAGGGGCGCGATACGGCGGCTCGTTTAACGACCCCCGCCAAGGTCGTCGTAGTCCGCCTTCCGGCGGACCTTCAGGAAATCGGACAGTGAAAGTGTAAGCGAGGGAATCCCGCCGGTGCAAGCCTTGGGGGCCGATTCGTCCCGGTCCGGCCTGTGCCTGTCCGAAAAGACAGCTATCCCGGGAGACTGTCCGGGAATAGAAGCTCTACCGCTGAAAAGCCTCGCCACGAACCCTGTTCTCGGACAGCCTCCTGGCGAAAGGCCGCATCGACCAATCTCTTCCGCCGCCCTCCCCTGCCTCCCGGTAGCCGCCTCGGGCGTTCCCGTCCAGGACTGGAACGACAAAGGGTCCGGCGTCAGGTGATCAGGATTTCGCCTCCCGGACACGCGGGCCTGGCCCGTCGCGCCGCCGGTCACGACCACAATGCGCTGACCGGCAACGCCGTACCGGTCTCGCCAAAGGACACCGCCCGGTCACCCGTATACAGCACGATACCGCGAACCAGTCGTTCGCCCACATCCTCGGCCAACGCGTCCAGTCCGGTAAAATCCTTCCGCCTGACGGTGGCCGAGGCCTTGACCTCCACGCCGGCCAACCGCCCTTCCGCGTCCTCCAGCACGATACCCACCTCCCTTCCCGTCGTCGTTCGATAGTGACACGGGCGTACCCGAAGGTCCGCCCAACCGGTCTGTTTGCGCAGTTCACCGACGACGAAGGTTTCCAGCAGATGACCGAAGAACACGGGGTCCCGATCCATATTCCGGCTGTTCCTGCCCGCCAGATGCGCCGTCAGACCGGAATCGACGAGATGAATCTTCGGTGACTTGATCAGCCGTTTCCCGAGGTTCGACGACCAGGCCGGTAGCGGCTGGAGCAGAAAGGTGGCCTGCAGGAGGCCCAGGTAACGTTTCAGCGTGCTGTGCGGGATACCGGAACTCCGGGACAATTCCGCCATGTTCAGCAAACCGCCGGTGCGGGCGGCAAGCAATGACAGCAGGCGCGGCATGTCCGTCAAGCCCTCGATGTTCGCGAGGTCCCGCACGTCGCGTTGCAGCAATGCCGTCACGTAAGCCGCGAACCAGGCATCGCGACGTTTGCCCGCGGCGCGCTGGACGACCTCCGGGTACGCACCGGCCAGGACGGCGTCCTTCAGATCGACCGCTTCGCGGGCTTGCCATGTCGGCGGGCTTGCGGCAAAGACCGCGTCCAGAAACGTCCCCGATCCACCGACATCTTGATTGCCGGAAACAGTTCGGGGGCCTTCTGCACCTCGTCGATGACCGACCGTTCCCCAAGCCCGGCAAGGAAACCCCGGGCGTCCGACCTTGCCGCGGCCAGGTGCGTCGCATCGTCCAGGGTGACGTAAGGGACCGACGATGCCCGTGCGTACCCTTCGGTCAGCGTGCTCTTCCCGGTCTGGCGGGCGCCGTTCAGCAGCACCACCGGCGTATCGATCAGCGCAGCTTTCAATTCCGACTCGATATTACGCTTGTACATGGTGGATATTTCGCCAGTGAATGGTGAATTATAGAATGTTTTCCGCCGGGCCCACCGACTTCTCCACTGACTTGCGCTTCCGAAATCGTTATGCGATAGCCGGAAAATCACAGTCCAGAATGCACAGGATTATCGTTCGTCTTCAAGACGTGACAACAGGCGCACAGTCGCGCTATGCAACGGTTGCCACAACGCGGTAGACGGACGGAAAGACAAGCAGGCTGGACTGTGATTTGACGGAAATCGCCTTAATACGATGGGTGTGCAATTCGGGAGAAGTAGCCCGATGACGACCGGAATCCTCACGCTGGATGGCGCGGACGAGCCCAACCACACTTTTTCGATCCCGAATCACCACTGGAACTGCGCTGACTATCCTCCCCGCGGCGTGTACTGGACGATCAGGTCGTCATTGAGGAGATCCAGCGCAAGCCGGGCCTGTACGAAATCCCTCGGGTGCCATTTGACTGTTCCGGGAATCGACGTACCGGCCTGCGAGAGACGTCGTCTCTGCCCTTGAACATCCGACCGCGACGGTTTCCATGGTATCGCCCAGGCGACGCCTTCTGTTCGCTGTGCCACACACCAGGCTCAGTCGTCACCGCGAGGAGCCTCCATCCTTACGGCCGCCATCTGATACCTCTTCCATTGATTCGCCTTCAAAACCTTGCCACACACCCCCGTATTTCTACCTATGTTTCACGATCATTCTGAGGGCACACGGACATACCGGGGAGTTCGCGAATGGTTTGCCCATTCCATTAGCGGAAAACCTAACCGAAATGTCATCCGTACGGGTGATGGCGCCACCACTCAACTCGAAGACGTGAAGATTCAGCACGTTTGCCCCTCCCGAACTTCCCCCTGGTCTTACGGAAGTCTTCCCTGGACCAAAGGAATTCCGGACCGCATCGGACGGGGCCGGGACGGCTTTGCTATCGTCTATGAGAGAGGTATCATATGCCCCTATGATTAAAACCAATTACGTCGAACTGCGCATCGCGCTACGCGATGCATTGGCCGCGATGGAAACGCACATCGAGGCCCTGGGCGGGCGGTTGATGGAAGAAGGCGGCTACCCTTTGTGGGTCGACGGCATCGAGGATCCCAACCTGGCGCGCCGGGAAGTCGTCCGCTGCCTGACCGGGATCACGTATCGGGACGACCAGGACCCCCATGAGGTCGAGCGTTGCACCGCCCTGGTCGGCACCACCGACCAGACCCTGGCCCTCGCCCGGGAGGTGAACCGCGACAAGCAGGCCCTGGCCCGCGCGTTGCGAAACATGGACGGATTGAAGGTGGACGTGACGGACCCGGACCTTCACGCCGTGCGGCGCGAGCCCCTGATCAAGGCGGCGCTGCGGGCGCTCGGCCGTGAACGGCTACACCGCCGCCAGGCCACCCGGCAGGTGGAGTGCCTCGATGTCGCGCCGGATTCGGTGACGTTCATCTGGTCCCGATCACGCAAGGTCGAACAACGCTCGCTTCAGCAAGTGCTGGCGGCCCTGCAAAAACGGATGGAGCATGCCCGGACGTTCAAGCCCGGCTACGTCGCCTACTGCGAGGACGACATTCGCCGGATCGAGAGACTCATCGAGAACGACCCGCTGGAGCGTCTGGCGGAGGTCGATCCCGCGCACACCCACCCGCGCGCCAACGTGGTCTGGATCGACGGGGACGGGGCGATGACCCGAAGGCAGCGCCGCGCCATGACGCCGCAGTTCTACCCCGCCCGCGCCGGTGAGAAACTGCCGAGGCTGCGTCCCCTGCCCGCCGCCCTGCCCCCGAAGGGTCATCAGCTCGAACGTCGTGACAAGACCGTGGAGGACACGCCGTTGCTCAGCGCGATGAGCATCCACCGGTACCGGGAAGGGTATCGCTACTTCGACGAGGCCCGGAAGGAATTCGGCATGCCGTAAACTGGGATCGATACAACCATGCCTATCCGTTTGCCTCCCAAGGCATACGTTCCAGCCGATTGTCGCGATTGACAGTGTGCTGCCGATCGCCGTGTGGCGCGACAACCCCCATAAACGCGGGGCTTTGCGCGACGGCGTGCACACACCCTGGAGTGTGGCACGAGTGATGCGACCTAGAATCCACAATTTTGG
>JAYENI010000144.1:0-9975 GCA_034722015.1 Pseudomonadota bacterium
TGATCCTGGCATACATCCGAGATCCACTTGAACACTGTTTTCTGGTCAAAATATATTTCTTTGTAATTCAATTGTTTATGGAGGATAAATCGCTGGAAAACTGGCTTAGACACATAGGTAATCAGGAAGTTATTTGAGCCACGGCGAAAACCGGCTCACCCTCCGGGCGACACCTCGATCAACTCAACCCCGTTACCGTCAGGGTCCCGACAGAAGATAGCCTCGCGGCCGGACCGGCTACGGGTATAGGGGATTTCGTGTCGATCCAGCGTCCGTGAAATCTCCGACAATTCACTGACTGCCAACGCGAGGTGCCGGTCACGTCCCACATGCGCGGGCCGACCATCGACCGCGTCGGGATTGGGCAGCTCCAGCAGGTGAATCTGGCCGCCGCCGATCGTCAGCCAGGCGCCGGCATACCCCAGGTCCGGCCGGGCCTCCGATACCTCCAGACCCAGGATATCCCGGTAGAACGCCAGGGCAGTCGCGGTATCCGCCACCACGACGCTGACATGATGAATGGCCTGTACGGTCACAATCTCCCCCGTGTAGAGAACCTGATCCGAATTCTGCAAGCCCGTTACGGCATGACATATACTATCGCGTCCCGATTTGCCCCACGCGTAACGGATGAACCCCGATCTCAACAAGCTTCAGTCCTATCCCTTCGAAAAGCTCGCCCGGCTGAAGGAAGGCTTGGAACCGCCACGCGGGCTGGAACCCATCGCCCTGTCGATTGGTGAACCCAGGCACCCGACGCCAGCGTTCATCGGCGAAACCGTGCTGACTCACCTGCACGAGCTGGCCAGTTATCCCGCCACGCGGGGAGGCGACGCGTTGCGAGAGGCGATTGCAGGATGGCTCATTCGCCGGTACGACCTGCCACCCGGACAGCTGGACCCGCAGCACCACGTCCTGCCAGTCAACGGCACCCGTGAAGCACTGTTTGCGTTTGCCCAATGCGTCGTCGACCGTACTCGGGATCCCCTGTTGATGATGCCCAACCCCTTCTACCAGATCTACGAGGGCGCGGCCCTGCTGGCCGGCGCTGAGCCGCACTATCTGAACTGCGCGCCGGACAACGGTTTCCTGCCGGAATTCGGGGCGGTCACAGATTCGCAATGGGACAGATGCCAGTTGCTCTACATCTGTTCACCGGGTAACCCGACCGGGGCCGTGCTCGCCGAGCATGACCTGCAGCAGCTGATCGCGCGCGCCGAGCGCCACGATTTCATTATTGCCTCAGACGAGTGTTACAGCGAGATCTATCCGGATGAAGGTGCCCCGCCGGCCGGACTGCTGGGCGCGGCGGCGAGGATGGGACATAACGGGTTTCGACGATGTGTGGCCTTCAACAGCCTGTCGAAACGATCCAATGCCCCGGGCCTTCGATCGGGATTCGTGGCCGGAGACGCGGAAATCCTCAAGCGATTTCTCCGCTACCGAACCTATCACGGCTGCGCCATGGCGCCGCCATTCCAGGCGGCCAGCGCCGCCGCGTGGTCGGACGACGCCCACGTCAGGCGGAACCGGCAACGGTATCGCGAAAAATTCCATGCCGCGGTCAATATCCTGGCCCCTGCCCTCGATGTCACCATACCCGACGGCGGCTTCTACCTGTGGCCACGGACACCCGTTGACGAACTGGAATTCACGCGTGAACTGTATCGGCGGGCCAACGTGACCGTCTTGCCGGGCAGTTTTCTCTCTCGCGATACCACCAGCGGCAACCCGGGGCGGAACCACGTTCGCATGGCACTGGTCGCACCGATCGACGAGTGTCTCGATGCGGCACGTCGCATCAGGGGTGTCGCAGAGGCGCTCGCGCACGACGCTACAAAAGCGGACACAGGGGCCGTCAGCTAGCGGTCCCCCGGGCGACACCAGCCGATTCAATACTCGACACTGCAAGTAACGGAGATAGCAATGATGACGGACATCGAGGAGATCATCGAAAACGCGTTTGAGCGACGCTCGGAGATTACGCCTGGAAACGCCGAGCCCGCTGTAAGGGACGCGGTACGCAACGCGATCCGCGGACTGGACTCCGGGTCCTTACGGGTGGCGGAAAAGCAAAACGGCGAGTGGGTCGTCAACCAGTGGCTGAAAAAAGCCGTATTGCTCTACTTCCGGATCGAGGACAACGCCTACATCAACGGGGCCCACACCAATTATTTCGACAAGGTCCCGGGAAAGTATTCGGAGCAGGGCATCGGCGAGATGCGCAGCGGCGGCGTACGCGTCGTGCCACCCGCAATGGCGCGCAGGGGTTCCTATCAGGCCCCCGGGGTCGTGCTGATGCCCTCCTACATCAACATTGGCGCTTACGTCGACTCGGGCACCATGGTGGATACTTGGGCGACGGTGGGCTCATGCGCCCAGATCGGGAGAAACGTCCACCTCTCCGGCGGCGTCGGAATCGGTGGTGTACTCGAACCGCTGCAGGCCGCGCCAACGATCATCGAGGACAACTGTTTCATCGGGGCACGCTCGGAGGTCGTCGAGGGGGTCATCGTCGAGGAGGGGTCGGTGATCTCGATGGGTGTCTATATCGGGCAGAGCACCCGGATCTACGATCGGGAAAAAGACGAGATCACCTACGGACGCATCCCGGCGGGTTCCGTTGTCGTATCCGGCAACCTGCCCTCCAGGGACGGAAAATACAGCCTGTACTGTGCCGTAATCGTCAAACGCGTGGACGAAAAGACGCGCAGCAAGGTCGGCATCAACGCGTTGTTGCGGGATTTCGACTGAGTATCAGCGCCAGAGTACCGCCACCTGCCGGGAAACCCTCGAAGAAGTTTTTCATGCCATCTCCCACACTTGAACTTGCAATGGATCTGATATCCCGGGACTCGGTCACGCCCGAGGACAGGGGATGTCAGCAGCTACTCGCCAGGCGACTGGAGAAAATCGGCTTCAAGGTCGAGACCCTGCGCTTCGCAGAGGTAGACAACCTGTGGGCCAGGCGCGGGCACGAGGCCCCCGTGTTTACCTTTGCCGGACATACCGACGTTGTCCCCGCTGGTCCCGCAGACCAGTGGCACAGCGCCCCCTTCGAGCCGGTTGTTCGGGATGACCTGCTTTACGGCCGCGGCGCATGCGATATGAAGGGCAGCCTCGCCGCCATGGTCACCGCCACCGAAGGCTTCCTTGAGAAACACCCCGGACACAGGGGTTCAATCGCGTTTCTGCTGACCAGCGACGAGGAGGGACCCGCCGTGGACGGCACCGTAAAGGTGGTGGAGACCCTTGAGCAACGTAGAGAGAAAATCGACTGGTGTCTGGTGGGAGAACCATCGAGCAGCGAAATCATAGGCGACGTCGTGAAGAACGGCCGGCGCGGGTCACTGACCGGCAATCTGCGAGTCAAGGGTCATCAGGGTCACGTGGCTTACCCGCACCTGGCGGAGAATCCCATCCACCGGATCGCCCCGCTGATGGCGGAACTCTCAACCTTCGAGTGGGACCGGGGCAACGCCTACTTCCCACCGACGACGTTCCAGATCGCGAACATCCGGGCGGGGACCGGCGCAACGAACGTCATCCCCGGTGACCTGTGGCTGCAGTTCAACTTTCGGTTTTCGACCGAGGTGACGGAGACTGAACTGAGACGCCAGGTCGAATCCATGCTCGCCGATCACGGATTGCGATACGAGCTGGAGTGGTCGCTTTCCGGCCAGCCCTTCCTGACGGCCGAGGGCAAACTCGTCGAGGCGGTGCGCAGGGCAATTCGCGACGAGACCGGGCGCGAAACCAGCCTGTCCACGTCAGGCGGCACATCTGATGGAAGGTTCATCGCGCCCACCGGTAGCCAGGTTGTGGAGCTTGGGCCGATCAATGCCAGCATCCACAAGATCAACGAGCACGTACGTGTTGAGGATCTCGACCAGTTATCCTCGATTTACGCGCGAACGCTCGAGAATCTGCTGACCTGACCGGCTTGTCGTTGCAGTTGGTATAAGGCGATTGCCGCCAAGCAGCCATAGTCAGTGACTTCTTCCTGAGACCAACCTCCACGGATCCCGAAGTGAGGCCTGCCTGCAGCCCAAGCCGTTCCGGGCTATCCTGTTAGCCACAGCAGATCCTGTATTCCCGGCTACGCAGCGGCAATTCCCGCGAATTCAGGAACAATCCCGTTCCTTCTGCTCTATGGCATCCGGATCAGTGACGGTATCGCGCCACCACGCCGGCGCCAGTTCAACACCCGCACGAATCTCAAAGTCGATCCAGAACTCGGCGACGTTGCGAAGGTTGGGACGAATTTGCGGATCGAATCCAAGCTCCCGGATATTGTCGGCCCTGATCGCGGCCCGGCTTCGATAGGTGTATAGCCCGAGCGAGATCGTATTTCTGTACTCCCCGACAGTTTCAATGTAATAGTCTTTTACGCCACCGGCCTTCAGGTCGTTGACGGTTTCCTGCGCCTGGGCACGGTCGTTAAAGCCGGCCAGGTAGACCCAGTAGCTGGTTGGCCTTCTTTTCCTGGTTTCCCGAACTGCCGCTTCGACTTCCAGCCCGGCCAGATCGTTGACCACCTGCCGCGTGGCATCTTCCACGGCGAACGGTCCAAGTGTGTAGCAACTGCGCGTCGACGCCCGTGGATTTGTCCCGTCTTCAGCGGGAGGGGCTGGGGCTACATCGTTGCCGGGCTGTCCGCTGTCCGCTACAGCATTTGCGGTGCTTCCGGACGCGACCGTCTTTAACCCATCATCGACGGAATTCGTCACCCCGCCCGTGGTCCCTCCATGATATTCAGCCCAGAGAACCAGCCGCTCGGCTGACGCGGGGATTTCCGGCGCCAGATGGGCCGGTCTTTCCGGCGGATGGGCAAGACCCCAGACCAGGTAGACCAGATTGGCGGCAAGGAGCATGAAGAAAAATGCACGCATCATTCCTCCGTCACCAGAACGGCCAGTCCTCTGAGCACTAGATAAGGCATCCTGATGAATGAATCGGGTAGAAACGGAGCAAGGTAGTCTGCGTCTCCACCGTCGATGACGATGCTGACTGGCGACTGCATGGACGCGCGCATGTCGTGGCTTATCTTCTCCAGCGATGCAAGCGTGGCCCGTGTCGTCCCCGCAATCACCCCCTCTTTCGTATCAGTAGCAAATAGATCGTGAGCAGCATCCCGCTCGTTGACATTGATTTCCGCGGCCCCGGCATTGAGGCTCCTACGCATCATCTGCAGACCCGGGAGAATCAGACCGCCAAGATGCCTCCCATGAGCGTCTACCGCATCTATCGTCACCGCGGTCCCGCAATCCAGCACGACGGCGGCTGTACCGAGCGATTCTCTGACAGCGACCATGGACAGGTAGCGGTCCACACCCAGGTGAGCGGGGTCTCGGTAAGCGATTCGAACACCCAACCCCGACTCAGGCGTAACAACAAACCGCGTTTCGATGCCGGATCCCCCCTCCATTGAGCGACGAATCTCGCGATCAAACTGCGATCCTCGTACCGATGCCACGTAGACCTGATCTGGCTGCATCTCCCGCAGCGCTTTGACCACCGAATCCCCGGCGTCGTGTCCGTATTTCATGACGGTCACCGCACCCGGCTGCCCCTCCGTTAACGGTGCCAACTTGAAACGGCTGTTCCCAAGATCGAGCAGCGCGATCATTTCGCGGGGCGCAGGGTCACATCACCGACCTCGAAGTGCTCTGTTCCGCCATTGGTCCGTAGCAACAGGCGGCCTTTATGATCGATTCCCTCGGAATAACCGCGTACGAGCCTGTCGGACGTGCGAAGTTCGACAACCTTACCCATAGTGCTGTCCCGATTACGCCACCTGAGTGGCAGGTCATTCACATCAAGTGACGCCACCCCGGATACCGTGTCAGCAACGGTGGCAATGATAGCTGCTGCCACAAGGTTACGTGACACCGGTCTCCCGGACATGACTTCATACAGGTCTACGATTGGTTGGTCGGTCCTCCCGATCCAGGCTGCGGGAAAGCGGTAGTTCAATCCCATGCCGGTGACCACAGTAAGGCTCCCGTCACCATGCACCCTCGTTTCAATCAGTATGCCACCCAGCTTGCGCCCCTCCCGAACCAGGTCGTTGGGCCATTTGACCCTGACACCTTCGACCCCAAATTCGTCCAGGGCGTCGGCCAAATTCACCGCCAGCAAGGGACTGAGAGCGCCGAGGCACCGCTTACCCGGGACAATATGCTGTCGAACGGAGAGATATACGCCGGCGCCATACGGAGAAATCCACGTCCGCCCTCTTCTTCCCCGGCCACCCGTCTGCGTCTCTGCCAGGCAAACCCGGATACCGCTGTCCCCCGGCGACACGAAACGCATAAGCCTGGCACTCGTCGAATCGACTTGATGGAGTATCTCCAGATTAGTGATTCCGCGCCTGAGTCGCTCGGGCATATTCTCTTGAATCAGCCAGGAATCAAGGGGTTCGACGGCATGTAGAAGGCGGATCACGTCGGACCGCATATTGACCAGCGGCAACCCGCTGTCCGTAAGGTCACGGATAGCATCGCGGATTTCTTCCGGACACACCCCCAAATCCCTGCAAAGATCAGCGATAGCGCGAGGATGCCCGTCAGAGAGTTCACCAATCAGTTTTGAGTGGTCCATCATGAGAATCGAGGGGATAGCCGGTCGGAATCAACCGTCCGGGTGGATAGGCACTCCGGGGAAACCCGTCTAGAATACGGTGACATACCGCGCCAATAGAAGACAAAATGCGACTCCCAGTCAACCTAGCCGCGATTGCCACTTTGGTCGTAACGTCCCTCTTTACACCGTATACGACCGCGGGATCGAATTACTATGTCTATCGCGAGCAGGACGGCACCCTATGGTATTCGAGCACGAAACTTGCGGACGAACGGTTTTTTCTCCTGGCCACCGTCGGCAGACCGCGTGATTCACAACGATCCGGGTCAGTTGCTTGCGCGGCAACCACCCGGTCACTATCAAAGAGAGAACAGACACATGCCCGCACAATCGAGCGCTACTCCAGGGAATTTCAGATCGACCCGAATCTGGTAAGGGCCATCATTCGGGCGGAGTCATGCTACGACCGTTATGCAGTATCCCAAGTTGGCGCCAAGGGGCTTATGCAATTGATGCCTCAAACTGCGACGAAAATGGGGGTAGGGGACATCTTCGATGCGGCGGAGAACATCAAGGGGGGAATTCGTTACTTCAGCCTGATGCTCTCCGAGTTCGAGAACGATCCCCGCATCGCGCTTGCGGCCTACAATGCCGGCCCAATGGCGGTCAAAAAATACAGCGGCATCCCCCCTTACGAGGAAACCATCGAATACGTCGAACGTGTGATGGGGTACTATCAGCAGTATAGCGCCGCAGGACTCTAACAGAACTCGATCGAATGGGCCCGATGTATTGGGCGCACTGGAAAACCGGATTTTGTGGCACACATTTTCTGACGCGGCGCGGGCCTGAGCGTCAGAGAGTGGATCCCTGTCATAGCGAATATACCTCACCGGGGCTCGCGCTGAAGAATCACGCTCGAGTTGCGCAGCCACCGCCATTGAAGTGACCTGCCCCCGCCCGACACATTCAATTAATCATGACTGATAAAGTTCAACCTGTAAATTTCATTCGATCAATCATCGAGAAAGACCTGGCTGAAGGCAAAAATAACGGGCGGGTCACTACACGCTTTCCTCCCGAACCCAATGGCTACCTCCACATCGGCCATGCGAAATCCATTTGTCTCAATTTCGGGATTTCCCAGGATTACCACGGCCGGTGCAATCTTCGATTTGACGACAGCAATCCGGAAAAGGAAGAACTCGAGTACGTTGAGTCCATCATGCAGGATGTTCACTGGTTGGGCTACAACTGGGATGAGCTTCACCATGCGTCGGACTACTTCGAGCAACTGTACGAGTATGCGCTGACGCTGATAAAAAAAGGCAAGGCCTATGTGGACAGTCTGGGCGCCGAAGAGATTCGCGCGTATCGAGGAAGCCTGAAGGAACCGGGAAGGGACAGTCCGTACCGAAACAGATCGATCGATGAGAATCTCGACCTGTTTCAGCGTATGCGTGCAGGTGAGTTTAGCGACGGTGCGCACGTCCTGCGCGCAAGGATCGACATGGCGTCCGCAAATCTCAATATGCGCGACCCGGTTCTGTATCGCATTAAGCACGCAAACCATCATTTGACCGGGGACAGGTGGTGCATCTATCCGATGTATGACTTTGTGCACCCGCTTTCCGATGCGATTGAAGGAATTACCCACTCTCTCTGTACACTAGAATTCGAAGATCATCGCCCACTTTACGAGTGGGTACTGGATGAAGTCAGTACACCTTGCCACCCCCAACAAATCGAGTTTGCCCGCCTCGAACTCGAATATACGGTAATGAGCAAGAGGAAACTGCAGCAACTCGTCCAACAAAAGCACACTAGTGGATGGGACGATCCCCGCATGCCGACGATTTCCGGCCTGAGACGAAGAGGGTACACGCCAGCTGCAATAAGGGACTTCAGCGATCGCATAGGTGTAACAAAAAAAGACGCGCGAATTTCAATTGGGGTTCTGGAAAGTGCCATTCGTGAGGATCTCAACGAGCACGCCCCGCGGGTAATGGCTGTCCTGAAACCGTTACGGGTTACTGTTGAAAACTACCCCGACAATCAAGTCGAAAACCTGGATGCATCCAATCACCCGGCACGGCCGGAGATGGGATCACGCAAGATTCCGTTCTCGAAGGTCATCTATATAGAACGTGATGATTTCATGGAAGACCCCCCTAAAAAGTTCTTCCGTCTAGCGCCTGGCAGGGAAGTTAGGCTGAGGTACGCTTATTTCATTACCTGCCGATCAGTTATAAAAAGCCACGATGGAGAAATTACGGAATTGATATGCACCTACGATCCCGAGACGCGTGGCGGGTCCTCGCCTGACAACAGAAAAGTGAAGGGAACAATCCACTGGGTGGATTCATCGCAATGCCTGGATGCCGAAGTGCGGCTTTATGATCGTTTGTTCAACGTTCCATACCCCGCCTCTACCAAGAATTTCCTTACTCACATGAATCCAAACTCATTGACTGTGCTTAAGGGTTGCAAAGTGGAGTCAACCCTTGGTGAGGCTGGCGAAAATGATCGGTTTCAGTTCGAGCGACAGGGATACTTCTGCCTGGACATCATAGACGGACTCGCCAGCGAACTGGTATTCAATCGAACAGTAACACTAAGAGATACCTGGACCAAAATTGAGAGAACACATCGAAAATAGGCCGGTTATGATTATGCAGTGCCAACGCCTGACAAAAAAAGCCCCTGACAGTTGAAACCATCAGGGGCTTTTAATTTGAATGCCTGGCAGTGACCTACTTTCACAT
Organism: Pseudomonadota bacterium; assembly: GCA_034722015.1. Taxonomy (GTDB): domain Bacteria; phylum Pseudomonadota; class Gammaproteobacteria; order JAJDOJ01; family JAJDOJ01; genus JAJDOJ01. The sequence goes on from JAYENI010000144.1 coordinate 9,351, forward strand.
GGGGAAGCCCCACACTATCATCGGCGCAGAGCGGTTTCACTTCCGAGTTCGGAATGGGATCGGGTGGTTCACACTCGCTATTACCGCCAGACAATTCGGCGGTGTCTATACACGCGTTATCGCGCATTTAGACGCACATTCTTGGAAGACATCATTCAAGCACATCATTGCCACCAGATCTACACCAGCACCCAGATTGTTTGGGTGTTATATGGTCAAGCCTCACGGGCAATTAGTACTGGTTAGCTTCACGCGTTACCGCGCTTCCACACCCAGCCTATCGACCTCGTAGTCTTCGAGGGCCCTTCAGGGACATCGAGTGTCCAGCGAGACCTCATCTTGGGAGGGGCTTCCCGCTTAGATGCTTTCAGCGGTTATCCCGTCCGCACATAGCTACCCGGCAGTGCCACTGGCGTGACAACCGGAACACCAGAGGTGCGTCCACTCCGGTCCTCTCGTACTAGGAGCAGCTTCCCTCAAGTCTCGAACGCCCACGGTAGATAGGGACCGAACTGTCTCACGACGTTCTAAACCCAGCTCGCGTACCACTTTAAATGGCGAACAGCCATACCCTTGGGACCTGCTTCAGCCCCAGGATGTGATGAGCCGACATCGAGGTGCCAAA
>JAYENI010000145.1:0-9792 GCA_034722015.1 Pseudomonadota bacterium
CAACAGGTGCATAGTCGAACTATGCACCTGTTGTCGCAACACAGAGGACGGGTGAAAAGACAAGCAAGACGGTATGTCATTTGACAGAAATCGCCTGAGTCCGACCGGCGCTGGATGCCACGGATTTACGTTGCTTCGAGGTAAGCCTACCGTACCTGTAGTCCAAGAAAAGGCGGCATCCATGCCCCGGCGCAACGTGCCCTCACCACTCCAGGAGCTCCCGCCCCGTCAATGACTGCGCTGCACAATCTTTTGTCGGATAACACCGCACTCTTTCTCGTGTTCGTTACGGTACTCGGGATGATGGTGGGAAGTTTCCTCAACGTGGTGATCTATCGCTTACCGATTATGCTGAAACAGCAGTGGGCGGAGGAATGCCGCGAGTTGTTGGAACCAGGCGGTGCGCCGCCCCCTGACCACGGCAGTGGATTCAGCCTGATCGCACCGCGTTCCGCCTGCCCGCAGTGCGGTCATCAGATCACCGCACTGGAGAATATTCCGGTCATCAGCTACCTTTTTCTTCGCGGTCGATGCAGCGCGTGCGGCAGCTCGATCTCGGTACAGTACCCACTGGTCGAGATGGCCACCGGGATCACGAGCCTTCTCGTCGCATGGAGGTTCGGTTACACCATGCAGGCGGCCGCGGCGCTCCCCCTCGTCTGGGCACTGATCGCGCTCGCCGTCGTCGACTTTCACCAGAAACTGCTACCGGATGCGATCACGCTGCCATTCGTCTGGGCGGGGCTTCTGGTCAACCTGGGCGGGCTGTTCACCGACCTGGAATCCGCTGTCCTGGGTGCGATATTCGGATACCTGTCCCTCTGGATCGTTTACCATGTTTTCAAGAAACTGACGGGTAAGGAGGGGATGGGATACGGTGACTTCAAGCTGCTCGCCATGCTTGGAGCGTGGCTGGGCTGGCAGAGCCTGCCTCTGATCATTATCCTGTCCGCCCTCGTTGGCGCAGTAACCGGCATCGCCCTGATGGCAATTCTTGGCCGGGACCGAAACGTACCCATTCCCTTCGGACCCTTTCTTGCCGCGGCCGGCCTGATCGCCCTGCTCTGGGGGCCGCAAATCAGTCGGGCGTATCTGGATTACTCAACCCACTAGCAAGGCACATGCTCCGCATCGGGCTGACCGGCGGTGTCGGTAGCGGCAAGTCCACGGCCGCGGACCTTTTCGCGGCCGTGGGTGCGCCGATTGTCGACGCCGATGTGATCGCACGTGACGTCACATCGAGGGGATCACCCGTTCTTGCCCGGATAACCGAGACCTTCGGCCCTGAAACGCTGACACCGTCCGGCGATCTCGACCGGCGCGCCTTGCGAGAACGCATCTTCAGTAGCGACGCATCGCGCCGTGCTCTGGAAGCCATCGTACACCCCGAGGTCCGTAGAACGATCGATCGTCAGATCCAGGCCCTGCCACCGACAAGCTACTGCGTGGTGGTCGTCCCGTTACTGCTGGAAACGGGTATGGAGACGATGTTTGATCGCATTGTCGTGGTGGACTGCGACGAGGAGACCCAGGCCCGTCGCGTGGCGACCAGGGATGAGGTCTCAGAGGAAGACGCACGGGCGATTCTGGCGGCGCAACTGCCAAGAGGGGAAAGACTCGCCGCGGCCGATAACGTCCTTGATAACTCCAGAGACCACTCGCATCTGCAAAGACAGGTGGAAAGACTTCACAGGGAATTTTCGACAGGCGACCGTTTCGAGTAACAGACAGGGCTTGAAACACGGCATCCCAATACTTGTCCGCCGTTCACTCACCGCCCGGCATGACCTGTTTTCGATCGGCACGGCTCCCCCACCGGGCCCGGAATAAACAGGGCACCGCGAATTGTTCTTTACCTAAATACACTGCACAATTACCGATCTTCAGCGTCACGCACATTCACCGTTTACGGAATCCACAACGTGTCCGAGACAGTTATTTTCGAACAGCCCCTCAACGAACGAATCCGTACCTTCCTGCGCGTGGAACAACTCATCCAGCGCTTCAACCATTTCATCGAGGGAGACACCCTCTGGGACACGCACGGGGCGCTACGGACTCTCATCGAGATAGCGGATCTGGTTTCCAGGGTGGACCTGAAAAGTGAGTTGATGAAGGAACTCAAGCGTCAGATCTCCAATCTGGAGGGCCTCGCGGAAATTCCCGGCGTCGACACCGAACACCTCCGGTCCATTGTGGAAAGTCATCGCGCGCTCATCGATATGCTACACGGCATTGCGGGTAATCCTGGCGAGCAACTGAAAACCAACGACTTCCTTCACAGCATCAAACAGCGTGCCGCGATTCCAGGTGGTTCCTGCGATTTCGATCTGCCGGCCTTTCATCACTGGCTTTCCCGGGACACAATCCGGCGGCGAAACGACCTTGAACTCTGGATCCAGCCCTACAGGAAGATTCATCAGGGGGTATCGGTGATCATGGACCTGGTCCGGCAGAGCGCCGGATTGAATCCGATTCGGGCTGAAAGAGGGTTCTACGAGAAAACGCTGGACCCGTCACATCCGAATCAGCTGATACGGATCGGGGTCACCATTGCGGCTTCCCATTTTCCCGAGGTAAGCGCAGGGAAACACCGATTTTCGATCCGCTTTCTGGTGCAGCCCGACCTGGAAGAGCGCCCGGTCCAGATTACGGACGACTTCGATTTTGAACTGGCCTGTTGCGCGCTGTAATCGTGGTGTTGCGCCAACCGTAGGAAAATCGGCGGTCCTTGATTGACAGTCCACGATCGACGCTACGGGACAGCAGGTTGCAGCCACCTGCAGATTCCTGGCGGCTTCAACGGTCAGTCTCTTTACCCCATAGTCCCCTGATCGCTGCAATTCCCTGCCCGCCGCACGCCCGCGCCCTCGGAATATCGCCTTCACCGACACCGCCGAGCGCATAGACCGGCATCCTTGCCCGAAGACAGTAATCACGGAAGGTTCGCCATCCCAGATGTCGCGCGCAGGAATGCGAGGACGTCTCTCTGACTGGAGACAGGACGGCAAAATCCACACCGCACGAGCTTGCGAGCCGCAGTTCACCCGGATGATGGCAGGACGCGCCGACAAGAAACCCCCGCGGCAACGGCCGATCACGAAGGGCCCGCAGGCGTATCCCGTTGAGGTGTACGCCGTCCGCCCCGAGTGTCAAAGCCCGCTGCGGATCTGCATTGAGCAGCAGCTTCGCGCCTGCTGAACGGCAGATGTCCAGCACCTGCCGGGCCAAATCAATGTACTCGTCCCCTCCCAGGTTCGTCGCACGAAACTGAACCAGAGAAACGCCTCGCTCTGTTACGCGTTGCAGCGCCCGAAGAAATGCGGCGGTGTCCGGTCCGGGGTCCGGGGTAATCAGGTAGCGATCCGGCAGGATCAGGGCAGTGATTACCGGCAGGTTGGCATCCGGAAATTCGTATGCGTCCAGCTCGCTTTGCGCCACCCAACGGACTTCCTGGCCCTCGATACCACTCGCCGACCCTTCGAAACCGCGAATGCGCCAGACCTCAAGCCTGACCCGCTTGTCGGGATAGTTGTGCAGCACGGTGATCAACGGTTCACAGGCCAGGGGGCGGACACCCAGTTCCTCGTCAAGTTCACGCGCCAGTGCATCGAGCGGCGCTTCCCCCCTTTCAACTTTTCCGCCGGGAAATTCCCACTTGCCTCCCTGATGGGTGTGCGAGGGGCGCCTGGCAATCAGCAACCTGCCTGCCTCGTCACTAAGGGCGGCTGCCACCACGTGCAGATACCTGCCCGTACCCTTGGCATCGGGTGTCGCCACATCGCCAATGTCGACACGGCCCTGCAACTGATGAGATGCCATCAGCTTCGGTATTCTGCGTTGATCCGAACGTATTCGTGTGACAGGTCGGAGGTCCAGACTACGGCCCTGGACTCACCTCGCCCCAGCACTACCGTCACGGTAAATTCCTCACGAGACATGACGCGGCCACCGTCTTCCTCCCGGTATCCGGGCGCCACGCCCCCGGTACGCACAACCTCTACCTCGTCGAGAAAGAGTCCGACCCTGTCGATCTCGAATGACTCGATACCGACACGTCCCAGCGCAGCCAGAATCCTTCCCCAATTGGGGTCGCCGGCAAAGAACGCCGTCTTGACCAGAGGAGAATGAGCGATAGTGAACGCGGCCGCCCTGGCCTCGCTTTCGTCGCGAGCACCCTGCACCCGGATACTGACAAATCGCGTCGCGCCTTCCGCGTCGCGCACGATCGCCTGAGCCAGGTCGGTCATCACGCCTTCGAGGGCTGAGTGAAACGCCGGGAATTCCCTCGTTGACCCTGTAACCTCTACACTGGATTTCCCCGTGGCGACGAGGACGCAAGCGTCGTTGGTCGAGGTGTCGCCATCAACGGTGATCGAATTGAAACTGCCCTTGACTAGAGAGGACAGCGTGTTCCCCAGCAGATCCTGTGACATTACCGCGTCGGTTGCGACGAAGGCCAGCATGGTGGCCATGTCCGGATGGATCATCCCGGCGCCCTTCGCGATCCCCGTAATCGTGACGCCGACTCCACCGATTTCGATACGCCTTGAGACGGCCTTTGGCACCGTATCCGTCGTCATGATGGCTCGAGCGGCATCGCCCCACCCATCGGCTCGCAGCCTGTCGACCACCGATTCCAGGGGTGCAATCAGGCGCTCCAGTGGCAGGCGCTCTCCGATGACACCTGTTGAAAACGGAAGGACCTCTTGCGGATCACAATGTGTAACTTTCGCCAGTGCGCGACAACTTGCACGGGCATCGGCTTTTCCCGTCTGCCCGGTTCCGGCATTGGCATTTCCCGCATTGATCAACAGGTAACGCGGCGATCGGGCGGCAAGGTGCTCACTCGCGATCTCCACAGGCGCCGCCCGAAACGCATTGCGCGTAAACACCGCGGCGGTACGGGATCCCTCAGACAGTTCAATGACGAGCAGATCATCACGACCACTGTATCGTATCCCTGCCGCGGCACTGGCGAGCCGGATCCCCGGGACCGGCAACAGGGAATCAGGGAGGGAAAGTCCAACAGGCATGATTAAGGACAAATCGTCAGATAATCGGAAAAACACCGGGTGAGTTGCCATATCCCGGTCCCGGTGAAGACGGAGTCAAGCGTTGGGTGTTGAGTTGAAAGCGTGCGCTGTATTCACAGCCCGTTTCGACGGCATCTTTCCCTGTGGTCAAACCGTGAGCGAAGTGAACTCCGCAACTCAACATTCAAAATTCAACATTCAACACTCTTTTGGTGTTCAACCCAGCTTGCCGTGGCACTGCTTGTACTTCTTTCCGGATCCGCAGGGACAGGGTTCGTTGCGCCCGATTTTCCGCCCGTCCCGTCGAAACGGCTGTCCCTTGTCACCGGCACCGGCTGCTTGTTCCTGTTCATTCGCCGACAGGGCGCTGGCTGCTGCCTCGTGCTTGAACTGCATCTGCTGCTGTTTCTGTCTCTCGGCTTCCATTGCGGCCAGTTCCTGCTCCGACTGCACCTGAAAGCGGGTCAGCACCGAAACAACGTCGTGCTTGATGCGTTCCAGCATCTGCTGGAACATTTCAAAGGCTTCTCTTTTGTATTCCTGCTTGGGATTCTTTTGCGCATAGCCGCGCAGCCCGATCCCTTGCCGAAGGTAGTCCATCGCGGCGAGATGTTCCTTCCACGTGTGGTCCAGGATCTGCAGCATCACGTCCTTCTCGAAGCGCCGCATCATCTCGCTGCCAATCATCTGCTCTTTCGCGTCGACGACCGCCCGTATCTCGGTCTGGATCCTGTCGCGTAGCGTCTCCTCATGCAGATCAGGGTCCTTGTCCAGCCAGGCCTGCAGATCGAACTCGGGACCGAATTCATTCTTCAGCGACTCCGCGAGACCCGGGACGTCCCATTGTTCCTCCAGGCTGCCTGGAGAAATATGCGTATTGATGACGTTGCCGATTACATCGTCCAGGATCGCCCGTACATTCTCCGAAATATCGCCGGACTCCATCAATTCGGCGCGCTGTTGATAGATCACCTTGCGCTGGTCGTTCGCCACATCGTCGTATTCCAGCAGGTGTTTGCGAATATCGAAGTTGTGCGCCTCGACCTTGCGCTGAGCATTCTCGATGGCCTTGGTCACCCAGGGGTGCTCGATCGACTCACCCTCCTGCATGCCCAGCTTCTGCATCAATCCCTTGACCCGGTCAGACGCGAAGATGCGCATGAGGTTGTCTTCCAGCGAAAGATAAAAGCGGCTGGAACCCGAATCGCCCTGACGACCGGACCGCCCCCTCAACTGATTGTCGATGCGACGTGACTCGTGGCGTTCGGTTCCGATGATGTGCAAACCGCCAGCGTCGACGACATTGCCGTGGCGGTCCTTCCACGCGACCGCGACATTTTCCGCATCAGCGTCCCCGGCGGATTCCAGTCCCGCGAGTTCCGCTTCCAGACTGCCGCCAAGCACGATATCGGTGCCGCGGCCCGCCATGTTGGTCGCAATCGTCACCACGCCCGGACGCCCGGCGTTGGCGATGATGTGGGCCTCCTGCTCGTGAAACTTTGCATTCAGCACCGAATGTTCGATATCCTGATTTTTCATCAGGCCGGAAAGATATTCCGAGGCCTCGATGGACGCCGTTCCCACCAGGACAGGCTGTCCACGCGACATGCAATCCTTGATGTCATCGATGATTGAGTCGTACTTTTCCTTCATGGTGAGATAGATCAGGTCTCCCATGTCGTTCCGCACCATGGGCTGGTTGGTGGGAATAACGACGACCTCCAGGTTATAGATCTGCTGAAACTCAAAGGCCTCGGTGTCAGCAGTACCCGTCATACCGGACAGCTTGTCGTAGAGGCGAAAATAGTTCTGGAAGGTGATCGACGCGAGCGTCTGGTTCTCCTGCTGTACCGGCACCCCTTCCTTGGCCTCGATGGCCTGGTGCAGCCCGTCCGACCAGCGCCGTCCCGGCATGGTGCGTCCGGTGAACTCGTCAACGATGACGATCTCGCCGTTGCGCACGATATAGTCGACGTCCTTCTGAAACAGCGCGTGCGCCCGGACCGCGGCATTGAGGTGGTGCATCAGACCGATGTTGGTCACGTCATAGAGACTGTCGCCCTCCGGCAGCATTCCGGACTCGGACAACAGGTCCTCGACGTGCTGATGTCCCTCTTCGGTGAGATAGGCCTGCTTGGCCTTTTCATCCACTGAAAAATCGCCGGGACCTTCTTCTTCCGCCTGACGCTCGAGCTTCGGAATCAGGGTATCGACCTTCGTGTACAGTTCCGAACTCTCACTGGAAGGCCCGGAGATGATCAACGGGGTACGCGCCTCGTCGATCAGGATGGAATCCACCTCGTCGACCACCGCGAAGTTCAGGGGCCGCTGAACGCGCCCCTCGGCGTTGAACGCCATGTTGTCCCTCAGGTAGTCGAACCCGAATTCGTTGTTGGTCCCGTAGGTAATATCCGCCGCATAGGCCTCCCGACGGGTTACCGGCCGAAGATTACGGTATCCGCCCTCAGATTCGGGGTGTGTCGCATCGAAGAGATACGAAGCACTGTCCGGTCCGCCACCTGAAGAGGAGTTGGTAACACCGACGGAAAGTCCAAGAAAATCGTACAGCCTGCCCATCCATCCGGCGTCGCGTCGGGCAAGGTAGTCGTTGACTGTCACGACGTGCGCACCCTTGGCCTCCAGTGCATTGAGATAGATGGCAAGCGTGGCGACGAGTGTCTTCCCCTCTCCGGTGCGCATTTCGGCGATCTTGCCGTCGTTGAGCACCATACCGCCGATCATCTGCACGTCGAAATGACGCATCTTCAGGACACGAAGTCCCGCCTCCCTCACCACGGCGAAGGCCTCGGGAAGGATTGCGTCGAGCGACGCGCCCGAGCGGAGTCGCTCGCGAAGCGCCTCGGTGCGCCCCTTCAGTGCTTCGTCGGAGAGGGCCTGTGTCTCCTGCTCCAGTGCATTGATGCGGGAAACCTTTTTTTGATATCCCTTGACCAGCCGTTCGTTACGACTGCCGAAAATCTTTCTGAAAACGGTGCTTACCATCGATGTCTACAGTAAGGGAAGGTTGAAGGAGGCAATAATAGCGTATTCGCCCGCTGCCAGAACGAGTTTGTGCTCACCATGAGACTTGCGGTTTGAGGAAAAATGCCGGGGATCGGCAGAGATGCCGCAGAGCAAAGGATGGGACCAGGGCGCTGACTGTCCCCGCCCTGCCGCGGGAAGGCTGGGGAGGTCTTTGTCGAACTCCCGGGTTGAACAATGTCCTAGGAGCCTGTCCGAGAATGGAAGTGCTACTGCGGAAAAGCCTCGCTGGCCGTATTTCACGTTCGTTCTCGTCACACGAGGGGACTATTCTCCTCAAACGAGCACAAAATCCATCTCAGCGACGCTTCCCCTCGCGACGAACTCCATTCTCGGACAGGCTCCTAGCGCGAGGCCTGGACGAACTTCCCGGGGTTGACCCGCTTGCCGTCCTTCCAGACCTCGAAATGGACATGGGGCCCGGTCGACCGACCGCTACTGCCCATCGCGGCGATGACCTGCCCCTTGCGAACCGTCTCACCCACCGATACGCGAAGCTTTTCGTTATGTCCGTACCGGGTGGCGTAGCGCCCACCGTGATCGATCTCTATCAGAAATCCATAGTTGCCGCGCTTTTCGGCGATGGACACGACGCCGCCCGCGACCGCGATGACGTCCGACCCTCGTTTGCCGGCGAAATCCACGCCCTTGTGAAACGTCTTCTTTCCGGTGAAAGGGTCGTTGCGGCGGCCAAAGGCCGAAGACAACCAGCCTGTCGTGGTCGGGCTCCCCGAGGGCAGGATTTCCCTGCTCAGTTCATGTGAAAGCAGGAGTTCGTCAAGCACCCTCAACTGGTCCTGCCTCCCGTCGAGCTGCTTCCGCATTGACTCCATGGTCGCCGCAATATCGCTGGCGATCATGTTGCCCTGCTCACCTGCGTCGTCGGCGCCACCAATACCCGGGACCGAACTGAAGTCGAATTCTCCCTTGTCGAGGCTTGCCATCATGACGAGCCGCGTGCCCAATGCATCGATGCGATTCACTTGCGCCTGCAGGCGGCCCATCTCCTGCCCCAGAGTATTCAGCCTGGCCTGGGCCTCATCACGGGCGCTCGCGATACGCAGTTCCTGCAACACGATGTCCTCGCGCCACGCAGTAACCACCGATTCGTGGCCCCGGCTGAAACCCGCATAGAATCCGTAACCACCAAGCGCCAGGGGAGGAACGACCAGGACCAGGAAGAAGGAAAGAAAGTGGTACCAGCGATGCCAGCGGATACGATAGGATTTTCCGAGAAGTCTGGGCAAGATCACTAGATTCATTCCATCCGTATCCTGTAATTATGGCTAACTATAGAACACAAACCCGACGAAACCGAATTTTGTGCCGTCATGCGTAGCGCTGGTGATTTTCTTGATCGCGGCATCCGGCAACGTGCCGAGATGCTGCGGGACCTTGATCACGCTTTGTGGCGTTTGCTTCCGACCCACGCCAGAAACCGGTGTCGTTGCGCCGGAGTCCACCATGGGGTACTTGTGGTCATTGCCGAGACGGGTGTCATTGCCACACTCATTCGTTTTCACCAGCAGACCATCCTTAGCGGTCTCGGGAACTACCTCTCTGATCGTTTAAAAACAGTACCACTCAAGGTTCGCGTCAAGGTTGGCTGCCTGCCGGAAGGCCTGAAAGCTCCGACCAAGAGCCCAATGCCGCCCGGACAGGGCGCAGATACCCTGGAGGCGGCGGCAAGGATCGTGAGCGACCAGGATCTTTC
>JAYENI010000146.1:0-9788 GCA_034722015.1 Pseudomonadota bacterium
CCCATGACCATGGCCACGCGCATGACCACGCCGCTCACTGAAGCGCCGGTCACAGGTCCGGCGGACAATACCCTGGCCAATCCGGGTCTCTGGCAGTTGATCAGTCCCGGCCTGCCGATCGGGGCCTTCGCCTATTCCCAGGGCCTGGAAACCGCCACCGAGACGGGCTGGGTCAGGGACGCGCAGGGGGTCGAGTCCTGGCTTCAGGGCGTTCTCGCGCATGGGCTGAGCCGACTGGACGTCCCTGTCCTGGTGCGATTACGCATGGCCTGGGATCGAGGAGACGATGCAGAGATCCGCGACTGGACCCGCTTCCTGCTGGCCAGCCGGGAGACCGCGGAGTTGCGCGCCGAGGAACGTCATCTGGGCGTGGCGCTGGCGCGCCTGCTGGCGGGCCTGGGAGTCGGCGAGGCAGACGACTGGCAGGGCGACACGCCGGTTACGATGGCGACGATGTTCGCGCTGGCGACCAGTCGCTGGGGTATCCCGACACCCTCGACAACGCTGGGATACGCCTGGTCGTGGCTGGAGAACCAGACGATGGCGGCTGTCAAGCTCGTGCCACTGGGACAGACCGACGGGCAGCGCATACTGAGACGCATCGGCGCCGCCCTGCCCGCCCTGGTCCGTGACGGCGCCGCGCTGCCGGACGAGGCGATCGGCGCGTCCCTGCCCGGTCTGCAGTATGCCAGCATGTGTCATGAAACCCAGCGCACCCGGCTTTTTCGTTCCTGATGCTGGTTTTGAATCCGTGGAGAAGAAAACGATGAAAGAGGCCTTGCGCGTCGGTGTCGGCGGACCCGTCGGCTCCGGCAAGACCGCATTGGTCGATGCGCTGTGCAAACAGTTGCGCGACCGCTATCAGGTTGCCGTGGTAACCAACGACATTTACACCCGCGAGGATGCGGAGTTTCTGGTCCGCAGTGAGGCCCTGGCCCCCGAGCGCATTCTCGGCGTAGAGACCGGGGGTTGCCCGCACACGGCCATCCGCGAGGACGCCTCGATCAACCTGACCGCGGTCGCCGACCTGAACCGGCGCTTCAGCAACCTCGATCTGATCTTCGTCGAAAGCGGTGGCGACAATCTCAGCGCCACCTTCAGCCCCGAACTCTCCGACCTGACGATCTACGTCATCGACGTGGCGGCGGGCGACAAGATCCCGCGCAAGGGAGGCCCCGGCATCACCCGTTCGGACCTGCTGGTGATCAACAAGATCGATCTTGCCCCCTACGTCGGCGCCTCCCTCGAGGTCATGGACCAGGACGCGCGCCGCATGCGCGGCGATCGGCCCTTCGTCTTCACCAATCTGAAGACCCGCCAGGGACTCGACGAGGTCATCGCCTTCATCGAACGCGAAGGCGTGCCGGGGCACTGACACGGCACCCCCATTCCCGACCCGTGGCCTGTTGCACCATAGTGGCGCGATAACGAAAATTGATGCACCGCAATGTGACACATGTCACAGACCTCCGGGATCCGGACAGCGCCGGTTTCACATTTTTTTCTTATAACTCCCCAGTTTTCGCACCACTCACCACTCCTGGCACGCTTCTTGTTTAGTGTTCGTTGCGCGCTTGCAACACATGCGTCGCAACCCAACAACACTTTCTTTGGGGGCATTATGAATAATTTGTGGTTAAAAAGGATTGGTGGCGCGTCCCTGGCGGCGGCCTGCAGTATGGGTACCGGCACAGCATCGGCAGGAGCAACCTTCATTCTGGGTGATGATCAGTGGGTCAGCCTCGGCCTCGGCCTGCGGACCAGTTTCAACGCCGAGAAAAACGGCGCGCCGAACGGCGACGACTATTCCAAGGACTTCCGGCTCGACAGCGCGCGAATCTACCTCAACGGACAGTTCCACGAGTACGTCGCCGCCACGATGAACACGGAGATCGACTCGTCCAACGGTGATGCCGTACGCGTCCTGGACGCGATCGCCCGGTTCGAGTTCAACGACTACGTCAACCTCTGGGGCGGTCGTATGCTGCCTCCCAGTGACCGGTCGAACCTGGACGGGCCGTTCTACCTGAACATCTGGGACTTCCCGGCCGTGTCGGCCTACCCGGCGATCTTCGCGGGCCGCGACGACGGTGTCTCATACTGGGGCGAATATGGCGGCGGCAAGGCCAAGTGGCAGTTCGGCGCGTTCGACGGACCCGCGACCGCGGACGACACCGTGCTCTGGGCAGGTCGTGTGCAATACGCCTTCTGGGACCCGGAACCGGGCTACTACGCCAGTAGCACCTATTTCGGTACAAAGGACATCCTCACCGTGGGTGCTTCCGCCCAGACGCAGGACGGCAACACCTCGTGGAACATCGACGCGCTGATGGAGAAGAACGTCGGATCGATCGGGACGTTCAGCCTCGAAGGGTCCTACTACGACTACGGAAAACTGGGCGGTCTGGGAACACCGCAACCGGGTGAAACCGGCACGGACAGCACCGGCTGGCTCCTGCTCGGCGGCTACCTGCTGCCCAAGAAAATCGGCATCGGCCAGCCGCAGATCGTCGCGCGCTACCAGAACGGCGACGTCGACAACGGCCCCGACGGCGACATCTTCGACATCAACCTCAACTACATCATCGCGGAGCAGAACGCCAAGGTGAACCTGGTGTACCAGAAACCCAACGGTGGCCTGTTCGGCGACGACGATATCATCCGGCTTGGCGTTCAGGTCCAGATCTAGTTTGCTCAAGACAATCACAGGAGAATTTGACAATATGAAACCAACCCAACATCGGACCCGCTCGCTGCGTCAGCGTCTGGCCGGTTCAGCATTTGGTCTGCTCACGCTGCTGTGCGCCGGTGCGCTGACCCCGGCCCTCGCCGGGGAAACCATCAAGGTGGGCATCCTGCACTCGCTCTCCGGCACCATGGCCATCAGCGAAACGACGCTGAAGGACGTGATGCTGATGATGATCAAGGAGCAGAACAAAAAGGGCGGCGTCCTGGGCAAGAAACTCGAGGCGGTGGTCGTGGACCCGGCCTCGAACTGGCCGCTGTTCGCGGAAAAGGCGCGCGAACTGATCGAAAAGGAGAAGGTACCCGTCATGTTCGGTTGCTGGACCTCGGTATCGCGGAAATCGGTACTGCCGGTCGTCGAGGAACTCGGTGTGCCGCTGTTCTATCCGGTCCAGTATGAGGGTGAGGAGTCCTCGAAGTACGTGTTCTATACCGGGGCCGCGCCGAACCAGCAGGCCATCCCGGCAGTGGACTACCTGATGGACGAGATCGGCGTCGAGCGATGGGTCCTGGAGGGTACCGACTACGTCTATCCGCGGACGACGAACAAGATCCTCGAGGCCTACCTGAAGGACAAGGGCGTGAAGTCCAAGGACATCATGATCAACTACACGCCGTTCGGGTTCTCCGACTGGCAGTCCGAGGTCGCCAAGATCAAGAAGTTCGGTTCCAAGGGCAAAAAGACCGCCGTGGTCTCGACCGTCAACGGTGACGCCAACGTTCCGTTCTACAAGGAACTGGGCAACCAGGGCATCTCCGCCGAGGACATCCCCGTGGTGGCCTTCTCCGTCGGCGAGGAGGAACTCTCCGGCATCGACACCAAGCCCCTGGTGGGACACCTGGCGGCATGGAACTACTTCATGAGCGTGGACACGGAAGAGAACGAGGAGTTCATCGAGGACTGGCACAAGTTCATCAAGAATAAGAAGCGAGTGACCAACGATCCCATGGAAGCGCACTACATCGGCTTCAACATGTGGATCAAGGCCGTGGAAAAGGCCGGCACGACGGACCCCGAGGCAGTAACCGACGCCATGATCGGCGTGGCGGTGCCTAACCTGTCCGGCGGATTCTCGGCGATGATGCCCAATCATCACATTACCAAGCCGGTGCTCATCGGCGAGATCCAGGGCGACGGTCAGTTCGAGACCGTCTGGGAAACCTCGGGGCTGGTCGTCGGTGACGCGTGGTCGAACTTCCTCCCCGGAAGCAAGGACCTGATCGCCGACTGGCGACCCCCGCTGTCCTGCGGTAACTACAACGTCAAGACCGGGAAGTGCTCGGGGCAGAACTACTGAGCACGCATCCAACCGGATCACCCGGGGGGCCGTCCCCCGGGTGTCTCTACCCCGGGCATCGCAAGCAGGACGCTGCCAGCGTCAGAGCTGCACCGGGATGACTCACGCGGGAAAACTGCAACCTGCGCGAACCCCCGCCAGGATGATCCTTCTACAGACGGAACCTTGAATGCCCCCGAACTCTCGAAAACGGAACGCAAGGTGAAGCAAGGCCTTTTGCTTCTGATGCTGGTGATCCTGACAGCGCCAGGGGGTCCCGCACTGGCCCAGTCCGGCGATGATCCGGATTTCGCCGAGGCGGTGCGGGCGCTCAACGAGCGCAGTTTCAAGCGCAAGGCCGGGGCCGTGCGCGCGCTGGCGGCAACCGGGGGCCCGCGTAGCCGGGAGGTCCTGTCGGCCATGCTCGATGGACGACTCTACTATCGCAAGAACGACAAGACGATCGTGATCGCGGAGGCATCGGAAAACGGATTCCGGATCGTGGATGCCGTGACCGGTTCGAACCTCGGTGAGGTCGGCAAACGCGAGATCAGGAAGATCCGTGTCAACAACCAGCTGCGCGGGACGATTCGCGGCGCCATCGCCCGGCTCAGTCTGAGCGACCCGGATGCGGGGGTCCGCCTCGACTCGGTACAGAGGATGCTGGGCGGCATGACGCCCGAAACCGTGGCGCTGCTGATGCGGGCCGCGGAATCGGAAACCGACCCGCGAGTGCGCGAGAAGATGGCCCTGGGCATCGCCCTCGGTCGTCTGGAAGACGATGGCGCCGACATCCGACTGGCGGCCATCGATACCCTGACGGGCAGCCTCGAACCGATCGTGCGGGGCGCGTTGAACGGCGTCGCGGCGAACGACCCCGATCCCGACGTCCGCCTGGCGGCGGAAGAGGCGATCAAGTCGATCCAGGCGCGGCTGAAGGCCTACGCCATGATCGAAACGACGTTCTTCGGGCTCAGTCTGGGGTCGGTCCTGCTGCTCGCGGCGATCGGGCTGGCCATTACCTTCGGCGTCATGGGGGTCATCAACATGGCGCACGGCGAGCTGATCATGCTGGGGGCCTACACCACCTATGTGGTGCAGCTCATGATGCCGAACCATATCGACTATTCGCTGTTCGTCGCGGTCCCGCTGGCGTTCCTCGTTTCCGGCCTGTTCGGCGTCGCCATCGAGCGGGGCGTGATCCGCCTGCTGTACGGGCGCCCCCTGGAGACGCTGCTGGCCACCTTCGGCATCAGCCTGATCCTTCAGCAACTCGTCCGCAGCGTCTTTTCCCCGCTCAATCGCTCGGTGTCGACGCCGTCCTGGATGAGCGGATCGCTCGAGATCAACAGCGCACTGTCGCTGACCTACAACCGGCTGTACATCCTGCTGTTCGCCCTGATGGTCTTCCTTGCGCTGCTGCTGATCCTCAAGAAGACCTCGCTCGGTCTCCAGGTGCGCGCCGTGGCGCAGAACCGCGCGATGGCGCGCGCCATGGGGGTCCGCGCGCAATGGGTGGATGCGCTGACCTTCGGCCTGGGGTCCGGGATCGCGGGCGTGGCCGGCGTGGCGCTCAGCCAGTTGACCAACGTCGGGCCGAACCTGGGCCAAGCCTACATCATCGACTCGTTCATGGTCGTGGTGTTCGGCGGTGTCGGCAATCTCTGGGGGACCCTGGTCGGCAGCATGACCCTCGGCGTGGCGAACAAGTTCCTGGAACCCTGGGCCGGCGCGGTACTGGCCAAGATCCTGGTGCTGGTATTCATCATCGCGTTCATCCAGAAGCGCCCGCGCGGCCTGTTTCCGCAGAAAGGCCGCGCCGCGGAGAACTGAGCCATGCTGTTGACGCGAGTATTCCACAACGACCCCGGCGGCAGGATCCTGCTGGGCCTGCTGCTCGTGCTGGCGATCGCCGTGCCGGTCTTCAACCTTGCCGTGCCCGAATCGTCCCCTTTCCACCTGTCGACATATACCGTGACGCTGCTGGGAAAGTACCTGTGCTACGCTCTGCTCGCCGTGGCGCTGGATCTGGTCTGGGGGTTTTGCGGCATCCTGAGCCTGGGGCACGGCGCGTTCTTCGCGCTGGGCGGTTATTCGATGGGCATGTACCTGATGCGCCAGATCGGGACGCGCGGGGTCTACGGCGATCCGGTCCTGCCGGATTTCATGGTGTTTCTGAACTGGCCCGAGCTGCCCTGGTACTGGTACGGTTTCGACCAGTTCTGGTTCGCGATGCTGATGGTCGCGCTGGTGCCGGGACTCCTCGCCTTCGTATTCGGCTGGCTCGCGTTTCGCTCGCGGGTCACCGGAGTGTACCTCTCGATCATGACCCAGGCCCTGACCTATGCACTGATGCTCGCCTTCTTCCGCAACGAGATGGGCTTTGGCGGCAACAACGGGCTCACGGACTTCAAGGACATCCTGGGATTCAATCTCCATGCCGACGGCACCCGGATCGTGCTGTTCCTGCTGTCGATCCTGATGCTGGCGTCCGGTTACATGGCCTGCCGGTACATCATCAATTCCAGACTCGGACGCGTGGTCGTGGCGATTCGCGACACCGAGGACCGCACCCGCTTCCTCGGCTACCGCGTGGAGCGCTTCAAGCTCTGGATCTTCGTATTCTCCGCGGTCCTGTCCGGCATCGCCGGTGCGCTCTACGTTCCGCAGGTAGGCATCATCAATCCCGGCGAATTCGCGCCGCTCAACTCCATCGAGATGGTCATCTGGGTGGCCGTCGGCGGTCGGGGCACCCTCTACGGCGCGGCCGCGGGAGCGGCCCTGGTCAATTACGGCAAGACCTATTTCACGGCGGCGATGCCTGAGATGTGGCTGTTCGCCCTGGGCGCGTTGTTCGTGGCCGTGACGGTGTTCCTGCCCCGCGGGCTGGTCGGCCTGCTGCGGCGCGACAGGGGAACCTGATGGCCGTACGCCGCAAACAGGTACGGCTCCGGCGCGATCGCGTGTTCGATTTCCTCATACCCGCTTCCGAGCGTCGTCTGCGCCTCGATACCACCCACGGTCCGATCCTCTATCTCGAGGACGTCACGGTGAGTTTCGACGGCTTCAAGGCCCTGAACGGCCTCTCCCTCTATATCGACGACGGTGAACTGCGCTGTATCATCGGCCCCAACGGGGCGGGAAAGACGACCATGATGGACGTGATCACGGGGAAGACCCGGCCCGACGAGGGCGAGGTCAGCTTCGGCCAGCAGATCGACCTGCTCGATCTCAACGAGCCCGATATCGCGATGGCGGGGATCGGCCGCAAGTTTCAACGCCCGACCGTGTTCGAGCACCATACCGTGTTTCACAATCTCGAACTGGCGATGCACACGAACAAGGCGGTATGGCACACCCTGTTCGCGCAACTCACCGAAGAGCAACGCGACCGCATCCAGGAGGTGTTGCGGACCGTCGGGCTGGAGACGCATCGGGACCGCCTCGCGGGACTTCTTTCGCACGGCCAGAAACAGTGGCTGGAGATCGGCATGTTGCTGATGCAGGACCCGCGCGTCCTGCTGGTCGACGAACCGGTCGCCGGGATGACACCGCAGGAAACCGAGCGCACCGCCGAATTGCTGACCGGTCTCGCGGGCAGGCATTCGGTGGTCGTGGTGGAGCACGATATGGATTTCGTACGGTCCATCGCCCGCAAGGTGACCGTCCTGCACGAAGGCAGCGTGCTGGCCGAGGGCAACATGGACCACGTACAGAACGATCCGCGCGTGATCGAAGTCTACCTGGGCGATTGACCATGTTGTCGCTCCAGGAGCTTAACCAGTTCTACGGCGAGAGCCATACCCTCTGGGACGTCAGCCTCGAGGTTCCCCAGGGCGCCTGCGTCTGCCTGATGGGACGCAACGGCATGGGCAAGACCACCCTGCTGAAAACCGTGATGGGGCTGCTTCCGGCGCGCTCCGGCCGGATCCTGTTCGACGGCGGTGACATCCGCGGGGCGCCGGCGGAGAAACGCGCCCGCATCGGGATCGGCTATGTGCCGCAGGGGCGCGAGATATTCTCCCGGCTCACCGTCGAGGAGAACCTGCGCGTGGGCCTCAGCGCCATGCGACGCAACGGCGAGGCATTGCCGGAGCGCGTACTCGAACTGTTTCCCGTACTCAAGCAGATGCTCCGCCGGCGCGGAGGCGACCTTTCCGGCGGCCAGCAGCAACAGCTCGCCATCGGCCGCGCGCTGGCGCTCGACCCGGTATTGCTGATCCTGGACGAACCGACCGAAGGCATACAACCCAACATCGTGCACGAGATCGGCGAGATCATCCGCCGACTCAATCGGGAAGAACGGTTGACGGTGCTGCTGGTGGAGCAGAAATTGCACTTCGCCAGACGCGTGGCCAGTAATTTCACTATCATGGACAAGGGCCGCATCGTATCGAACGGACCCATCGCCGAACTCAACGACGATCTGGTCAGGCAGCATCTGACGGTATAGGGAATGACAGGAAACCGCTCGATCGGATGGCACATCGCGACGCTCGCACTCGCTACACTGTTGCTGGGCGCGAGCAGTTGCAAGCTCTGGCTGACGCGCGACGCCGACCCCCGCACGGGTGAAGGCACACGTCTGGAACAGGACCAGGCAGAATGCCGGGAACGGAGTCGGGGCGCCGATGCCACGGCATTTGAGTCCTGCATGGCGGAGCTGGGCTGGTCCGAGGCGAAGATCAGGAGCGCAAATTCCGATGCCGAACCGGCTGCCCCCGTGACGGCGAGCGAAGGCCCTGTCGAGCCCGCCGAGCCCGGGACGTCGACCGACACCCTGCCGGCAGTCGCGCCCGCGACCGCAGTTGCGGCGCCCCGGAGCGAACCCGCCCCCTCACCCCCTGATCCGTCTGCCTCGAGTGCGGACAAGACCGCGCCGGAATCCGGGTCCAGCGGCTGGTGGAAGCTCGGCGGCACACCGGATGACCTGAAACGCGACCGCGCCGCGTGCGGCGACACCAGTGCCCCGGGTACCGTTGATTGTCTCAAGGCCAAGGGCTGGAAACTCCTGTAATCGCGGCGTCAGGAATCCTGGCGTACCGGCAAAAGGCCCGGACATGCCAGTCAGGAGCATGGTGGGTTTTCCAAGGGAGATCACTTATTGCGAACTCCCCTTCGGGTACGGTACGGTTTAGCTTAGAAGTGGCTCGATGCAGCCACCCGCAGCAGGCGGGCTAAACGTCCGCGACCCCACAGGGCCAGGGAAACGAAATGACAGGAGTCGACCATGAAACTGGAAATCACGCCCGAGATGAAGCGCTTCGCCGGGGACCTCAAGCACCATGCCGAGGAGACCGTGCGCATGGTCGAGGCCAACGAACGAAGCAGCGGTGAACCACTCACGCGCAGCCAGTTCGCCGCCTACTGCATCATGGTAGGCATGGTACTGGCCGGCGGCATGGACTCACTCCCCGAGGTGCCCGTCCACCGGGAGCACTAGCAGAACAACGGCCCCTCCACCCTGGCGGGGGGGAAGTCAGGTGGAGGGGTGAGAATATCGACTACCGCGGAACCTTTCCCAGGCCCCCACCCCCATCCCGGCCTTTCCCCTCAAAGGGGGAAGGAGCAACACATATTGTCCCTCCACCCTGGCAGGGGGGAGGTCAGGTGGGGGGTTGAGAATATCGACTGCCGCCGGACCTTTCCCAGGCTCCCACCCCCATCCCGGCCTTCCCCCTCAAAGGGGGAAGGAGCAACATGGCTGACAAGGGGGCTCTTCGCAATGACCTGAGACGAACCGGCCTGCCTACGCCGAAAAACCGC
>JAYENI010000147.1:0-31644 GCA_034722015.1 Pseudomonadota bacterium
GCGACGACGAGGAAAATCCTCCGTTCTGACCCGGGTCCCGCTACAACGGCCGGAAGGTTGCCGCGCCAGCCTTCCGGCCGCGTTGCAGGCAGCTCCATCAAATAACGTGGAAAAACGCACATCAATGACTGTGGTCACGCTCACCCTTCCAGTCGCGCTAGCCCTCTTCGAGGTGCTCCAGGAATTGACCGATGCCCTTTGGCAACAATACGAGACCGATCTGGTCGAACTCGTCATGAAGGAACGCGGCCAATTTCCTGCCTCTCAACAGGTGCTCGACCTTAACAACGATTCTCCGTTCTGATCCGCTTTCGTCCCAAGTTGGCTCGGGGTTGCGTTCTTCCTACGCCAGCTTGGGACATTTCTTTGCGTTTCCCCTCAAATAGGTCAACTCAAATCTCCTGAATCAGTGCGGGACGTAACAGGGGGTTACCTCGAAGATGCGCCCGGCATAGGGTTCGCCAATCAATAGGTTTCCGTTCTCCAGATGCTGGTGTTTCCCGCCCCCGCGAGTGTAGAAATGGTTTTTCTCGCCAGAGGCGTATAGCACATCGACATCGTTACTGAATGGCCTGACCCGGACGATCCTGCTGCCGCCGAAGTCCGGGCCATTGCCGTTTTTCGGCTTGGCCCTGTTGTCGAAAATGGACACGTAACCCCCGGGCAGGAAATCCGGATCGTGCTGCCGAATGATCGGATGCTGCAGATACCACTTCACCCGCTCGGTCTCACTGTCGATGATCAGGACCGTGCTGATATTTCTGAGCGAAACCATGATGTCGCCGGCATCGAGTCCCGGGAAATCCTTGGCGAGGTCTGCACCGAGCACCTCGACATCGTTGCCATGGGTCACGTCGCCCGTATATTCCTCCAGCTGGGAAGAAAATATCAGGCCTTCATGGCCGGATCGGTAGATCACATCGAGAACGGATATTTCACGAATTATCTTTCCGTCGGGAGATACCTGGACGATCGTGTCTTCGACGTAAGGCGCGGACAGGCCAGGGTAGTCCTGCGCGGGCTGGTCACGCCATTTCTCCCCCGGTGTCCAGAAATTCCCGCCTTCGTCGATGAAAACGGAGTGATGCGCCCGGTAAGGTACTTTCCAGACAATTCTTGAACAGGCATCGAGACGAACCAGTCCGTAATGGGATAGATTGAATACGACGTTGCCATCCGGCAGAAGGACCGACCCATGGATATGGGTCTCGAGCTTGGATGACTTTCGGCCGCGCATGATGTCGTCGTGCGGGGACTCGTTCCAGAGCGTTTCGGGCACTATGGTCCATTTATTGATCAGGCTCCCTTCCATGTCCACCAGGCGCAGACTGTGCGTCCAGTTTTCGGCTTCCTGCCACGGCACTCCGATCAGCGTGACACCCTTCAAGGCAAGGTCGGGATTGTTTACGACGACCCCTTCACCTTCGTATCTCGCAGGGTTGAGTCCAGGAAATTCGTTCCGGTGCCTTTCCTGCAGCAGCGTGAAGGTGCTTCGCGCGCTGGCAAGTATCGAATGCGGGAAAACCTCGTTGTTTCCGACAACAAAGCCGTAAGCGAAGGTCACGAACGCAAGCGCGAGGAAGAAATAGACTTTGCCCCAGTTGTTTCGAAGCGTTTCGAGAACGCGTGGCGGCATGATCAATGGCTCACTGAGCAGGTTACAGGCGAGGCAACTTGACTGGTCGAAATGACAAATGCATTACACATCAACGATATCATTACACGAAAATATTCAAATACCCGCAATCAGTAACATTACTTATATTTTCGGAGGCTATCCGGGAATCCCGGTCTGGAAACGTGGCGCTACTATCGTTGCTGTGTGAGAGAATACGGGTCAACTACCATACTGACATCATCGATGAATCATACTTGTACTATTAAGGGATCTGACACGGTCGAATTGAGGGATGCGCTTCGCACTTTGGGGGAATGTCGAACTCCGTCGGATCTCGGGCGTGTTCGATGGCTGGAGATCGTAAAGATCGAGGAAAACAAGGGCAAGGCCGCGATCAGGATTTCCGTGAATGGGGCGGTGCTGTTCGCGAAGGTTTACTGGTCGGTTTCTCCCATGCAGAAACTCAAGGACGGTGTCCGCGGCGTGACGCTTGGTGTCCGGGAGGCACGAAACTTCGAACGCATTGCCACATGCGGGGTGAATACACCTGAACTTGTCGCATACGGAAATTCCACTTCGTGGCTTGTGCCGCATCATAGTTATCTGATCATGAAAGAGATTCGCCCGGCGGAGACGTTGTGGGACTATGTACGGAGGACCCGTGACACCAGTATTGCCACTGAAGCCGGTGAATTGCTCTGGATGATCCATTGCCATGGTCTGGTCCATCGGGACCTTCACAGCAAGAATATCCTGTTAAAACAGGACGGGAACGGGAGACGACTTTACGTGATTGATATGCTCGGTGTGGGTCCGAGCAGCAGCCAGTCCGAGAGGATCGTCGAGCTGGTGCGCTTTCTCAGAAAACATGGACGCGTATGGCTGAATGAGGAAGCCGTTGATTTGTTCTGTCTGAACTACTATCAGCTTGGCCGGGAGCCAGTAGAAAAATATAGGGATTACAATCAGTTCAGAGACATTATTGATAAGGAACTTTCAAAGTACAGGTCTTACGGGGAGACATAGCGCAACCCCGGTCCCGTTTCGAAACTATTCGGCCTTGGTCGAGTCTTGCCGGGTGGTCCGAAGACCCGCGGCTATGCGGTCTGAGCCTGAATGGCATGAAGTATTCTCTCTCGCGAAGGCAGTTTTCGTTGTCTTCCGCAAAGTCCTTTGGAAACCAGGCGCGGGCCAGCGGAGAAGTTGATCAGGATATGGCGGTGGGGCGGCAGGGCATCACTGTAGTCGATCCACTGCTTGCATACCGACTCGAACCGAAAGTCCGGATCGTTGTAGAGTTGATTCAATGTAACCAACCGGTGAGTCTCGCGTCGCGGAGCAGGAGAAAATGGTCTCCTGCATCGGGCGAACGCGGCCTTTGCAAGCCGTTTCCGGATCCTTTTTCGGATGCTTTTCCTGTCGGCGAACAGGGAAACGATCGTCAGTTTGTCCGCTCGACCGAGGATCTCCAGGCGAGTGTCATGTGCGTATCCGGCGAGCGTTCCGCGGCTCAATGCCAGGAAGGGAAGGGCGTACTGGAGCAGCAATTTCCGGTGACCCGCATGACGTAGACCTTCGACGTCCTTGCCATATATCGTAGTCCAGTCCGAAAGATCTCCGATGTTCAGCTCGCTAACAAGATCGGGGTATGCACCGTTTGCGAAATTCTTGAGAAAGGTCGACTTGCCAGCACACGATGGCCCTGCAATGACGAGTAGATGCTTGATCTGGTCCATGGGTTAAACGCTGTGTTACTTCCTGCTTGCCGGCATTGCCTGGTAACGGCCCGGCGACGCGGGCCTTGATACAGAGAATCAGGTTTTTCAGAACGTTACACTGGTGCTGTCAAGTGACGTGTTCTGCCGGATCCAAGATTTGAGGCGGCCCATAGTGGGATGTAAAGCTGGTTGGGAATGTAACAAAAAGGACATAAGTTTTCCACAAGATGGGTACCAATATGTGATGTGGGTCCCGGGGCGCCGGTTACCATTTATGGTGACGCATGCCGACGTTTTGGCAGTCCGGTGACCGGGGATGCCTGATACAGCCGTCAGCGGCAGGGAAGGTATGGATTCTCAAGCGGCATCAGCACCTTAGCCCGCCCGTCCGTCCGGGTCGGTGCCGTCAGGCACGGGCCGCGGGGAGCGGCAAACCGGACCGGTCCGGGACGGCACGAACGGCGCAGCACCCGCTTTCGGTGCCATGCGCCGGGAATGCGGTACGGGGCGAGAGATCGCACAATACTGAGGGACTGACGGCATGCGGATCGTGCGAGGGAAGGCACGCGACGCCTCCATTGCAGCGCTCGGACGTCATCGACCGTGTCAATGCGGATCTGCAGCCGGGTGTCGAACCGGGTGACGCACGCCTCGAGGTCGCGGTCGAGGAAGCCAATCCCTGGCTGCTGAGCTTCGTGATTTCCAACAACCGTTCGCCGAGTGTGGGGGCCATTCACGGCGAGATATTCGCCGGCCACCGCAACGTGACCGGGAACGCGGACAGCCTGACGGCGCGAATCGGGTTGACGGAGGGGTCCAACGATGGCGGGCTCTATTACACCCTGCCGATTGGCGCCGCCGGCACGGAACTGTTCGCCGGCGCCGACCAGAGCAATTCCAGTGTCCTGCAGCAACCCTTCGCCTCGCTGGACGTCGACAGCGAACTCGACACCTACCGCTTCGGTCTGCGACATCCGGTACTGCGGACCATCAACGATACCGCGACCATCGGACTGGCGCTGGACCTGAGGTCGAGCCTGACCAAGTTGCTCGGACGTCCGTTTTCCTTTTCGGAGGGTGTCCGCGACGGCCGTGCCGATGTCACCGTCGTGCGCTACTCACAGAGTTGGCTGCACCAGGGTCTCTCGCAGGTAATTGCGCTACGCTCGACCCTTAGCCTCGGGATCAACGCCTTTGGCGCGACGATCAACGAGCAGGGACCCGACGGCGAGTTCTTTGCCTGGCTCGGCCAGTTTCAGTGGGCCCGGCGCACTGGAAACGGCCACCAGTTCAATCTCCGCTCGGATCTGCAACTGGCGGCCAATCCCCTGCTGCCGCTGGAACAATGCGCCATCGGCGGTGCCGACACCGTGCGGGGCTACCGCGTCAACCAGCTGGTGAGGGACAATTGCTTCGTGGCCTCTCTCGAGTACAGGGTGCCGTTGTTCCGGTTGCCGTTGCCGAAGATCAGTCAGGGCCCGGAAGACGGCACGATCCGTCTGGCGCCTTTCTTCGATTTCGGGGCCGCGTGGAACACCGATCGCCAGGATTTCGGCCCGGACACCCTGCCGAGTCTGGGGGTCGGCCTGCGCTGGGACCCCTCACCGAAAGTTCATGCCAATGTCTACTGGGGCTACGCCTTTCAGGACTTCGTCGTACAGGGTGAGGATCTGCAGGACGACGGCATCGTTTTTCGTGTCGAGGTGGACGTGTTCTGATGTTCGCCGCTCGTCAATGACCAGGGATACGGCTGGGTCCGATACTTGGTGCTAGCCCCGGGGCCGAATGCCTTCGGGCGGGGATTGCGACCCTGACCACGCCGCAATTCAACCGGATGCCGGCGGTCGGGACGCGAGGGTACAGAACCACCAGCCACACCTGTCTCGAGACGCACCGTTAGTGGAACGAGATCTGCTCCTCGTCAAGCCGAATCAGTGCCAGATTGGAGTAGGCTTCTTCGTAGTAGGACGGTGATTGGCGAATCGCCTCGCGGATGAGCACTTGCGCGTTTTTTGAGTCCCCGTCCAGGTAAGCGAGATAGCCCGTGTTGTTGAGCGCCTCGTACGGATTCATGATCTTTTCGAGGGAGCGCACCGCGGCCTTGTATTCGCGCTGCCGGATCTGCACCAGCGCCAGGTTCGACCAGGCCGTGCGATTGTCCGGGTCAACCGCCAGCACCTGGTTGAAGTAGTTCCTTGCCCCGGGCAGGTCGCCGGACAGGTACTTGGAATACCCGATATTGTTGAGGACGTTTTTCGCGTTTGGATGGGCGCGCAATGCATTTCGGTAATGCGCCTGGGCATCGGCGTATTCGCCGCGCAGATCACTGATGATGCCCAGACCGTTTTCCGAACTCCACCGTTTCTCGTCCGTAGTGGTGGCCTTGGTGAAAAATTCCTCCGCTTCATCCACACGGCCCTGCTGAAGCGTGATCAGCCCGAGGTTCTCCAGCGTATTCACGTGGCCGGCATCGATCGCCAGCACGGTGCGGTAGATGGACTCGGCCCTTCGCATGTCCTGGTTGATGGTGTGGATCGTCGCGATCCCGAACAGGGCATCGATGTTCTTGGGGTCCTGGGTGGCAACCTTGATGTAATTGACCATCGCCCCTTC
This sequence comes from Pseudomonadota bacterium, assembly GCA_034722015.1. Lineage (GTDB taxonomy): Bacteria > Pseudomonadota > Gammaproteobacteria > JAJDOJ01 > JAJDOJ01 > JAJDOJ01. The sequence goes on from JAYENI010000147.1 coordinate 5,950, forward strand.
GAGGTCCCCCTTGTGCAGCGCGCTGTTTCCCTTCGTCAGCGCTTCGGTGACCTGCTCCGGGGTCATGTTTTCCGCCAGGGGGTCTTCGTCCACCTTCTTGTCGACCGTTGCGCAGCCGGACAGGACCAGCAGGGCGATTCCCGTCAGGACGGAAACTGCGTTTCGCATGCCGCTTCCTTGCGTATGTCTTTTCATCGTGTGCTTCCTTAGTTCATCTTTCTGCCCAAGGGGCAATGTTCAGATAGTAGAGTCTTTCGCCTCCTACCCGCCGGCAGGCGGGGTGCCTTCCAGAGCACGGATGACGCCGATCACCGCCGGTCCGGCGGCGATCAGGAAGAACGAGGGGAACATGCAGAAGACCATGGGGAAGATCATCTTCGTCCCGAGCTTGGCGGCCTGTTCATCGGCCCGTTGCATACGCTTGTCTCGAAATTCTTCCGCGTACACCCGAAGCGTTTCCGCGATGCTGGTCCCGAATCGCATGCTCTGATTGATCAGAGAAACCAGACCGCGGATGTCATCGACGCCGTTGCGCTCGCTCAGGTTTCGCAAGGCCTGGCCCCGTTCCACCCCCGCGCGAATCTCCGCGTTGACGAGGTATAGCTCCGAGGCGAGTATCGGTGCACTCACGGAAAGTTCCTGGGACACCCTCTCGATGGCGGCGTTCAAGCCCAGTCCCGCCTCCGTGCAGGAGACCAGCAGGTCCAGTGCGTCCGGGAAGGCGTTGACGATCATCTTCTTCCGGCGTTCCTGGCGCCGGTTCAGATGGAAGTTCGGCGCCACCAGTCCGATGGCGGTGCCGATCATCAGGAAGGTCAGTAACTGGATCTTCGAGAGATCGGGAATCTTCGTAACGATCATCAGCATCACAGCGAAGAATACTATGGTGAGGACGAACTTCACCGAGTAGAACGTCGCCAGCGCGTTCGGTGATCGGTAGCCGGCCTCGGCCAGTTTGCGCCTCATTCGACCCAGCTCCTCGGTATTGCGCGGTAGTATCACCGACGCGAACGGCGACAGCGCATCCGCGAAACGAGCGGAGGACTGTGTCGCCGCGCGCCCGCTGTGTTCGGAGGCGATGCGAATGCGGCGTCGCAGCGGATCGATCGCGCCGTTGATCACTGTCGCTACCCCGAGCAGGAACAGTATGGTGGCCAGGCCGATGGCCCCGGCGAAGGCCCAGCGCATGTGTTCGGTATCGCCGAGGACCAGCGAGAATAGTTGCAGCAGGTGTTCCATGGCTTCGATCTCCTCAGACCTCGATGCGGATAAGGCGTCTGACCCAGACGAACCCGACTATCAGCAAGAAAAATGCGGCTGTGACGAGCTGCCGTCCCAGGGGGTCTTTGACCAGCATGGGAAGGTAGTCCGGTGTGGTGAACCAGAGCGCTGCCGCGAGGGCGAACGGTACCAGCGTCAGGACCCATACCGATATCCGGCCTTCCGCGGTAAGGGTGCGCACCCGCCTCTGGAACCGGAACCGTGATCGGACCACGGCGGCGATCTTGGTGAGGATCTCGGACATGTTGCCGCCGACGTCGCGCTGGATGAGGATAGCGGTCACTACGGCCATCATGCTGACGCTCGGAACGCGCCGCAGCATCTCCATGAAGGAGACCTTGATGCGTATGCCGTAGTTGATGTCGGAATAGGCCTTCCCGAATTCGCCCGCGATCGGGTCGGGCATCTCCTCGGCGACAAGGTTCAACGTCTCGGTGAACGGATGGCCGGCCCTCATCGCGCGCGTCATCATGTCCAGGGCCTCGGGCAGTTGTTCCTCGAATGCGGTCAGGCGCTTCGATCGATCGTACCGAAGCTTCAGCCACGGAATCGTGGACAGCGCAAGACCGGCAATCAACGAGATCGGGAGATTATTGGTCGCGATCAGGGCGATAATCAATCCTACCGTCATCAGGACCAGCGAACTGATTAGCAATCGGTAAGCGGGATAGTGGTTTCCCGACTGTTCTATCCACAGGGCCGCATGGTCCATCCCGGGGAGTTCTTCCAGGGACCTTTCCCACGCCGTGAGTTGGCTGAGATACTTCTCGCGAACGATCTTCGCTTGGGAGATGTCCATGTCACCCAGCAGGGTGTTGACCCGTGAACGCATGCGTTTGGCCGTGTTCGCCCCGGTGCCGAAGGACGGTATGACCAGCGAGACGACCAGGCCGAAGACGGCGAGGAACACCATAACGAGGAAAATTGAATATTCGGTATCCATCTTCTATTGCCTCACTCGATGATGATGTCCGGATTGAACAGCTTGAAGTCGAGATCGATACCCCTTTGTTTCAGGTGATCGTGGAATTTCGGCACGAGTCCGGTTGCACGGAAGTGACCCATGACGCGACCGTCGGCGTCGATCCCGCGGCGCTGGAACCTGAAGATCTCGCTCATGGTGACGATGTCGCTCTCCATGCCCTGGATCTCCTGCAGGCTGACCATGCGTCGTTTGCCGTCTTCCATGCGCTCGAGTTGTACCACGACGTTGATGGCGGAGGCGATCTGCGAGCGCGTGGCGCTGACGGGCAGCCTCAGGCCCGTCATCGCGACCATGTTCTCGAGCCGCGACAGGGCGTCCCGCGGCGTGTTGGCGTGGACCGTCGTCAACGAACCGTCGTGGCCGGTGTTCATCGCCTGCAGCATGTCGAGCGCCTCTCCGCCGCGCACCTCGCCCAGCACGATCCGGTCCGGGCGCATGCGCAGGCTGTTGCGCACCAGGTCCCTCTGTGTCACCTCACCCTTGCCCTCGATATTCGGCGGGCGGGTTTCCAGGCGGGCAACGTGTGGCTGCTGCAGCTGCAACTCCGCCGAGTCCTCGATGGTGACGATGCGTTCGCGCTCCGGAATGAACCCCGAGACGACGTTGAGCAGGGTGGTTTTGCCGCTGCCCGTGCCGCCGGAGATCAGCAGGTTCAGGCGTGCGGCGACCATGCCCCTCAGCACCTCGGCGATCTGCGGTGTCAGGGTCCCGAAGCGGATCAGGTCGTCGATGGACAGGCGCTCGACCGCGAAGCGCCGGATGGACAGGATGGGCCCGTCCAGGGCGAGCGGTGGGACGATGACATTGACGCGCGATCCGTCCTTGAGACGGGCGTCGACCATCGGCGAGGATTCGTCCACGCGGCGGCCGACCGCGGTGACGATGCGGTCGATGATGGTCATCAGGTGCGTGTCGTCCCGGAATCGGACCCGGGTGAGTTCGAGGAGACCACGTCGCTCGATATAGACCGAATCGCAGCCGTTGACCAGGATGTCCGAGACGCCGGGGTCCTCGAGCAGGGGCTCGAGCGGCCCGAGTCCCATGATCTCGTCCTCGATCTCCCTTACCATGCGTTTGCGCACCTGCACGGTCAGTGGCAGGGACTCCTCGTCGAGCACGTTCTGCGCGAGTTCGCGGATCTGTCTCCGGGCCAGGTCCTCTTCCTGTGACGCGATCTGCGATAGGTCGATCATCTTGAGCAGTTTTTCGTGTAGCTCGTATTTCCACTGCTGCTCTACCTGCTGCTGCTTCTCCTCGGCCGCGCTCATCGGGGCGGGCTGTTGGGCGGGTCTTCCGGCGGGCCTGGCGGCGGCCTCGGCCTGAGGGTCCGGCATGTCGATGATCTGCGATTTGAATCGGTTGGTTCTGAACATGTCGATCGTCCTTTATCTGCCGAAAAGGTGGGACAGAGTCCCTCCCAGGAAACCGCGGCTCGGCTGGACCGATGTTCTTCCGATCGTATCGGCCAGCGACGAGAGCGAACGGGTCACGGCCGCCCTGGGGAAAAGTTCGTACATCGGGGTGCCCAGGTTCACGGACTCGGACACGCGCTTGAAGTCGTTCTGGATCGTATAGGGTTCCTTGAGCGCGGAAGCGACGTCGTTTACGCTGACCGAGCCCTTGTCGTCCCGCCGGTTGACGACGACCTTGACGCCCTTCTCGGGGATCGCCAGTTCACGCGTGATGACGCGCATCAGGCGCTTGGCGTCCCGGATGTGCGCGACGCTCTGCTGGACCACGACGAAGATGCTGTCGGCGTACTCGAGTGCCCTGGCGACCAGGGGGTCAACGTGCCTCGGCAGGTCGAGTACGACCCTGTCGTAGGTCTTCAGGCACAGCTCCAGGAACTGGCTCAGTTTTTCCGCCGGCACGTCGCCCGACAGATGGAACGTGTCCAGCGTCGAGGCGAAGACGTGAAGGCCGCTGCCGTGACTCGTGGCGAAGCCCCGCAGGGCGGCCGAGTCGAGGTGTTCGGCGGTCGTGAGCGCCTCGTACAGGTCCTGTCGCGGCGTCACGTCGAAGTAGAGCGGGATGGCCCCGAACTGGAGATCGAGATCGATCAGGGCGACGCGCAGGTCGTCCCGGGCGGCCAGGATATGCGCCACGTTGGATGCCACGAAGGAGGAACCGCTCCCCCCCTTCGCGTTCATGACCGCGGTCAGCGAGCCGGAACTCGCGCCGCGGTTGCGGTCGATGTCGACGGCGATCTTCTCGATGGACGACAGGATGTCCGAGGTGTTGATCGGAAAGGTGAAATAGTCGCGTGCGCCCGCCTGCATGGCCAGACGCATCATCTCGGCGTCCGCCGAGGAGCCGATCACGATCAGTTCCGGCCGCTCGGCGGCGGGCCGCGAGATCAGCGCCTCGAGCTCCTCGCGCCACAGCTCGCTGGCGACCAGCACCAGGATCTCCGGGTTCCCGGTAGCGCCCTGGAGCGGGTCCACGTGCCCGTTGGTGACCACCCGTTCCTGGATCTCGAGTCTCGGGTGCTCGCCCAGGGCGGGGCCGAGCTTGTTGACGGCCTCCCGGAAGCGGCCGCTGACCATCACCGGAATTGAGCGTTTCATTGAATCGAATCTCCTCTATGGGTAAATCTTCGTAGTCCTGAGCGTCACGGGCATTCGCGCGCCCCGGTGTCCGGGTTGTACCCCAGGCTCTCGGCCGGCAGCGTCGTCGTGAAGGGCGGCAGTTGCATATCGGGCAGGGGCGCCGGAATGATCAGCCGGTGCGTGTAGTTCTGCATGGCGACCTGGACGTAACGGATGTCCGGGTAGTTCGCCGTATCGCCGCCGTTGGCGTCGAGGTAGCGCATCACCACGTTGGCCGTGGTCAGGTTGGGAAGGACCGGGCTCTGGGCGCCTCCGCCCGGCAGACCGAAGATCGTGTACTGGGCGACGTTGGCGTGGTTCACCGGACACACGGCCGCGACCCGCGCCCCGCGGCGCGTCGCCTCCGTCATGGTGTTCCAGACGAACACCGCGCGCGCGAACTCGATCACCCCGAACAGGGTGACGAAGAGCAGCAGGCCGACGATCGCGAACTCGACCATGGTCGTACCGGACTGGCGTCTCATTATAGGCCCCTCATGGTGGCGCTGGCGGTCAGCGTGACGGGGCTCTGCAGGTCCCCGCCGCCGACGCCGAAGGACGGGATCGTGCCCCCGAACATGGACTGGAAGGTGTAGTTGGCCACGACCCGGACGTGTACCGCATCCACGGCGCTGAGCACCACGTTTCCCGGAACCAGCCCCGGGAGCAGGGGGGGGGCGCCGCCCGCGGTGGTGCCGTAGACCACCAGGGACTGGACGTTCTGCGTGATCGAGCTGCCGTTCTCGGTCGCCAAGGCCAGGTCGATCTTGCCCGTGTTGTCCACCACCGCCTCTGCGGCGTAGCGCGCGCCGTCGCGCACCGCCTTGGTCAGGGCGGTGTACTGGTAGAAGGCCCGCCCGAGTTCGGTCGTTCCCACGAGCAGGAACAGCAGCAGGGGCAGGGTGATCGCCATCTCGACCATCGCCAGGCCCCGTTGCCGCGCCCCGCCATGGAAGTGTCTGATCGTTTTCATATTCGCCACCCTAGGAATCCGCGCTGGCCATGTCGTTGTAGAGGATGATCTTGTACAGTTCCGGACCCCCGCCGGGACCCGGGACGCCGGGGTCCTGGGCGATGTCACCGGCTGCGTCACACTCCCCGAGAAACTGCCCGTAGATCTCCTGTGGATTGCTGGGATTCGCCTGCTGGTACATGAAGAAACACGCGATGCCGACAACCGGTACCTCATCCCGGCCGTACACCATCTCTTCGTCGCAACTCCCGACAGGCACGGCCAGGATGCGTCGCCCTGGAACGCCATCTCCGCCGTCTTCCAGTGACGCGACATTGTGTGGCCCAGCGGCTTGTCGCGCTTCATACTCGGCGTACCAAATGCCTTCGGTGGTGATCGTGTCCGGCGGGTGATCGTCCGGGTTCATCCCCGCCCCCTGGTACACGTTGAAGCGGGTGTTATACCCCTGCGCGGTGGGACCTACTGTATTGCCCGGCTTGGTCGTGATCGACTCGCCAATGTACGAGCACCTGGACCCACCGGCGAGCTCCTCACGCACGCAGGCGCCTCCCGGGCCGCATTCCAGCTCGACCAGCTGGAAGTTACCGTGCTTTAAGGCGTCTTTACAGCCGCTGGAGTCGGCGGTGGTTCCCGGGACGCCTTCTTTCAGGCACCAGAGTTCATTTACGTCGGTGGGGAAGCCGAAATTCTCCGCCGCAGGATCCTCGGCGCATGCGAGGATCGGGGCGAGCTCGCAGACCTCACCCTCAGGACTCGTCCCCAGGGGTGGGCTGGGGCCCGCCACCGCGCTGGCGTCGATGGTCAGCTGGTCGGCCACGCCGGGAATCACCCGCGCGAGCAGGACCGGGGAAGGCAGGCCGGTGACGGCGGCGCGCACGTAACGCGCGTCCGCGACCGGCAGTGGGGCGAACGGACCCGCCAGGGTCGTCGAGAAGGTGATGGCGGGCACGGTGTTGGCGGCCGCGAGATCGCCCTCGAGGTGGAAGTCGAAGGCCGTCACCGCGGCGTCGGCCGCGTCCTGCTGGGCTGCGGCCGTGTTGCCGAGTTCGTTCACGACCTTCGCCCCGGCGAGCGCCGCGGCGTCGACCGCGGTCTCCAGACGCGCCTTGTCGAGGTAGCCGCGGGAGAGGTCCAGGGCCAGACCCGCCATGCCGATCAAGACGGTCATGGCGATCGCCACGATGGGTAGCACGATGCCACGCTGTGTGGTTTCTGATGGGTAGTTCATTTCATCCATTCCGTTTGACTGACACGTCACACCTTGAAATCAGGCGGAAGGGCGCCGGGGCGCCCGCGCCGTCCCCGCGCTATCTCCCGCCGCCCTTGCCCGAGACGTTGATCTGGATCCGCTCCTCGATCTTCTTCGGCTTGGCCACGTCCTTGCGGTAGGCCTCGAGCACGTTTTCGCCTTTCTGCCCGTCCAGGGCCAGGGGCGGGTCCACGGGCGGGTTTTGCGCCGCCGCGTGGTTGTAGATCTGGGCATCGATCATGTTGCGCACCGAATTGCCGAAGTCGTCGTCCACCCGCGTCGGCTCCTGCGTGGTCGAGCAGCCGGCGGTGAGGAGCAGGGCCAGCAGTGCGCCGGAACCCAGGGTTTTTTCACTGTTTCGCATCGTCGGGATCTCCATTACATGCTGTGTCCGTAGTGACCGCCATCGAGGCCGGCGGCGGTCTCGGCCGGGCTGTGCTGCGCCTGTGGCGCCTCCTCGGTGTCCGGGTCCTTGCGCGCCTCCATGCGCCCGAGCAGATAGAACTCCAGGTCGCTCGGCGGGACGAAGGAATCGGTGGGCAGCTGGATCCGGTCCCTGGCGATGGGCCGGGCCAGGTGGGGGGTCACGAAGATCACCAGCTCGGTCTGCCCCGAACGGAACTCCTGGCTGCGGAACAGGGTCCCCAGCATCGGGATGTCACCGGCCCCGGGCAGCTTGTCGTAGAGCGCGCGGGTCTTCTCGTTGATCAGGCCTGCGATGCCGATGGTCTGCCCGTCGAACAGCTCGACCGAGCTCTGCGCGCTGCGCTTGGTGAGCGCGGGGATGATGAAGAGACTGTCCGCCTCCGGGACGCTGACCTGGACGTTGTTCGAGTCGGTCAGCTCGGTGACGCTGATGTTCAGCTTCAGGCTGATGCGCTCGGAGTCCAGCACGACCGGGAGGAATTTGACGCCCACGCCGAAGTCCTTGAATTCGATCGTGGTCTGCCCGAAGGTCCCGGGGACGGGGATCGGGAACTCGCCGCCGGAGAGGAACTCGGCCTGCTGACCGCTGGTGGTCGTCAGGGTCGGTTCGGCGAGGATCTTGGCCAGGCCGTTCTCCTTGGTGATCTCGAACACGGCATTCATGAAGAAGTCGCCGCTCAGGACGCTGAAGAACGCGCCGTTGTCGCCGACGGTGGGCGTGTTCGGCTGGAACAGCGTCACCGGCGGACCCCAGGGGCTGTTCAGGCCGCTCAAGATGGGCATGACCAGCCCCTCGGGCGTGAGCAGGTTGGGGAAGGCCGCGCCGCCGCTGAAGGCGCCGCCCACGGCATTGTTGCCGAAACCCATGATGTTGACCTTGGAGTCGAGGCGACGCACGACGTCGCGCGCCATCTCGGCGACCTTGACCTCGAGCATGACCTGGTGCGCGCCGCCGACCTCCAGGAGGTTGACCACGGAGCCTTCCTTGCACTCCGCGACGCTGGTCTCGCCCGACGCGCCGCCCTTGCCGGACTTGGTCTTCATGCACTCGGGCAGGAAGCCCTGGGCGATCTCGACCGCCGCCCCCAGCCGGACCAGGCTGGACACCTGGCCGTCCAGAACGATCTTCTCCTGGGCGGAACGGACCTCGATCTTCTCGCCGGGGAGCAGATCGTGCAGCCGGATCTTGAGGGACTCGAGGTCATGCGTGACCTCCATGCCGAAGGACGCGAACACCTGTCCGGAACTGTCCCACACCGCGATGTTGGTCGAACCCAGCGCCTTGCCGATGACGTAGAGTTCGTTGTTGCGCAGGATCAGGATATCGGCGATGCCGGGATTGCCGACGGAGATTTTCTTCGCCTTCTTCTCCAGCCTGATGACGCCCGACTTGTAGATCGGCACCTCGTAGATGCCGTTCAGCGTCGGGGTGAGGTACATCCGGGAAGACGGTGCCGGCCCGGGTGTCGCGCCGGCCGTCGTCGCCTGGATGGCGATCGGTGTGATCGCCAGTGTCCCGGCGAGGAATAAAATCCCCCATCGGTTCACTTTCTTTTGCCTGGCACTCATATCTCCTCCTTGTCGATAACGAGTGAAATCATGTCGTTCCGTGACGTTTCGCGTTGCCCCGCGCACATTGCACGGGGCGGGGGGCGAATCCTGTGGGATTACGCCCGGGTCAGTAACTCTTCCTGCTAATGCTGGTCCCGCGGATGACGGTCACCGTGCCGCCGCGAGACGAGACCTTGCGCACGACCGGTTTGACGGGGGGCTCCGCCTTGGCGAGCTTCGTGTCGTCCGTCGGGTTCCGCAAGGCGAGCTGCACGGTCCCTTCCTGGGTGGCCTTGACCAGTTTCTCGGCCTGCTTCGGCGAGGCCTCCAGCGTGACCGCGCGGACCACGATGGGCTTGTCCTTGTCCGGCGAGGCCGTCTGATCCACGGCGAGCACCTTGATGTTCTCCAGGATGGTGCGGGTCTGGGCCTTGCGGTTCACCGTGCGGGAGGCGAGTACGTCGACGCGGTTCCCCGGCAGCAGGAAACCCGCCACGCCCAGGACGTCGTTGACCCGCACGGTCACGGCGCGCATGTTCGGCGAGATGATCGCCGACAGGGTGCTGCCGCCGGCGTGATCGACGATTCGGCTTTGCAGCACGAGCTCGCCCGGGAAAATGGTCTGGTTGGCGATCTTGCCCTCGGCATCGTCCAACGAGACCAGCGCGCCCTCGGGCAGTTCCCCGCTGGGCCAGGCGATCTGCTTCAGTTGCGCGGACTCGATCTTCTGTCCGAAGGGGATCTCAACGGCCGCGACGACGACCCCGGTGGTATCGGCCCCGGCGCTCGAAACGGGTGTCAACCGTGACTGCAGCCAGCCGTTGGCGAGCCACGTCGCGCCCACGCCGAGTATGATGGCGAGGACGAAGATGAATGTGGTTCTGCCTTTTCTCATGATTGCCTCCTCGGCTAGTCGTTCGGGCATCCGGTGCCCGCAAAATGAAACGGCGCCCGCATCGCGGGGATCAGCCTTCCACGAAATAACGGTGCCAGGCTTCGTCCAGGGCATCGCGTGCCAGTGCCCCGTTCCCGCCGCGATAGCGGTCGAAGTCCATCGCGATACCGATCAGGTCCCGCGGATGGCAGGGGAGCAGGGGGACGTCGTATCGCGCGTGAAGTTCGTCGATGACGTGCCCGAGGACATCGTCCCGGCAGCTCACGCCCTTCTCTTCGCAGACCTGCGCCCAGATCGCGCCGTACTCCTCCCTGAGCAGGGCGCCGAAGGAGATCTTGTGGCCGAGGCGGCGCAGAAAGGCCTCGTCCGCCAGGTCACCCGGGTTCAGGTTGGTCGAAAAGATCAGGATGACGTCGAATGGCGTGGGAAATCGTCGCCCGGAGGCCGTGGTCAGGTGATCCTGCCGCGTCTCGAGCGGCACGATCCAGCGGTTGAACAGGTCGACCGGCGCGACGCGCTGGCGACCGAGATCGTCGATCATGAAGACCCCGTTGCTCGCCTTGAGCTGCAGGGGGGCCTCCTGAAGGTGCGCCACGTGATCGTGACTGATCTCCATCATGTCGAGCGTGAGTTCGCCGCCGACCAGCACCGTAGGCCGCTCGCACAGGGCGAATCGAGCGTCGTATCCGTCGTCGAACCTCGGGCCGCCGCCCGTTTTTTCCGGGTCGACGGGCTGGTGAACGATCGGGTCGAACAACTGCACGATTTCCTCGCCCACGGCGATCGCGTGCGGGACGAAGACGGGTCCCCCCAGCAGCCGCGACAGGCGCTGCGCGGTGTAGGTCTTGCCTGAGCCCGGACGACCGTAGACGAACATGGCGCGGCCCGAGTGCATGGCGGCGCCGAGACTGTCGAGCAGATTGCGGTTGATCACGATGTCCGAAAAGGAGTCGTGCATCTCCTCGTGCGTCACCCGGGTGGAATGCACGCTCTGGGCCTCGACGAGGCGGTTGAACTGGTCCAGGGGCACCGGTGCCGGGCCCTGGTAACCGGTCCTTCCCAGCGACTCCATGGCGAACACGCGCCCGCGGTCGGTGAGCGCGTAACGCAGCGCCTTGGTGCCGGGACGCGGGCCGAGTACCTCGATCCGGGCCTCCTTGCGCAGGAAGCCGAGCAGTTCTTCCACGACCGGCCCCGCGAGCGCCGTCAGGCGGGACAACTGCAGGGTGTCGAGTACGCCGCCGCCGAACAGGTGCCGTGCCGTCAACTCGACGAGAAGACGCTCGCTCAGCCCCGTCTCCGCGACGGACCTGGGCTTTCTGACCAGGCTGGCGTACTCGCTGTAAGCGGGGAGTACGGTCGGTGTTGTCGTTGCGAGTCCTTGCATGTCCGTTTGCCTGTGTGTTCCTTGCCTGGATCGATTTAGAGGGGCATGCCCCGTGTGGCGGCCCAATAGACCGCCGCCAGGGTCCCGATGGTGATGGCCAGTGCATACGGGAAGCGCAGCGCCGCCGGTTCGTTGGGGGCCGGCGGGATATACGCGAGCCGCGGGTTACCCGTGGTCAGCAGCAGTCGCAGGCTCATCAGCATCCGGCGGATCCAGGTGAGAAATCCCTTCCTGGAGATCAGAATCAACAATCCCAGAAGACCGCCGGCGATGATGCTGAGACCGGTTGCAAAGAGCGCGCCCTTGAGGCCGAGGAAGGCGCCGACCATGGCCATGAGCTTGACGTCGCCGGCCGCCATCCCGCCGATCGCATAGAGTGGGATGAACGCCGCGAAACCGACCGCCAGTCCCAGCAGGCTGGTGACCAGGCCATCGGTGGAATTCGTGACCAGGCTGACGACGATCGCGAAGGCCGCGCCACCCAGCGTGATCCGGTTGGATATGTGGTGCGCCCGCAGGTCGGTGACCGTCACCGTGAGCAGCAGGGCGATCAGGGCGATCAGCATCGTGAGGTTGTCTTGTAATAGCATCCTTGCCGTACCCGATTTATTTTCAGTGTGTCACTTGGTCGGGAAGTGGGGGAGGGCTCTCGCCCATCCCCCAGGTTCGACGGGGCCTGTTACAGGCTGGTCCGCCTTTGGCCTCCTTTAGGGCCCTGGTGCTGTCATGTTAGCCCTGATATTGTCAATGGCTGCGGCAATATCGGTGCCGAGGGCCGTGAAGGCGACAGCGGCGACCAACGTAACCAGGGATCCGGCCACTGCGTACTCGGTCATGGTCAGGCCGTCTTCGTCCCGCAGGAAGTCCTTTACTGCATTCGCAAGTTTGTGCATTCCAATTGCTCCATTGCATGTTTGCATGTTGAGTTTTGCCAGACTGGCGAGAGATAGGTTGCGCCGTGGAGGCGGCGATCGCTTTGAAATTCTTGTCCGACAGTTGAAGAAATTTGTCTGAAAGGGGGTATTTCCCCGATGAATTGACTTGCATCAAGCAGAACGCATGACGAGTGGTACGGGTCGTACCCGGTTCGACTCATCAGTTACGGCGGATAAGGGGATGGATATATTTCGGTAGTTTCCTTTCGGGTCTCCTCACCCTGGCAGGGGGAGGCCGGGTGGGGGTCGATACTATCTATTGGCACCGAGCCATCCCCAAACACCCACCCCCATCCCGGCCTTCCCCCTCAATGGGGAAGGAGAAAAATCCGTGGATAGCCTCACTGCTGTCCGGTAAGACCTTGGCCCTTGTGGCGTAAGCCTTTGCTAGAGAATGCAAAACGACCATGAGGGCGTCCGTGTTGCAGCGGCAGGTGCGGAAAGGCACCGGGGGACTTCCTGCGCAGGTTACGCCAGTGTGGCCACAAGGACGATCAGGTGCTTGGGCCCAGTCCGTCCACGGAGACAAGTCCATGTCGCGCATCGTCGTTTACGTAGTGATGCCTGCGGAATTCGCTCGGGCTCATCCCTTTCTCCTGCTGGAACACCCGCGAAAAATAGGCCGGATCCCTGAACCCGGTTTCGTAGCAAATGGTCGTGATCGGCAGGCTATGGTCCTGAAGCAAATCGCAGGCCACTCGAATCCTGGTCTTGATCAGGTATTTGCTGAATGTATAACCTGTTGTGCGGTGAAACGAGCGGCTGAAATAGCACGAACTCATCCCGAGGGTTTTCGCCACGTCGGACTGTGAGAATTCTTGGGAGAAGTGGGTTTCAATGAAGTGCACAGCCTTGCGGATCTTCTTCGAGATTCGGGGATTCAGCGATTCTTTATAGGTCGAACCGGTTTGCCGTGAATCGGAATGTTGGTGTCCGAAGGCTCGTGAACCCGTGCCCTTGGGTAACGGGATGCGTGACAGGGACTCCAATAAGAGCGGGATATCGACGGGTTTGACGAAGTAGTCCCAGATCCGCTGTCGAAGTGCCCAGATGGCCAGCGAGACCGAGCGTGCCTGCGTGACCAGGATCAGCGGGATGTCAGGGTGGTCTCGTCTGAAATCGACGATATGCTCCATGACCTCGGCGGTCGGAACAGCGAAATCAAAACAGACCGCAACAGGCCGAAAAGACTGAATCGCCCTTTCCAGATTGCCGAAATCATTCGCAATGTGGACTTGAAATTGACCAGACAGGGGTTTAATCCGGGCAAGGTCATGCCCTGATGCACCCTGTTCAACGGTTGGGGTCCACCTCAACCACACCAGGGCCGGAAAATCCGTTTCCATGTGTACAACTCCTTTGTACTTCATCGGTCGCAAGGCCGGTTCCTTCCGCCCCGCACCCGGTCTTCAACCCGGGTGTCTCCGCGATCTATATCTATCGGTATCAAGATATTTCAATCAAGTCAATGAATTACGTGCATCGAGACGGGAATTCAGACGGGAATTCAGACGCATGTCACATTTCCTTTGATGATTTCTTTCGTGAAAGCACGTAGTTGCGGCGTCCATGAAATTTGTTTCCGACCGATCTCCGGAAGGCTCTTTCCATCAACAACACGGTGCCGGAGTCGTTGGGTCCGATATTTGGAAGCCACGCTTCGATACAATGCGTCGGGATCCATTGGCGAAGGCCCACATCAACGTCTGTTGGAGGCTACGCCTTTCAGGACTTCGTCGTACGGGGAGAGGATCTACCGGACGACGGTATCGATTTTCATATGGAGGTGGACGTGTACCGAACCTTGCCGCCAGCCAGCCTCGTCGGCGCGAAAGGCGAACAAGTCGGATATGATGGTTGTTTTTCGGCCGTCAGATGAGGACTGGATCGTGAAACCGCCTGTGATGACGTGGACCTCGGGAATGCTGCTGCTGGCGCAGGGTTGCACCGGCGAATCACTGCAGCGCACGGGGTTCGAGACCCTGCGCAACGTCGCCGAGCAGCAGTGCCTGAACCGGGAGATGCGGCAGTGTCCGGAAAATCCCACCTACGAGGAATACCAGGAGCAGCGACGTGAACAGGGAACGGCCGAGTGAAATGACGGACCATGACCCGGTAGCCCGGCGCGGGATGGCCGGATGAATCCCGTTATCGCGCTCGTCGGTCGCCCCAATGTGGGCAAGTCCACCCTGTTCAACGTTCTCACACGGACGCGGGATGCACTGGTTGCCGACTTTCCGGGACTGACGCGTGACCGCAAATACGGGACGGGTCAGATTGGCGGGCGCGACTATCTGGTCGTGGACACTGGTGGCATGGCCAGTGGCGATGAGTCCATCGATGCGCTGATGGCGGAGCAGACCGAGATCGCGCTTCGTGAGGCGGACGCGATCGTTCTGCTCGTGGATGCGAGGGAGGGGCTGACGGGCGCCGATCAGACGGTCGCCCGGTCGCTGCGACGGTACGGCAAGCCGGTCTTTCTCGCGGTCAACAAGACCGACGGGCTCGACCCTGATCAGGCCGGCGCGGAGTTTCATTCCCTGGGGATCACACCGCTTTTCTTCATCGCCGCCACCCACGGGCGCGGCGTCAGGTCGATGATTCAGCAGGTCCTCGAACGGGTCCCCGTCGCCATCGAGGACGATGCTGAAACCGGGGAATCAGCGGCAGGTATTCGTGTGGCGTTCCTCGGCAGGCCGAACGTCGGCAAGTCGACGCTGATCAACCGACTGCTCGGGGAAGACCGTTTACTGACGTTCGACCGTCCCGGCACGACGCGCGACAGCATCGCGGTACCGCTCGAGCGCGATGGACAGCGCTACACACTGATCGACACGGCCGGGGTCCGGCGGCGCGGCCGCGTGACCGAGACCGTGGAGAAGTTCAGTGTCGTCAAGGGCCTGAAGGCCGCCGAGTCCGCCAACGTGGTCGTCATGGTCCTCGACGCGAGACAGGGGATCGCCGAGCAGGACGCCACCCTGCTGGGCCTGGTCCTGGAGATGGGACGGGCCCTGGTCATCGCGGTCAACAAGTGGGACGGCCTGGATGTGGACGTTCGCCGGCGGGTTCGCTCCGAAATCGACCGGCGACTCTCGTTTCTGGATTTTGCGAAGATTCTGGAGATCTCGGCGTTGCACGGCAGCGGGGTGGGAGGCGTCCTGCCCGCGGTCCGCAGCGCGTACCGTTCCGCCAGTCGCCGCGCCTCCGCCTCGGAGCTCACGCGACAGCTGGAGAGCGCGGTCACGGCGCACCAGCCGCCCCTGGTGCGCGGCCGCCGGATCAAGTTGCGCTATGCCCACCAGGGCGGCACCAATCCGCCGACGATCGTGATCCACGGCAATCAGACCGACCGTCTGCCCGGTGCCTACCGGCGTTATCTGATGAATCATTTCCGCAAGGCCCTGCGGGTCAGCGGTACACCCGTGAGACTGGAGTTCAGGACCGGTGAAAACCCCTACGCCGGACGGCGCAACAAACTCACCCCGCGTCAGCAACGCAAGCGCGACCGAATGTTGCGCCACGTCAAGAAACGAGGTTGAGGCCGAGCGAGGCTTCGCGACTTGATGAATTCTTCGATCCCGGTTTTGCTCCCTGCCTCTCGAAACAGATTCCGGCAAACCTGACCGATATGCCGGCTGAACCAGTCGGCCAGATTCCCGTTTATCTCTGTTCCGGAAGGGAGCCGCGTTCGCGGCACAAGCGTCATTTCGGTAGAATCCGGCGACTCTCCCGAGCGAGTCGATCGAAACGGATGCAGCACGTGGACATTGCTGCCGTTCAGGTCAGGAGAGCGGGTATGGCCCGCCAGGGACTCGCCGAGGTCACCGTCGCTGTTGCATTCGAACTCCAATAGAACCTCATTCCCGAGAATCACTCATGAGCCGCTACTCCCCACTCGTCAGTATCGGTTTGCCTGTATATAACGGGGAGCGGTTTATCGGGGCCGCGCTGGATTCGATTGGCAGCCAGACATTCGAAGACTTCGAACTGGTCATCTCCGACAACGCCTCAACCGACGGAACGCAGGAAATTTGTGAGCGTTACGCCGGGAAAGACGGTCGGATACGGTATCTACGGAATGAAATCAATATTGGGGCAGGGAATAATTTCAACAGGGCATACGAGTTATCGAAAGGGAAGCATTTCAAGTGGATGGCCCACGACGATGTTCTGGCTCCGGGGTTTATTCGGGATTGTGTCTCGGCACTGGATGAAGATGATTCCGCAGTCCTGTCGCATCCGGGGGCGGAAATCATAGGGGAAGACGGCGAGAAACAGAAGGACTACAACGTAAGCCTGAAGACCGATGCCGTAGCGGCGCACAAGCGGTTTGCCGAGTTAGTCCTCTCGCGACACAATTGTTATCAGATATTCGGGCTGATCAGGTCCGACGCACTGAGGCAGACTCGACTGATCGCGAATTACACGGGTTCGGACCGGAATCTGCTTGCCGAATTGAGCTTGATGGGAAGGTTTATCGAGGTCCCGGGAGTGCTTGTTTACTACCGGCAACATCCTGGCAGGTCGATGAGCCAGTACCCGGACCGGCACGAACGCAACGCCTGGTTCGATCCCAAACTGAAAGGCACCGTAAGTTTCCCCGCCTGGCGGCGAGGGACTGAGTACTTCAAGTCGATAAACCGGTCATCTTTGTCCGTCAGGGACCGCGCCTTGTGCCACATGACCCTGATTCGGTGGTTTCTGTCGAGAAGCTCGGAAGGACCGAGAAATTTCAAATTGCTTGCACAGGATCTGGCCTGGGCGGTGAACCGGTCGATGTTCCGTCAGAAAAGTGTCTCATAGCTCGTTCGCTGCCTTGTCTTGTACGGTCGGCTGCCGCGCCTGTGGTCCCGCATCACCGGTTTCTTGACGATCTGCGACCCTGGCCGGCAGGGGTTCGATCAGTACCGGTCCGTATTCCACCTGTGTGCGGTAGCAAATCAATGCAATGCCGTATTCGCCAGGGGGAAGAGGCGCGCCCTCGACATCCGACAGCTGTTGCCAGTGTTCTGGCTCTTTGTCGCCATCCGGCCACCACTTCATGCGTTGCGTGTATCGAAGATGATTGCCGGCAGCGTCCAGAATCGGCCACACTTCCACTATAAGCCGATATTTCCCGTCCTCTACCAGTGGAATATTGCGGTATCCATTTACCCACGCCGGCTTCTCCGAGCCATATTTGAATGAGAACTCGTTTCCAGCCCCCTTGTAACGAATCCAGTACCAAGCCAGACTGAAGTTCCATCCCCGTTTCGGTGTGATGTCGGGATCATCGGGACGGCCACCCCAAAGCGGCAGGATCCCGAACCCGTACTCATGGCCCCCTTTGGCAGAGGTGCCGCGATAAATGAGGTCCGTCTCAATGCGTCGTCCCGAGGCGGATGCCCCGGTGACGATGAGAATCCTGTCGTAACCCTCGAATCCGGACTTCGGCCGGACACGCGGTTCCGCAGGGTCTTCCGATACCACCTCCCAATAGCCATCCTCAACCACCAGGTCGGCGCTCTCCCAATTAACTCGACGCGACAGATCGACAGGATCAGGGTTGTAAAAGAAGTCATGATGGCTGACCTCGTTTTTCCAGAATGTCCCGGCTTGAATCTCGAGCCTGTTGACCTCGGGCCTGGGTCGCAGGACTTCGACCGGAAATTCCAGCGTGAATTGATTCTCGGAAATCCGCTTTCCTCCCTCCGGTAGCGGCTGCCAATCGCCGTTGTTCAGTCGATAGCGGGCATCGGACACGTCTTCGCGAACAGCCCCGGTTAGGTTCGCGGTAAAGTGACCATAGCGGCGAGCAAACTCACCAGGAAAATGATGGGGTGTTACCAAAGGTTCATCATCGAAGTACCCGCAACCACCGGCAAGCGTTACGAGGGTCAGAATGACGAGCAGACCGGGATGGATAGTGCGATTTTTCACTTGGCAATTACCTTGAACTCAGAAAAAAGGAAGCGGGAATGTGAATCTTTCGATGTTGTTTATTCACGGCTGTACTTGGCACTAAACGTTACTTGCTTGCAGTGAGACGGTGCAGGTCAACTGGACTCAAGCGCAAGCGGACCGATATGACGATTCCAGGTCCGCCACGATTTTATCCCATGAATAGTGCTCTTTGGCCCGTCTGCGCCCGGCCTTTCCCATTGCGCCGGCGGAGTCTGGATCAGAGACAAGATGACCGATTCCATCAGATAGCGCGTCTGGATCGGAGTGAGGGACGATTAGCCCCGTTATCCTGTTCTGAACGATCTCCGCCATTCCGCCCACGTCAGTTGCGATGACAGGCACCCCGCACGCCATCGCCTCGATCAGGCTCATGCCAAAGGACTCGCTGAGAGACGGATTGATCAGGACGTCTGCCTTGCGGTAAAAATCCGGCAGGTCTGATTGAGGCAGCTGTCCGTGGAAGTTGACGCTTTGCTCCAGACCAAGGGAGCGGATTTTCTCTGTAAGGAACTCATAGTAGTACGATCGATCGTCGTTGCCATAAAAGTTCGAGAGATGACGGGCAAGCGCCTCTTCGCTCAGGGCCCCCAGGTATTCATAAGGGAGCTGCCTCTTGCTTCCTATGATGTCCAGCGTAAAATTTTCAATCCTGTCAGACAGGGCAGGGAGCGCATCCACGAGGTAGTGCAGGCCCTTTTCCGGAGAAACGCGACCCACAAACAGGAGCCTGGTCCGGGATTCCGCACTCAGCGAGTCGGGCGACTCGGCAGGACTGAACCGGCTGGAATCGACACCGTTATAGATGGTCGCACATTTTCGGGCGTGTCCGGGAAAGCGTTTCGCGATGGCATCGGTGATGTAGGTGCTGCAACCTGCGATCGTGTCGACGTACCCGAGACGCGACCTGACTATCGTTTCGTCAAGCTGTGTCAGCCACTCGCAATGCATGTGGAGGACGAGTCTGGAATGTGGGTTGAGTGTCTTGATCAGCGGGGCGAACTGGGAAAAGTTGTGCAGGTGGATGATGTCGGGGCGAAATGACCTCAAATCGATAGCAACCCGAACCGCGTACAGGAAGAAGAACGTCCAGGAACTGAAGTATGGGCGATCAGGGGCATTTCCCGACAGCAGTTTTCTGGCAATTCGGTTCAGCCATGTGTCGGGCTTGAGAGATATCCTGCAAAGTTCGACCCCTTCTACACGTCGGTTGGTCGTGTCCGCCCTGCAATAAACTCGCACGTCATGGGTGCAACCGAGTCGCGTGGATGCCTCGAGCGTCCAGATGCCGATGGAATTCTGGTTGAACACGACGGAGTCCATCGGTTGGCTGACGAAGGCGACTCTCATCCTGAAATTATTCTTTGCACCGGAACTTCAAAGTAGTTTGCCCCGCGCCAGCATCACTTCCCTGAACGATACGGTGACCTCGTGCATGACCGCGCGATTGGTAATCAACGAGGCCAACAGGTAGGACAGCATGCCAACACCGATGCACGCCAGGAAAAGTAACGGAGAAGAAAGCTTCGCGGGGCCGACGAACCACTCAAGCGCCTGAATGGTGAGATACATGATCAGTGCGGCGCTGCCGGAACGAAGAAGCGGTTCCAGTAAATCCCGGGCTTGCAGATCCAGATATCGGGCGACAAGCACAAATGCGATCGCTGAGGACACGAGTAGCGGTATCAATACGGCCCAGGCGATGGCGACAATACCGTAGCGGGCCAGAATGATCAGTAGCACAGCCATCAGGGTATGATGCAGGACGCTGGTATACAAGAGTACATTGGGTTTGCCGATGGCCTTGAAGACGGGTCCGGTAAGACCGGACAGGGATAGCGCGGTACCGTAGATGGCCAGGACCTCGAGTACCGGTGCGGCGCCTGCCCAGTTTTCCCCGTAGAGTGTCGCGACCAGACCATCGGCAGTTGCCGAAAGTGCCAGTCCGACGGGGAGCGAAATCGGTGCGACGTGATTGAGTGTCTTTCGAAAGACCCGGCGTAACGCCGCCTTGTCGTCCTGGATCCGTGACAGCGCGGGGAAGGCGATACGGTTGATCATCCGGCTGATCTGGGTCGCGGGTAGTTTTGAGAGGTTGAGCGCCAGCCCGTAGACGCCGAGTGTGCCTGCGCCGAGCCAGCGGCCGATGATGATCCGGTCCAGCGAGTCCCCCAGCGCCGACAGGATGCTGAACCCCCACAGGTACTTGCCGAACGAGAATAGCTCGCGCGCGATTTCCGTGGAGAACACGGGCGCGGGGCGCCAGCCGGAGAGCTTGATGGAGATTCCGGTGCGAACGATCTGGGCACCCAGTTGTCCGAAGACGAGGCTCCAGACCCCGAAACCGAGCAACGCGAGGGAGATGGAAATCAGCGAGTAGGAAAGCCTGCCGATGATCTCCGTTACCGCGTACTTGCCGAACTCCATGTCCTTCTGCAGGACGACGCCGCTCGTCGTGATGGCCGCGTCCAGCACCAGGGAGAGAATCAGGACGCGAAAGACATCGACGAGCACCGCCTCCCTGAAAAACGAGGCCGCGAGGGGTGCGAGAAACCAGGCGGCGACAAACATGACGGCATTGATCATGCACAGCACGTAAAACGTCGTACTTGCGGCGAGACGCGCGTCTTCGGCGCCGCGGATTCTCCTTTGAATGTAGGCCGATCCGAGCCCGAATTCGCGAATCACGGAGATGATATGGATCACCGTGTTGGCCATCGCGACCAGGCCGAACAGTTCCGGTACCAGCAGCCTGGCGAGCACGATGGTTGTGAGGAAGCGCAGGATCTGCGTCGTGACCATGGCAATCGCCGTCCACTTGACGCCGAACCGGATTTTCTGTGAGTGATTCATCAGTGGTCATGCAGGCGGAGTCGTCAATCGAAAAAGTGGGGACGCCGGCCCTAACGGATACCCGGAGGCCGGGAAACGCCCCTCTATCGGATCGTACTGTTCCCGGTTGCCTCCTGATCTGACAGAAAACGCATTACCGGGCAAGTCCATCCTGATTCGAACTGCCGGACGGCCTCACGCCAGGCGCTTGTAACGGATACGGTGTGGCTGGTCGGCCTCGGCCCCCGCCCGTTTTCGGTAATCCTCCTGATACTCACTGAAATTGCCTTCGAACCAGACGACCTCGCTACCTCCCTCGAAGGCCAGTATATGAGTGGCGATCCGGTCCAGGAACCAGCGGTCGTGCGAGATCACCACGGCACTGCCCGGAAACTCCAGCAGGGCCTCTTCCAGTGCGCGCAGGGTCTCCACATCCAGGTCGTTGGTGGGTTCGTCGAGCAACAGCAGGTTGCCGCCGGTCTTCAGCAACTTGGCCAGGTGCAGCCGGTTGCGCTCACCGCCGGACAGGTCGGCGACGCGTTTCTGCTGGTCACTGCCGCGAAAGTTGAAGCGTCCGATGTAGGCCCGTGAAGGCACCTCGTAATTGCCGACGGTAATCATGTCCTGACCGTCGGAGATCTCCTCCCAGACGGTCCTGGCGCCATCAAGATCGTCGCGGAACTGATCGATGTGGGCGACCTCGACGGTCTCACCGACGGTGATCTCCCCGCTGTCCGGCGACTCCGTACCGGTGATCATGCGGAACAGCGTGGTCTTGCCCGCGCCGTTGGGACCGATGACACCGACGATGCCGCCCCGCGGCAGGTTGAACGCCAGACCTTCCATCAGCAGCTTGCCACCGAGTCGCTTGGAGACCCCCTCGGCCACGACCACGATGTCCCCGAGCCGGTCACCGGGCGGGATATAGATCTCGTTGGTCTCTGAGCGCTTCTGGTGTTCGCGCGAGGACAGTTCCTCGAATCGCTTGAGACGCGCCTTGCTCTTGGATTGTCGCCCCTTGGGATTGCTGCGGACCCACTCGAGCTCGGCCTTCATGCTCTTGATGCGTGCGGTCTCCCCGCGCTCCTCGAGTTCGAGACGGGTCTCCTTCTGGTCGAGCCAGGAGGAATAGTTGCCTTTCCAGGGGATACCGTGTCCGCGATCGAGTTCGAGTATCCACCCCGCGACGTTGTCCAGAAAGTAGCGGTCATGGGTCACCGCGACCACGGTCCCGGTGAACTCCTGGAGGAAACGCTCCAGCCAGGCCACGGATTCCGCGTCGAGGTGATTCGTCGGTTCGTCGACGATCAGCATGTCCGGGTTCGAAAGCAGGAGTCGGCACAATGCCACGCGGCGTCGCTCGCCACCGGATAGTGTGGTGACTTCGGCGTTCCAGTCCGGAAGTCGCAGGGCGTCGGCGGCGACCTCGAGTTTTCGGTCGAGCTGGTGCGCGTCGGCGGTCTGGATGATGTTTTCCAGACGCGCCTGCTCGGCCGCCAGCCTGTCGAAATCGGCGTCGGGCTCGGCATAGGCGGCGTATACCTGGTCCAGCAGGGCCTGCGCGTCGGTGATGTGCCGCAGGCCGTCCTCGACGTTGCCGCGCACGTCCTTTTCCGGGTCCAGTTCGGGTTCCTGGGGCAGATAGCCGATTTCGATGCCGGGCTGGGGACGTGCCTCGCCCAGGTGATCGGTATCGGCCCCGGCCATGATGCGCAGAAGGGTGGATTTGCCGGCGCCGTTGTAGCCGAGGACGCCGATCTTTGCCCCGGGGAAGAAATTCAGGGAGATATCGCGGAGGATTTCCTTCTTCGGCGGCACCACCTTGCCGACACCGTTCATGGTGTAGATGTATTCAGCCATAGTCCAGGAGCCTGTCGAATGATGGGGCCCGCGTCTCGGGCGCCGGTAACATAAGGCGATTTCTGTCAAATGACATGCCATCCTGCTTGTTTTTTCGTCCGTCCTCTGTGTTGCGACAACCGTTGCATAGTTCGACTATGCGCCTGTTGTCGCGCCTTGATGACAAACGAAAATTCGGCGCGATCTGGTATGTCATTTTCCGGCAATCGCCTAAAGGGGCGCTATTATAGTCACCTCCCCCGCGTTTTCGCGGGGTCCCGTGGAAGCCATCGGGGAAATGCATGGAAAAACGTCCGGAGCTGGTGGTCTATCTCGGCGACGCGCTGGCCCGATACAGCTTCGGGGAGGACCATCCCTTCGGGCCGAAGCGCCACGACGCCTTCCGGCGGCGCTTTGAGTCTCTCGGGCTCGACCGGCGCTGTGCCGTCGACGGTCCGGTGAGGGCCACCGACGATCAGATCCTGCGCTTCCACACCGGGGACTATCTGGACCGGGTCAAGGCACAATCGACAACCGGCGCGGGCTTTCTGGACTACGGCGACACACCGGCCTTCCGGGGTGTCTACGAGGCCGCCTCGACGGTTGTCGGCACGGTGCTCGACGGGCTGCGCCGACTCATGGACCGGCGTTGCCGGCGGGTGTTCGACCCCATCGCGGGGCTTCACCACGCGCGACGCGATTCGGCCGCCGGGTTCTGCGTCTTCAACGATTGCGGTGTCGCGATCGAGACCCTGCTCGGCGAATACGGTTGCAGCCGGGTCGCCTATGTGGATATCGACGCCCATCACGGCGACGGGGTGTACTACGCGTTCGAGGGCGAGCCCCGACTGGTCTTTGCCGACCTGCACCAGGACGGCCGCACGCTGTATCCCGGCACGGGCTTCACGGCCGAGACCGGCACCGGGGCGGCGAAGGGGACCAAGCTCAACATCCCGATGCCGCCGGGGGCCGACGACGCGGCGTTTCTTCAGGCCTGGCCCCGCGTGGAGGCGCTGATCGGGGAATACCCGCCCGAGGTGATCCTGTTCCAGTGCGGCGCCGACAGCATCGCGGGCGACCCGATCACGCAGATGTGCTACTCGCCGAGGGCTCACGCACACGCGGCAACGCGTCTGCGAGCGCTGGCCGATGTACACTGCGAGGGGCGGTTGCTGGCCATGGGCGGGGGCGGTTACGACCTGTCGAATCTGGCGCGTGGCTGGTGCGGGGTGGTCGCGGCGCTGGCCTGAAACGGCGCACCCCGGGGCGCCGTCGGAACGTGGGGGAACGGTAGGGCGGATACGGTATAATGCCGCGATTCCGCCACACACTATCCTCCCCGGAGCAGAACCACCGTGTTTCCCAAAGACATGACCATCGCCGGCTTCGACGACGAGCTGGCACAGGCGATCGCGGCCGAAGAGAAACGCCAGGAAGAGCACATCGAGCTGATCGCCTCCGAGAACTACGCCAGTCCCCGCGTCCTCGAGGCCCAGGGGACCGTGCTGACCAACAAGTATGCCGAAGGTTATCCCGGCAAGCGTTACTACGGCGGGTGTGAAAACGTCGACGTGGCCGAGCGGCTGGCGATCGACCGTGCGAAGGCGCTCTTCGGCGCCGGTTATGCCAACGTACAGCCCCATTCCGGGTCGCAGGCCAATGCCGCGGTCTATCTGGCGTTGCTCAAACCCCACGACACGATCCTTGGCATGAGTCTCGCCGACGGTGGTCACCTGACCCACGGCTCGAAGGTGAATTTCTCCGGCAAGATTTTCAACGCCGTGCAGTACGGCATTCATCCCGACAGCGGTGAGGTGGACTACGAACAGGTCGAGCGTCTGGCACGGGAGCACCGGCCGAAGATGATCGTAACCGGTTTCTCAGCCTACTCCCGGGTGCTCGACTGGCGGCGTTTCCGCGAGATCGCCGACGAGGTGGGCGCGTTGCTGTTCGCAGACATGGCGCACGTGGCCGGCCTGGTGGCTACGGGTTTCTATCCGAGCCCCGTGAATATCGCCGATGTCACCACAACGACGACGCACAAGACCCTGCGCGGTCCCCGGGGGGGGCTGATCCTTGCCGGCGAGAACCCGGCGCTTGCGAAGAAGCTCAACAGTATGGTCTTTCCCGGCACCCAGGGCGGGCCGCTGATGCACGTCATCGCCGCCAAGGCGGTGGCCTTCAAGGAGGCGCTGCAGCCGGAATTCCGCGCCTACCAGGAGCAGGTCCTGAAGAATGCCCGGGTCATGGCGGCCGGATTTATCGATCGCGGGTACAAGGTGGTTTCCGGAGGGACCGACGACCACCTGTTCCTGGTCGATTTCATCGACAAGGGACTGACGGGCAAGGCGGTGGATGCGGCCCTGGGCAGCGCCAATATCACCGTCAACAAGAACGCCGTGCCGAACGACCCGCAGTCGCCGTTCGTGACCAGCGGAATCCGCGTCGGATCCCCGGCCATCACCACGCGGGGTTTCCGGGAGGACGAGGCAAGCGAGTTGACCCACTGGATGTGCGACGTGATCGATGTCATCGGCAACGAGTCGTCGCTGGAGACGACCATCGACACGATAAGGTCGCGCGTGCTCGATCTGTGTGCCCGCTTCCCGGTTTACGGGGGATGAAGCACCGTACCGGCATTGTGGGCGAACCCTGCCTGGTATCTCGCAGCCGCATCGATTGCTTCATGATTACCGGGCCCCAACCGGGAAGTGGACCGGGGTGAGGTGTCCCTTCTGCAACGCGCAGGACACGCGTGTGGTCGACTCGCGACTCGCCGGGGAGGGGGAACAGATCCGTCGGCGTCGTCTGTGC
>JAYENI010000148.1:0-9657 GCA_034722015.1 Pseudomonadota bacterium
GGAAGCCATACAAGGACCCAGGGATGATAGACGACCGGGTCAATCAATCTCGTCGTTTCCCGTGGTGATCTCCAGTGCTGCGGTTTGCAGTTCGTCTGCGAGGGTTGCCAGCCCTTCGAGGTCGAACGCTTCCAGCAACTTTTCGCCTCTCGATGCGACCGCGCTTTCCGGGGGCAATGCCTGGAGTGCGGTACCGGCCTTTTGAAGATCTCCCAGCGAAACCGCCTCGCGCAACCGGATCGCCACGTTCCCGGCAATATCGGGAGCCACACCGGGCTCCGCCCCGGATGGCGTCGTCTTGACGGGGGGCTCTCTTAACCCCCGGATCTGCCTCACCGCATCCGCCAGGGCGCGATCCAGCACCGCGTGACATTTCTCAACGTCCGCGGTATCCGGATCGTGGGGCTTTAATGCCGTCTCCAGGTCCGCAGCGCGGTCGTAGAGCCGCATTGCGCCCAGGTTTCCGGCAACCCCTTTCAGGCTGTGCGCCATCGCGTGGGCCTCCCGCCAGCGTCCAGCCACCACATGCGCCCGGATCTTGTCGGCATCTTCGGCATGATTGTCGACGATGTGCCCGAGCAGCCGAAGGTACACCCCGCGCTTGCCGCCGAGGCGTTGCAGGCCGGCCCGGGTGTCGAAGCCGCTCAGCGAATCGAGCGGATCGGTGATCGAGGGGGCTGCCTCCTGCAGGAACTCGGGTGTCTTTGCCGCTTCGCCCGGGTCGGGCCCGTGGTCCGGGATCTCGCCGACGGGTGGGATCCACTTCGCCATGGTTCGAAGCATCTCGCCGACATCGACCGGCTTGGCGATGTGGTCGTTCATGCCGACGTCCAGCGCCTTTCCGCGGTCACCCGCCATCGCATTGGCGGTCATGGCGATGACCGGCAGGTCACGGAACCGCGCCTGTGATCGAATCTTTCGCGTCGCAGTGTATCCGTCCATGACCGGCATCTGCACATCCATCAGGACACCGTCGAACGTGTCCCCGTCGAGCGCCTCCAGGGCATCGCGGCCATTGCCCGCGACTGTGACCCGTGTGCCTGCGGTAGAGAGCAGCTCCAGCGCCACCTCCTGATTGAGCTTGTTGTCCTCCACGAGGAGGATTCGTGCACCCCGCAGGGCTTTCATGGCCTCCTGCTCACCTTTCTCGCGCAGCGACGCCCGGGCTTTGCCCTTCACCTCGTGTCCGAAGGCGGGCATGATGCTGTCGAGCAGGGTGGAGGGCGTGACGGGTTTGCTCAGATAGCCGCTGGTATGGATGTCGGCGGCCGCTTCGGCGACTTCCTCCCTCCCGTAGGCGGTGACCATGACGACCGCAGGCGACCCGTCATCGCCGGACTCGCGCTGCAGTTGTCTTGCGGCTTCCACGCCGTTCAACCCGGGCATCTTCCAATCCATCAGCACGAGGTCGTAGGGTTCACCCCGCTGCCTTGCCGTGGTGATTTCTCGCAGCGCCTGGCGACCGCCGGAGGCGAAGGCGGGACGAAGATTGAAGGACTCGAGCATGTTGCCCAGAATCTCGCGCGCCGTCTTGTTGTCGTCGACGACGAGTACGCGCGCGCCCCACATGTCCGGCGAGGGCGCCGGCATCGGTTGAGCGCTGTTGTCGCCCAGACCCAGCCAGACGGTGAAGCGGAAGGTAGCGCCCTTGCCCGGTTCGCTTTCCACCCGGATCTCCCCGTCCATCAGCTCCGTCAGGCGCCGCGAGATGGCCAGTCCCAGTCCCGTGCCGCCGAACCTGCGCGTGGTCGAGGTATCGGCCTGACTGAACGACTGGAACATTCTGGACCGTTGTTCCTCCGACAGGCCGATACCGGTGTCCGAGACCGAAAACTCCAGCTTGACACGGTCCCCGGACCTTTCCACCAGCCGGGTTCTGACGACGATTTCGCCTTCCTCCGTGAACTTGACGGCATTGTTGCCGAGGTTGACGAGGATCTGTCCGAGACGCAGCGGGTCGCCGACCAGCGCCATCGGTGTTTGCGGGTCGGTGTCGAACAGAAGTTCCAGACCGGCGTCCTCGGCCTTGAGCCCGACCAGGTTCGTCAGGTTGTCCAGCACATCCTCGAGACGGAAGTCGATTCTTTCCATATCGAGCTTTCCGGCCTCGATCTTGGAGAAATCGAGGATGTCGTTGATGATCCCGAGCAGGGCGTCCGCCGAACGGTGGACCTTCTCGATGTAGTTGCGCTGCTTGCGGTCCAGGCCGGTTTTCAGCGCCAGGCTGGACATGCCGATAATGGCATTCATCGGGGTGCGGATCTCGTGACTCATGTTGGCGAGGAAGTCGCTCTTGGCCTCGTTCGCCGAATCGGCCTTCTCCTTCGCCACCAGCAATTCTCTCTCGATCTTGCGCCGATTCTCGATGTCGAGCGCCAGCCGGATCGAGACCGCGACCGAATCGGCGGCCCGCTCGAGCCAGGCTCGTTGTTCGGATGCAAGCGGGCCGAGGAGGGCCAGTTCGATCACACCGACGCACTCGCCGTTGAGCTGCAGGGGGTGGAAGAGAAGCCGTTCCGGGACGGCGTCACCGAGCCCGATGTCGACGGAGCGTGCCAGGGCCGGCTCGTCCAGTACGAGGGGCGCAAGGTCCTTCGCGACCTGGCCGACGAGTCCCTCGCCCATGGCCAGCGGTGTCGTCTCCTCGCGGACCGGCCAGGCGTACCCCGCGCACAGGCATAGTCGGTCGTCGTCACCGCGCACGAAGACCGAAGCCGCCGGCGAGGAGAGAAATCGGGCGATGTAGTTCACCGATTTTTCACACAGGGCTTCGACACGCCGCTCCTCGCGCATGACGTCGTTCAGCTCATTCAAGGCGTGGGTGAAACGCGCCTCGCGCCCGGTCTCTTCCGTGATCGCCCGTAACCCGTTCTCGGCCTCGCGTCGCTTGCCGGTCATCCGGTTGATGGCCTCGGCGAGCGCATCGCGCGTCCCGCGCGGTTCGACCCGCTTGGAGAAATCGCCGTCGGCGACGGCAATGCTGACTCGCGTGATGTCGCGAAAGGCCTCGATGACGCGGTTGAAGCTGCGGTTCATCCGGCCGATCTCGTCCTCGGCGCCGGTCTCCAGCACCATGTGCCCGGGGATGTCGCCGGAGGCCAGCAGGTCGGCGGCCTGTACCGCACCCCGCAGCCGGCGCGTGGTCGAGGTTGTGGCCCAGAGAAGCAGGGACAGTACACTGAGCAGACCCAGGACCGCCACACCTGCGGAGCGCATGACGGCGGCCCTGATCGGAGCGGCGATCACGTCTTCGGACTGTCGGATGACGACCAGCCAGTCGCCGGTATCCACGGGCGCGGAAACGAAGTAGTAGTCTGTCTCGGCGTCGAACGGGTCGGGGCCGAGAATCATCTGCTGCAAGTCCCGGTCGGCATTGAGTCCGGAAAAAATGTCCCGATAGGGGGTTTCCCGGATGGCCCGGGTCTTCAGATCGTGGACCCTGTCCGTGGTAGCGGCGATGAATCTCCCGGCCCGGCTGACGAGGAAGATGTCGACGCCGTCTTTCTCCTTGATCCCGTCGAGGAACTTCACGATGTCGGTGAGCGCGCGATCGACGCCGGCGATTCCCGCGAATCCGCCGTCGATGACAATGGGCGCGGTCTGCTCGACGATCATTTTTCCCTCGTAGACATAGGGCTCGGTGACGATATGGTCCTCGCCGTTCTTCTCCCAGCGTTCCTTCATCCCACCGTAGTAGAGACTGGTTTCCATATCGATCAACGGCTCGAGCAGGATCTTCCGGTTGTCTTTCCGGTCGCGGAACCAGTAGGGGATGAAGCGTCCACTGTCGTCGGTGGCGTTGCGAAGCGCCTGCCCCTGCGCCGAGTCGCGAAAGCTGCGGTCGTCTCCGTCGGCGTTCGGTTCGTACGCGAAATAGGCCCCGGTGAATGCCGGAAATGCCTGCAGCACACCACGCGCGACGTCGCTGGACGCGGCCCGGTCGCCGAACAGACCATCGATCTGGGCAATTGCCATGACGCGCGCTGCCGTGACCGCGCGTATGTTGTCCTGCTCGATCTCCTGGGCGATCTGGGTGGCCAGGCTCCGCTGCAGACGCTCGTTCTCCGTTCGCAGCAGTGAGTACATCCCCGCGGTATTGAGGACGATGACTCCGGCCACCACCGCGATGGCCGGCAGCACGCCGAACAGCAGCAACCTGCCACGCAGGCTGTTGTGGAAACGGACCCTGGTGTTGTCCGATCGGGGTTCCATGGCCGGCGCGGAGGGGGCGGTCTGTCTCACTGCGGGGTAGAGCAGTTGTGGTAGAGCGCTGACATGTTACGCTTGACGAAGATGTTGTTTTTCCCCTCTGGCCAGAAACTCAGGCCGTGAGCGGTATAAGCGGCGGGCGCTTCGGAGGATGTCCTGTCCAGTACGATGGTCTGGACCCCGATCCGCAGGGTTGCGGTTTCCCGATCCTTCCCGTAGGTGACGGCAAACGTTCCCTGACTGCAATTGTAGGTGACGGGATCCCCGGGCGCGTCCGGCTCGAAAACGGCCTGACTGGCGCAACCGGTCGATGCGACGATCGCGATCGTGACCGGCATGGCCAGAGGGCGGGTCATGCGTTTCGGCATAGCGACTCCGGTACCAGTTGACGGGCAGGTTCCGCCCCATTCACGACGGCGTCAGTCGACCGTCCCTGGCGGCGCATTTTCCGGTGCGGTGGTGCGGGCTGTCAATTTGCCATACCGGTGGGGTACTTGATGTCCTCCGATCTGATGTAGGCTATCGATCCGTGGAAGAAATCCTGCTGTACACCGCACAAGCTCCGTTCGAGTCCGCACGGCGTCTGGACGCGCCGCTTCCCGGTTGCGTCGCGCCGGGACTGCATGGCCACAGTTTTCTGGCAAGGGTCCGGGCGCGCCTGCCATCAGGTTGGTCCGGGTTCCCGGGCGACGAATGCGGGGCGCTCGAGAAGAGTCTGGCGCATACCGTGGCCCCGCTCGACTATTCTCTGCTGAACGATCACCTCGAGATACCCACCAACGCGAATCTGGCACGTTGGATCGATGGTCGCCTCGATGTCCCCGGGGTCGTTCGGGTCGGGGTGCGCGGCGCCCGCCACGGTGGTGCTGACTATGATCGGGACGGATCCACCCACGCGTGGCGTCGCGTCCGTTTCGAGGCGGCACACCGCCTGCCGAAAGTGCCGCCGGGACATCAATGCGGGCGGATGCACGGACACGGATTCGATGTCGTCCTGCGAACACGCCGGTTGCCGGGTGAGCACGACAGCATGGCCGGGGAAGCCGCGCTGGACCGGGGCTGGGCCGCGCTGTTCGGGGAACTGGACCACAATTGCCTCAACGATATTCCCGGTCTCGAGAACCCAACCAGCGAGATGATCGCAACCTGGATCTGGGGACGGCTGAAACCGCAGGTACCGTCGCTTTCCCGCGTTACGGTATACGAGACCGTTACCGCGGGTTGCCATTTCGACGGGACGCACTATCGCATCTGGAAGGAAAGGCGATTTGAAAGCGCCCTGCGTCTGTCCGCTGCGCCCCCGGGAGATCACCGTCGACGGCTGCACGGGCACAGTTACCGGGTGCGCCTGTATCTGACCGCCGGACTGGATCCGGTTCTGGGCTGGACCGTCGACTACGGTGACGTCAAGGTGTTGTTCCGGCCCGTGTATCATCTTCTCGATCACCGGCGGCTGGATGAGATCGATCACATCGATTCGCCGGACCCGGCCGCGATCGCAATTTGGCTCTTCGACCGGCTGGGTACGGTGATCCCCCATCTCGATCGAATCGACCTGTACCAGACGCCGGGTTGTGGTGTGATACTGGATCGTTCCACGAATGTCGGGTGAGGCCGTGGTGAGACGTGTTGCGCCGCTTTGACCGGTCTGCCTGACGGCGGGTTTTCTTTTGAATTGCCGATGCGGCGAATGGGAGCCTGATGAGCAAAAATGTAGCGGAACCGGTTGAGGTCATCGACGAGGACCAGGCGACCCGCGCGACGGGGAGGACGCTGGCACACGTGGTTTATGCCCTGCAGGCCGTGGCACTGGTCACGGGGATCCCGATGTTGATCGGTGTCATCGTCAACTACGTGACGCGCGGCGAGGTCAGGGGGAGCTGGATCGATTCCCACTACAGCTGGCAGATCCGCACCTTCTGGTACAGCCTGCTGTGGACCGTACTGGGGACGCTCACCATCGTCATTCTGGTGGGCTACCTGGTCCTGACGCTCGCATATCTGTGGCTGGTCTACCGGATCATTCTGGGGTGGATCAAGCTGGCGAACTCGGAACCGATGTACGAAGGGCGCTAGTCGCGGTCAGTCGGTCCCACCTGCCAGCAGCAGTACGGACAGGTGACCACCGGCATCGCCGGAAAGCGCTTCAGCTGAATGCGAGTCGTCAGCAGGTCCGTGTAGCGGTTCGCCACCGGTTGAATGCTGACCAGCAGCAGGAATACGATCAACACAGCCGGCAGGTGGGAAACACCACAGGGACGAACTTGGTGTTGGCTTGTCAACGTCCGCGGACCCGCGCGGCAATATAGGTTGAGCCGACGCGAACCGCAACGTCCGGGTTTCCTGGTCCTGATTCGGCTATACTGGCGTCCGGCTGTTCGCGGTGCGGTATGCCGGTAGTACCCGGGTTGCCCGAAAAGCCGCGCATCCACTGTCGCCAACAGCCTGACGACCGCAACCCGCCGGTCAGGCCCGGTTGCCGCGGAGCGGATCCAGGGGGAACCCGTACAGTGATAGACCTTCACTGCCATATGCTGCCGGGAATCGACGACGGCGCACCGGACCTCGATACGGCACTCGAGATGGCGCGGGTCGCGGTAGGGGACGGCATTACCCAGGTCGCCTGCACGCCGCATATCTACCCCGGTGTCTACGAAAATGATGCCCAGGGGATACGTAAGGCCGTCTCCCGATTCAGGGAGCGGCTCGCCGAGGCGGGTATTCCACTACGCCTGACCTTTGGCGCCGACACGCATCTTGTGCCGGATCTGGTTGAGGGACTGGATAGCGGTCGGATTCCGACGCTCAACGGCACCCGATACTTTCTTTTCGAACCGCCTCACCACGTCGCCCCGCCACGTTTCTCGGAATCCGTATTCAATGTTCTCGCCGCCGGTTATGTCCCCCTGATCACCCATCCGGAACGGCTGCGCTGGATCGAGGACCACTACGAGCTCTTCATCCGCGCTGCCGGGGCCGGTGCCTGGTTGCAACTCACCGCGGGTAGTCTGACGGGCCGCTTCGGTCGGCGTGTGCGGCGCTGGTCCGAGCGCATGCTGGATGAGGGTGTTGTACATATTCTTGCCACCGATGCGCACAATCTGAATAACCGGGCGCCGTTACTCGCCGAGGGCCGGGATGCTGCTGCGGAGCGGGTCGGGGAGGAGGAGGCGCTCAGGATGGTGGAGGGCCGCCCCCGGGCCGTGCTCGACAACGAGCCACCCGACGGGTTGCCGTTGCCCGAGGGATTGATGGATAACGAAGCCGTGGAACAGTCTCGCGGAAGGGGCTGGTTGCGTCGTCTGCTCGGCTAGCCGATCGTCGCGGTCCTGGAGGGGACAGGAGGAAAGCCGTCTTACTGCGACGTCATGTGGTGATTGAATCGCGTGATTTGCAGCTTGTCGCCTTTTTTCTCCACCACCAGAATGATCTTGCCGGTGAATCGTTCCGCCCCTTCCTTACTGGTGGGCCAGAGTTCGATATTGGTACGTGCCCAGCCCTTCAGGTGGGTGTCGTCGAGCACGATCCAGTTGATGTCGTTGAGCGCCATCCGGCGCGCGTTCGTGTTCTCGAACAATGACCCGTACGAGCGGCGCAGTGCGCGGTAGCCCTCTCCGTCGTTCAGGCTCACGTTGCGGGAGAAAACACGAGTGAACCGTTTCAGGTCTCCGTTCTCGTAGGCCGCGATAAATCGGGCGAGCAGCATGTTGAGTTCCAGCTTGGAGATGTCGCCGTAACCGGTGACGGGTGCGTTGACTGCGGGCGGGGACGGGGAGGCGGCCACAGCACTGGCCGTCTGTGCTGATTTCTCATCCGGTACCGGCGCCGCCGAAGGGGATATCGATTTGATGCGCTTGTTGTCCGCTTCGGCAGGGGGCAGGGACGGTGTCTGCGTGGTGACGGGGCTTTTTTTCGTGATGGCTGGAGGCTCGGGCTTTGTCGGCTTCCGGGTGGCGACAGATTCGGCGGCCCTGGGTATCGCCGCGACCGCAGCAGCCACTGCTGCCTTGGTATCCGTGGTGTCTGTTGATTCCGGTGACGGCGCTGGTGGCGGGGGCACAGTGGGTGACACCTCCTGGACGGAGGTGTCCGGCGCCTTTTCGGATGGTCGGGATTCCGTCGGCGCCAGGGTTGCATCTGCGTTGGCGACCGTCTGACCAACCACTGATTCGTCCTCCGTCTGTCGGGCTGGAGGGGTGGGAACCACCGCCTCAGGTTCTTTGTCGAGATTGATGACGGGGAGAGGGGCGGCCCGCGCGTGTTTTGGCGTCGGTTCGGCCCCGATTTGCCCCGAGGCGGATGATGTACGGGATATCAACCCCTCAGCGCCCGGCTCCGCCGTGCTGTCGGGACTCGCCGAAAGATGACCGGCGTCAGCAACCCTGTCTTTCGACGGCCCCTCTTCCACGATATTGTTTGCGCTGGCGCTGGCGCCGGCTACAGGTGCTCCGTGTTCGGTACGGGTATCGGGAGGAGGTCGTGTACCGGCCGCGTTCCACGGGGGGACGACATGCCGTGACGAGAGTACCGCCAGCAGGGCAGCGGTCGCGGCGATCAGGATGATGGCGCCCCAGATGACCACGGACGGTTTGCTATTCCACAGCCGGCTCCGGTACAGAATCTCTCCGGCCTTCGGAGAAAATTTCCCGGATGCAGGGGGTTGGCTGAAACCCCTTGCGCGTGGGTCACTGCCTCCGTCCCGGGAAGGGGCTGCGTGATGGTGAATTCGTCGGGAACCAAGCTTGCGGTCGTAGCCCCTTCTCTTTCTGCGGTCTCGCAGCGTCGACCAGGCTTCGTTGATGCGGTTGGCGAAGTGTTTTTCCCAATCGTGCGCGTCCGGGCGGTCCGGATGGAAAATACGGATCAGCAGTCGATGCCGCTGCTTGATTTCCTCCGTCGCGGCGCCAGGCTCCACGCCGAGCACGCGGTAAAAGTCCCCGTTCGGCGCGAACAGGACCTGCCGAACGAAGAACCGGGACGCCTCGCGGAGTTCGTCCGGCGTGACGTTCAGGGATCGCGCAACCTCATCGAAGCGGTTTCCCTGATGATGCCCGCCACCCAAGGCCTCGATAATCTCGTCGAGTTGCTCGGGCAGGGGCCAGTTCACGTCGGACAGTTGCGGGTAGCGCGTGTGCGAACGGTAGTACACCAGCGGTAGTCGAAAGGATTCCGGATTCACGGTGCCTGGGTTTTGCATTGAACTGTCCCGGTTCAGGTCACGATCACCTGGCATCGGGTATCGGGGGCTTACGGGTGTCGCGATCGGCGGTCATACCGCTGGACCTTCACCGGCCGTTACATCATGCCTTGCGCCGCGGCCTGTGATGCGCGGCGAGGTCTACCCGTCAGGGCGGACGGTCGAGATCAGGCGACCATCGGTCACACAGCGTTGCCCGCGCGCACGACGGGCTTGGAGCGGGGTTCCCGTGATAAAGGATAGAACATGCA
>JAYENI010000149.1:0-9656 GCA_034722015.1 Pseudomonadota bacterium
AGTGGATACGCCTTACGTGAGGAGCCGTGTACGGACCCGTACGCACGGTTCTGTGGGCAGACGGGGGCTGCGGCCCCCTCTGACCCGATATTCTGGCTTTCAAGTCGGGTTACGCTACCGCTAACCCGACCTACCCTGGAAAGCAAATCGAGGAA
This sequence comes from Pseudomonadota bacterium, assembly GCA_034722015.1. Taxonomy (GTDB): domain Bacteria; phylum Pseudomonadota; class Gammaproteobacteria; order JAJDOJ01; family JAJDOJ01; genus JAJDOJ01. The sequence goes on from JAYENI010000149.1 coordinate 156, forward strand.
ACAAAATGACAAAGACACGAACCTCTATCAGCGAATCCGGACGATGCCTGGCTGTCGCTGCAATACTCGGTCTTGCCGGCGGCCCGGTGGCAGCTGGGGACCTCATCTCGGTGAAACGCATGACACTCGATCTCGCCAGCGATGTTGCCAAAGCCTCCGTCGAGGCATGCAGAAAGAAGGGCTACCAGATCTCTGTCGTTGTCGTTGACCGCGGCGCGACACCGATGGTGGTGATGCGTGATGTTTTCGCCAGCAGGTTTACGACCGAGATCTCGGAACGCAAGGCCAACGCCGTGATCCTCTCGGGAACATCAACGAAGGAATTTGCCAGGAACCGGGCCGACATCCTCCGAGAGATGAACGAGGTAAGCGGCATCCTCGTACTCGACGGCGCACTGCCCATCCAGGCATCAGGCTCACTGATCGGCGCAGTCGGCGTCAGTGGTGCACCCGGTGGCGAGATCGATGCGGAGTGCGCAAAAGCCGGCATCGAGGCCGTCGAAGAGCGGCTCGAATTCGCCGACTGACGTACCCTCTGCGCAGGGCGGACGAACAATACCTTACTCCTTCCCCCTGCGAGGGGGGAGGCCGGGATGGGGGTGGGAACCTGGGAAGGGCAGGGTGGCGGCAGATGGTCTCGACCCCCCTCCTGACCTCCCCCCTGCCAGGGGGGAGGAAGAACAGCCACGGTAGCCTGGATGTCGCGCCAGCGGAATCCGGGTTGGCGATCAGTGCGCTTCCAGCTTTCCCAACTCCTCCAGGATCGAGAACACAAGTGTCCTGCCGCTGGCGCTCATTCCCTTGCTGAGCTTGTCGGCGTCGCGCTCGCCGTCGATCAGGCGTTTCATGATGCCGCCGACCATGGCCATGTCGCCTCCGACGGTGGTCATCTGATCCGCCATGCCGGCCAGAACCTGCAGTGCCTGTGCGTTGCCCCGTCCCGCCTGGTGAATCATGCCGGCCAGACCGGGCGCGGCCATGGTCGGGTCGGCCTGTTGATCGGGGTCGGGGAGGGTGGAAGGGTCCTGCAGTCCCCTGAGGATCGCCTCGACGATGGCGGCGTCCTCCTCGTCCAGCGTGTTCAGGACGGAAACATCGCGCTGTCCGGCGAGAATCCTGCGGATCGCGGCGACGAGATCGGTCCAGCCGTTCTGTTCGGTGACCTTGAGCGCCTGCTCGATCTCCGGGAGCAGTTCCGGGTTCTGCGTCGCCTTGACCACGCCGATGATCAGGTGAGCGTGCGCCTGGGCGATCTGCTGTTGCCGCGTCGGGGTGTCTGGCATTCGTGTGCTCCCAATGGACGGAATTTCGTGGTTTTCCAGGCCCGTGGACAGGGGGCGGGCAAGCGATCGCCCCCAAGCTTCGGTCCGGCAGGCCTATTATTCCCGTGATCAATGGAAATTTTCCACTGATACGGGTTCGCTGCGCCGCCGGCAAAAATCACGCATAATCAAATCAGTCCACAAAAACTCTCTCGCTCCGTGCCAACAGGCTGCCGCACGGCGGAACAAGAAAACCCCATGAAACTTTTCGGTCCCCTCTACGACCGGGTCATGACCTGGGCCGCGGCGCCCGCCGCGCCGCGTTATCTTGCGGCGCTGAGCTTCGCCGAGTCCTCGTTTTTCCCGATCCCCCCCGACGTCATGCTTGCGCCGATGGTGACCCGGACACCGGAGAAGAGCCTGCGGCTGGCGACCATCACAACGGTGGCCTCGGTGATCGGGGGGCTGTTCGGTTACCTCATCGGCGCCTTCGCCTTCGACGCCATCGAGCCCTGGCTAGAGCAGTCCAGATACTGGTCGAGCTATCTGCAGGCCCAGGACTGGTTCGACCGATGGGGGGTCTGGGTGGTCTTCGTCGCCGGCTTCTCGCCGATCCCCTACAAGCTGTTCACGATTTCCGCCGGGGCCCTGTCGCTTGCGCTGGTCCCGTTCCTCGTCGCGTCCTTCATCGGGCGTGGGGCACGGTTCTTTCTCGTCGCGGTGCTGCTGGCCTGGGCCGGCCCGAAGATGGAACCGGTGGTGCGCAAGTACATCGAATGGTTAGGATGGGTGACGGTCGCGCTGCTGGTCGCGCTGATCGCCTGGCTGCGGCTGGGCGGATAGCTCGCGGCATCTGTCTGATCGCGGGACCGGTGATCCTGGTCCTGTTCATCGCCGCGTGTTCCGGCAACCCGCCAAAAGGCGCGACCTCCGGCACCTATACCGTGCGCAAGGGCGATACGCTGTACGCGATCGCGCGGCGCTACCAGGTCAACTACAAGCACCTGGCCGGCTGGAACGGCATTCGCCCGCCCTACACCATCTACAGGGGGCAGAAGCTTCGGCTGTCCCCGTCGAAGTCTGGCAAATCCTCGAAATCCGCGTCGAGGAAGTCCTCCACCACCGGCACCCGTACCGCGAGCAGGAAGCCCGATACGTCGCGTGAGCCTCCCATCAACTGGCACTGGCCGGCGAGCGGGCAGGTGGTGTCGCGATACTCCGCGACGGGGACGAACAAGAAGGGGATCGACATCGCCGGCGCACAGGGCCGACCGGTGAGCGCTGCGTCCAGCGGCAAGGTGGTCTATTCCGGGAGTGGACTTCTGGGCTACGGTAAGCTTATCATCATCAAACATAATGAAATATATTTGAGCGCTTACGCCCATAACCGCAAGCTGCTAGTGAGAGATGGCACGCAAGTGACAGGTGGGCAGAAGATCGCGGAGATGGGTTCTACGGGGACAAACAGCCCCAAACTGCACTTCGAGATCCGGCGATACGGAAAGCCGGTTGACCCGCTCCAGTATCTGCCCCGACGCGGCAGGTAACGTCATATTGACATCATTGCCGAAGTGTTATGGCATAATCGAATCGGCAGTGGCAAGAATTTCAGGGAGAAAATAAAAACAGGGAAAACAAAAGCCGGTGTTTCCCGTTACGGGAGCGTGGAACTCGCCGGCACAAATGCCTTCCCACCAAGGAGGGTGTTGCGAAAGCAGTCCCTTCTCCCATGGGGGAGAGGATCAGGACGAGGGGTCGACAAGCCCACGGGTCTGGTCCCTGCCGCGAGGCAGACGGGTTCCGCGACATCGCCGGGGCGGGGAGGTGAGAGGACGAAGGCGGGATAACCACAAGACCAGCCGCCAGAGTCCGTCTCCGGATCCCGCATGAGGGAACGGGGAATACGCCAAGAGAGACCCGACCCGGGGGGGTGTATGAACAGGAGTATGAGCAGTCATACCACCGAGCCAGGTTCCATCAGCCGAAAAGCGACAGCGGTTGCGGTCGTTCCCGTACCAGATGACGAGGCTGACGAATCTGATATTGCCACCATCACCGACGTAGAAGCCGACCCGCCCAGGAAGTTGCCAAAAAAGGCCGGGGCCGTCAAAAAGGACGGAGCCGTAAAAAAGGCCGGGACCGTAAAGAAAAGAAGCAGCAAGGGGGATGGCGAGGAGCCGGTGCAGACCGACCTCGACGCCACGCGTCTGTATCTCAGCGAAATCGAGTTCTCGCCGCTGCTGACCCCACAGGAAGAAAAACATTACTCGCGTCTCGCGCGCAGCGGTGTGGAAGCCGGGCGCAAGAAGATGATCGAGTGCAATCTGCGCCTTGTCGTCAAGATCGCGCGTCGCTACATGAACCGCGGACTCGCCCTGCTCGACCTGATCGAGGAAGGCAATCTCGGGCTCATTCGCGCGGTCGAGAAGTTCGATCCCGAAAAGGGGTTCCGCTTCTCCACCTACGCCACCTGGTGGATCCGCCAGACCATCGAGCGCGCCCTGATGAACCAGACGCGCACGATCCGGCTACCGATCCACGTCATCAAGGAACTCAACTCCTACCTTCGCGCCTCGCGCCGGCTCGCCCAGGAACTGGAACACGAGCCGACGACCGAAGAGGTCGCCGCCGCCCTCGACAAGCCGGCCAACGACATCAAGAAACTGCTCAATCTGAGCGAACGCGTGACCTCGATCGACCTGCCGATCGGCAAGGAAAGCGACCGGCCGCTGCTCGATCTCATCCCCGACGACGTCAGTCAGGAGCCCTCCGCGATCCTGCAGGACGAAAACGTCAACGAGCGCATCTACTCGTGGCTGAACGAACTGGAGGAGAAGCAGCGGGAAGTCGTTATCCGCCGTTTCGGGCTGCACGGCTACGAGCGCTCCACGCTGGAAGAGGTCGGCAGCGAACTGGGTGTCACCCGCGAGCGCGTCCGCCAGATCCAGATGGACGCCCTTAGACGCCTGCGCAAGATCCTCGAAAGCCGCGGCTACTCCGGAGATGCCCTGCTGGGCGAGTAACCCGTTCCGGCTTGCAGGGCAAGTAGACGGGTAGGGTGGACAAGCGCAGCGCAGTCCACCTGCAGCAGCCGTCAACGGTGGACTGCGTTGCCCTTGTCCACCCTACGAGGGGATTGCGGCGATTGTCGCCACGGAAAAAACGGGGCCCGAGCGGGCCCCGTACTGTTTGTGAAGACCGCACGTCATATTCCCAAATGCCCTGAATGATTCCGTTCGACAAAAAGCGACTCTCCTCTACAACCAATGATTTTGGGTTGGGTCTGGTGGTGTTGTTCGGTTCTCATGCGAAAGGGCGGCTGACACCCGGCCCGGAAAGTGATGTCGATATCGCCGTATACGGTTGCCCGAGGGACCAATACTGGGAGTGTTACAGGGCGCTTTGTGAAGTATTCGGAGAGGTCGATCTGGATCTGGTGCGGCTTGAAGATGCGGATCCCCTTTTTCGTTTTGAAATTATGCAGTCGGGCCGGTTACTGGAAGGCGATCCCGACCTTTTTTGTGAATACCGCGCCTATGCTTACAGGGATTTCGTCGACTCGGCTGATCTCTTTGCCCTCGAACAGACGCTGTTCGAGAAAAAGATGGCAAGATTGAGAGAACAGCTCCATGATTCGCCGTGAGTTCGTCCAGCGTAAACTCCAGCTCATTGCCGAGGATCTCGAGCGACTGCTGCGATTCAGGGGCGAGACCCTGGACTCGCTTGTCGCCGACGATCTTAAACTGGCAGCGGTGGAAAGAATCCTGGAGCGTATTGTCATGCGCGCCATCGATGTCAACGAACACCTCATCAGCGAACTGGCGACCGGCGAAGGCAGGTCTACACGACTGACCTATCGCGACACTTTCCTTCTATTGGCGGATACGGGCGCCTATTCCAGGGAGTTTGCCGAGCGGATTGCGCGCAGCGCGGGGCTAAGGAACATTCTGGTTCACGACTACAATGACGTAGATCGAAAGATCGTTCACGCCTCAATCAAAGCCTGTCTTCAGGACTATCACCAGTATCTTGAAGATGTATCCCGCTTTGTCGCCAGCAATAATCCAGGAGACTCGCAGGAAGCAGAGTGGTAAGGCGATTTCTGTCAAATGACATACCATCTTGCTTGTCTTTTCGTCCGTCCTCTGTGTTGCGACAAGAGTGACATCGTTCGACTATGCGCCTGTTGTCGCGCCTTGATGACGAACGAAAATCCTGCGCCATCTGGTATGTCATTTTCCGGCAATCGCCTAAAGGTGCGTTTCGTTTTCTCGTCAGTCCACCAGCAGCAGCACGTCAACGGTGGACTGCGCTGCGCTTGTCCACCCTACGGGGGCTCGCGGCGATTGTTGCCACCAAAAAAACGGGGCCCTTTCGAGCCCCGTCTCATCTCCGGCTTCGGGCTAACGCAGCCTTAGAAGCGGATGTCGATGTTCGACGTATTGTCAGCGTACTGCGACGGATCGGAGTAGACACTCGGGTTCTTGAAGAAGGCCGACTGGTTCGCGTTGTTTATCGTGTTCTCCAGGCCCTGAGTATTACCCTGCAGCACGCTCACGTCGGCGCTGAAGTCGTACTCCTTCACCTTGGTTACGGACTTGAAGGGAAAGCCGGGGAAACTGTAGCCGGAACCGCCGGCAACGGAAGCCATGGCGTCACGGTCGAGGGATTTGCTGTCTGCGAGATCTTTGAGCATCAACATGGTGTTTTCTCCTGAAGCGTATCGTGTCGGTTTGAAATGGTCATGAACGATCATTCGTCCATGCCAGGGTAGTTGCACTCGCCGTGCCAACTTGGGAATATCCGCGGCAGAAAATTCTCATCCTATTGAAAGTAAAAAGGAAAAAACATCTGGATGGATTCGTGTCGGAATCGACCTTGAGGTTGATCTCGGGGCGGTGTTGGAAAAGACAGAACAGATTCGACAACATAGAACGCTACTCACCAACGAAATAGCTCCTCCCCCTCAATGGGGAAGGAGCCAATGATATTTCCTCCCCCCTGGCAGGGGGGAGGTCAGGAGGGGGGTTGAGACCCTCATCGGGCACCGTGCATTCCCATGCCCCCACCCCCATCCCGGCCTTCCCCCTCAATGTGAAAGGAGCAAAGCCTGAATTCATCTCTCCCCCCTGACAGCAACCGTAGGTCGGGTTAGGCGCGCCCCAAACCAACGCAACTCGCAACACCCGCCCGCGCCGTAACCCGACAATCCGTTCGAGGATTGAAGGAACAATACCTGTGTCCTCCCCCTCATCACCTCCTATCCAGCCGAGGCGATGCCGCTCAAGGGCGAAAAAATGTGTACACTTGTAATGTACACACCAGGAGTGACCAAATGCTCGAAATCAATGTGAAGGAGGCCCGGGACCGTTTCCGTGAACTGCTTGATCTTGCCGAGGCGGGTGAGGACGTCGTGATTCTTCGCCGGGGACATCCCGTCGCGCGGCTAATTCCGGTGGAGAAGCCAGTCAAGCATCTGCCCTCACTCGAGACGTTTCGTGAAGGAATAGGTCCTTCCGGTTCGCCTTCGAGCGATTTGTTACGCGAAGACCGTGACGCGAGATGAAAAGCTGGTACGTGGACACGAGCATACTGGGCGCCTATTACTGCCCTGAGCCTCTTAGTTCCCGGGCGGAGCGTTTTCTCGGTGGTGTAGACGAGATCGTCATCAGCATTCTGACCGAGGTGGAACTGTTCTCGCTGGTGGCGAAAAAACGTCGCAGGAAAGACTTCGGAGAAGCGTCAGCACGAAAAATCCTCATGGAATTTCAGAGCCACCTCGAGGAGGGGTACTATCGCAAGATCGCATTGGGTGTCGATCACTGGTATCTGGCGCGCGACATGATCGCGGAGTTCAAGACCTCACTTCGTACCCTGGATGCACTTCATCTGGCCGTGGCTTCTCGTGAAGGATTGCCCATGGTTACCGCGGACGCGGCTCTTGCCGCCTCCGGCAGGCGGTATGGTGTAGAAATCCGACTCATAAAAGCGCCGGCCGCCTAGCCGGGCGTCCGTTTAAACCGGACCACTGCAAAACAGTATTCCTCCCCCCTGGCAGGGGGGAGGCCAGGAGGGGGGTTGAGACCCTCATCGGGCACCGTGCATACCCAGGCCCCCACCCCCATCCCGGCCTTCCCCCTCAATGGGGAAGGTGTAAAGCCTGAATTCATCTCTCCCCCCTGGCAGCAACCGTAGGTCGGGTTAGGCGCGCCCCTAGCCGGCGAAACTTGCAACACACCCGCCCGCGCCGTAACCCGACGTTGCCTTCGACACCAATTCATTCGTCCACTCCGGTTGGGGTAGACTCCCCACCCTGGCCACTCCACAACAACCCTAAACACAGCTCACAAGGACGAGCCCCGGCATGAAAGACCAGCTCATCAAAAAACTCGCCGACAAGACCGCCAACATCGGCATCATCGGGCTTGGTTACGTCGGACTTCCGCTCGCCCTGCGCTACGCCGAGGCCGGCTATCGCGTCCTGGGTTTCGACATCGATCCGCGCAAGCCCGAGATGTTGCACGCGGGCGAGTGCTACATCTGCCACATTCCGACTGAAAAAATTGCCAGTGCCATCGAATCGGGGATGGAGGCGACCAGCGATTTCGCCCGGGCAGGGGAGGCGGATGCCCTGATCATCTGCGTCCCGACGCCGCTCGACCTCCACCGCGAGCCGGACCTGAGTTACGTCCTCGACACCACCCGCTCCCTTGTGCCCTACCTGCGTCCTGGCCAGGTGATCTCGCTCGAGAGCACGACCTACCCCGGCACGACCGACGAGGAACTCCGCCCGATCGTCGAGGGCGCCGGCTTTACTGTCGGCCAGGAGGTCTTCCTCGTCTATTCCCCGGAGCGCGAGGACCCCGGCAACCCCAACTTCACCACGCGCAGCATCCCCAAAGTGTGCGGCGGCCTGACCGGGGACTGCCTGGAGGTCGGTGTGGCCCTGTACGAACAGGTGATCGATCAGGTCGTCCCTGTGAGCTCCACCCGCGCGGCCGAGATGACCAAGCTGCTCGAGAACATCCACCGGGCCGTCAACATCGGGCTGGTAAACGAGATGAAGATCGTCGCCGACCGCATGGGCATCGACATCCATGAGGTGATCCAGGCTGCCTCCACCAAGCCCTTCGGGTTCGTCCCTTACCGACCCGGCCCCGGTCTCGGCGGTCACTGCATCCCCATCGACCCGTTCTATCTCACCTGGAAGGCGCGCGAATACGGTGTGTACACCCGTTTCATCGAACTGGCCGGCGAGGTCAACGGCCACATGCCAGAGTGGGTGGTCGGCAAGGTCGCCGAGGGGCTCAACGGCCAGCGCAAGGCGGTCAACGGCGCCCGCGTCCTGGTGCTCGGCGTCGCCTACAAGAAGAACATCGACGACCCGCGCGAATCGCCCGCCGCCGAACTCATGCGACTCCTTCAGGACCGCGGCGCGACCGTCGCCTACAGCGATCCCCACATCCCCGTCTTCCCGAAGATGCGCAAGTACGACTTCGACCTGGAAAGCACGCCGCTAACGCCCGAGGCAATCGCCTCGTTCGACTGCCTCCTGATCGCCACCGACCACGACGCCTTCGACTACGAACTGATCCGCGAACACGCCAGACTCATCGTCGACACCCGCGGCGTCTACCCCGAACCCACCCCCCACATCATCAAGGCCTGACATCGAAGCCCCTCTCCCCCCGGGATAGTCTTTGTAGGTCGGGTTAGCACAGCGTAACCCGATAATTGCAATTCAATTTGACGACGTGCTATCCCGATTATCCACCATCGAGTCCCGCGCCCCGGCGGGGAGAACACACGTCCACCCCATCCCCGAGTACCCATTCACCGCCAACGTCGTTTGATACAACGAAGCGGCATCCGGCAAATAATCCAGCACCGTTAGCACCGGATCATAAATCGATTGCAAATCCATCGGCGCCGCCATGGCATCGATTCCTTGCGTACGAAAGAGCTTCATCGTCCGTGGCATATTCAGGCTTCTTTTTTTGGGAAATATGTCACGTCGGTCAGTCCGTCGAAGTGGTTGTCGGAGGTGACGAGTTCGATCCTGTGTTTCCGGGCGCTGGCGTAGATGACTGCGTCGGCGAAGGACAGGCCGTGTTCGCGGCCCAGGTCTGCCGCCAGCAGTGTGATGGAGGTATCGAGATCGACGACGGTAGAGCGGGTCGTACGGGCGACGGCTTTCATCGCGGCCTCCTCGCCCCGATTCCGCTCCAGCCACTTGTAT
>JAYENI010000150.1:0-7670 GCA_034722015.1 Pseudomonadota bacterium
CATGTTGTGGTATCAGAAGTGATGAACAACTTCGAAAAGAACATCGGCAGTGGGTCGAAGAGTCCATTTCCAACGGTGGTAATGTACGGCAGCCGGCATGGACGGAGAGCATTGCCGTAGGAAGTAAAGATTTCGTCGATGGAATCAGGGAGAAACTTCAACCAAGGATAACTGACAGGCAGGTGAGGGGAGCCGGAGATCATTACGAGCTTAGAGAGCAGAGTACTGCTTACAATAACCATTTTGAGCCAAAAAATAGACATCTAAGCGCTGAAAACGCCTATTATTTAGACCTAAATGCTGGATGATCAATAGGATAGCTTGGTCCGACCCAGGTATTTTATGCTGGCGGACGAGGCGTCGACCCGCTGATTGGCCGCGGGCCACGTGCAGAGGCCGATGAGGACGAAGGCGAAGGATGGGTCTTCAGGGTAGCCGCCGGGCCACCACCGAACTGGGTGCCCCTGGTTCCCGTTCGTGTCGGCAAGGGCGCCGGCGTCGGGTTACAGCGAGGGCGGATACCCATTCCCGGCACGAACCGTTCACGCGGCGCGCGGAGCGTATTGCTCGAACCGGATAGCCGATTGATCGTCGAGGAGTCCGAGGTACCGGTTGCCGGGGCTCGTATCGTGCGGCGGTTTCAATTCGCACGGTCGGCGGACGGACGTCCGCATGTGTGGATCGGCCGGCAGAAAGGGCCCGGGAGAGGGGACGCCTCGAGCGGGTTCGTGTTCGACAGGATCGACCGTCGCGATCAGGGAACCCGCAGATAGATGACCCGTCTCGCAGACTGTCCGGACACATCGTCAACACGACCTGAAGTATGAACAGGCGCCTGATTCCGGTCTTCCCTACCGAGAGATTTTTCATCGATGACCTTCCGGGTACCGGGAAATGTGATGAATGAGCTTACCAAGACAATAACCCTGGCCGCGAGCCTTGTTGCCCTGACTGTGCTCAACACGGCAGACGCCGATGAGGTAAAGATCCTTGCCGCGGATTTTTACAACAGCGGGGGCAACCGGTGGTCGGTGAACGTGACCCTGAGACATGGTGACACGGGCTGGGATCACTATGCTGATAACTGGCGTGTAGTGGATAGCGAGGGCAAACTGCTGGGCGACCGGATACTCCGCCATCCCCATGTTGACGAACAACCGTTTACCCGTGGTTTAAGGGACGTGAAGGTGCCGGAGGGCACCACGATCGTTTATATAGAGGCCCATGACAAGGTTCATGGCTGGACGCCGACCCGGCTGAAAGTGGATCTGAGCCAGGCCAACGGGGAACGTCTGAGTGTCCAGGGTGAATAGGGTCTCGTGAACAAAAGAATGAGGGCAGATCGCGGGACCGGAACGAACCACCATCCATCCCGTGCTTCGAAACGCTGCCGGGTCTGACGGCGGCCACGCAACTGAATGCCTTGCCGGCACTGAAAGCGTTACCCCGCAAGGAGGATCGCGTCGGACAGATGGCGCCCACGACAGGGGCGCCATCGTGCCGGTTACCGGTCAGCAGTTGCCCGAGGTCACACTCATCCCTTCGATGGACATGATCGAACACTCCCCGTCGCTGGCATAGGAACCGTAGCCACCGGCACCGCCCTGACTGTAGTACGAGGAACCGGACCCGCCGTTGCCGGATGCCGAAGACCCGTCGACTTCGTAGAGATTGCCCTGCACGTCCGAGTTGCCGGCATATCCCCAGTTGCCACTGGCGTCGAGCCAGTAATTGCCGGACGGAATCACGTCACCGAGCGCCAGTTGCAGCGCCTGGAGCTGCAGTCCCTCGACCAGCTGTCCGTTGATGATGACCTGCGCTACGGCGGGCACCGTCAACATCGTCATGACCGTTCCGAGGACCATCACCAGCAATCGGTTGTGTTTCTTTTTCATGTTCCCTCCTTCAACGGGATCGTAAAGTTGGATGTGGATACCGCAACGCTTCGCCTCGAATAAAGCGAGTTCCGTGCCACCTTACGAGGGTCAATTTTAATTCATTGTCTTGTAAAGGAATTATTGAGATTCTCCCGAACGTGACCCGGAACGACACATTCCGATAGACGCTATATTCCCGACACATCCCGGGCCAGTGTCGGCGCACGGGCAACACGCACCCATGACCATTCGATGAGCCGATCGCACCCCCCCATGTCAGGATTGCGCCTGCCACCCGAATGGGAACCGCACCTGGGCACCTGGTTTTCCTGGCCACACAATACGCAGACCTGGCCGGATTGCCTCGGTGCGGCCGAGCACGCGGTGACCGAGGCGGTTGTCGCGCTCGCACCCTTCGAGACCGTGCACATCAATGTTCTCGACGAGGAACACCGTGTTCGGGTCGCGAGCCGATTCACGGGACGGATCCCGGAGGATCGGCTTCACTTTCACGTCATTCCGACGAACGACGCCTGGTGTCGGGACCACGGGGCGATCTTCGTCCTGCGCGACGGATTGGTCGAGGCGCTCGATTTCCGTTTCAATGCCTGGGGCGGTAAGTACCCGCCCTGGGACCTCGATGACGCCGCCGGCGCCCGGATGGCCCAGGCCCTGAACGTTCCCTGCGAGCGCGGCGACAGAGTACTGGAAGGCGGCTCTGTTGAGGTGAACGGCGCCAGAACCTGCCTGACCACGGAGCAGTGCCTGTTGAATCCCAACCGGAACCCGGGCCTCTCGCGTGGCGAGATCGAACGCACACTGGGGCAGTACCTTGGAGTTTCGCAGGTCATCTGGCTCGGCGAGGGCATCGCCGGTGACGACACGGATGGTCACATCGACGATCTCACGCGCTTCGTCGCCTGGGACACGGTGGTTACTGCCGTCGAACCCGACCCGCTGGACGCCAACCATTTGCCGCTTGCCGACAGCCTCGAGCGACTCCGGACTGCCCGGCTGCCCGATGGCTCGAAACTTCGCATCCTCGAACTGCCGATGCCCCCTCCCCTCTTTCGTCACGGCGAGCGGCTGCCGGCAAGCTACGCCAACTTCTATATCGGCAACGGCGTGGTGCTCATGCCCACCTTCGATCCCGTGACCGACGCCCAGGCCACCCGCGTCCTGGCGCACTGCTTTCCGACTCGCCGGATCGTGCCGATCGATGCACGTGAGCTGGTCGTGGGCCTCGGCACTTTCCATTGCCTGACACAGCAAATACCCGTATCGGCGACGGCTGCGTTACTATCCGCCGGCAGTATTCGTCAAGGGAAGGAATAGACAGCATGGGCACGGTTCGGGATTTCATCGGCCATCATTACCGACACTTCAATGCCGCGACACTGGTCGACGCCGCCGAAGCCTGGACCGGGCACCTGGAACGGGGCGGCAGGATGATGGTGACGCTGGCCGGCGCGATGAGCACGGCGGAACTGGGCCTGTCGCTCGCCGGGATGATCCGGCGGGACAAGGTACACGCCATCTCCGTGACCGGGGCGAATCTCGAGGAAGACCTCTTCAACCTCGTCGCCCACGATCACTATGTCCGCGTCCCCCACTATCGCGAGCTTTCCGCGCGGGACGAGGAGGCGCTTGTTGACCGCCACCTCAATCGCGTCACCGACACCTGCATCCCGGAGGAGGAAGCGATCCGCCGCATCGAGAGCGCCGTCAGCCGGCTCTGGCGGGAGGCGGACGCCGCCGGCGAGCGCTATTTCCCGCATGAGTTCCTGTACCGGCTGATCCGTTCGGGCGAACTCGAGTCCAGCTACCAGTTGGACGCCGCCGATTCCTGGCTGGTCGCCGCCTGCGAGCGGAACCTTCCCATCGTCGTGCCCGGTTGGGAGGACTCCACGCTGGGCAATGTCTATGCGGCACACGTCATCAGGGAGGACGTGAAGAACGTGCACACGGTGCGTAGCGGCATCGAATACATGACGATGCTCGCCGACTGGTACCGTGCGGAATCGGCCCGTGCCTCGATCGGCTTCTTCCAGATCGGCGGCGGTATCGCGGGGGACTTTCCGATCTGCGTGGTGCCGATGCTGGAGCAGGACCTCGAAGTGGCAGATATCCCGCGATGGGGCTACTTTTGCCAGATCAGCGACTCGACGACGAGCTACGGCTCGTATTCCGGTGCGGTGCCCAACGAGAAGATCACCTGGGGGAAGCTCACGGCCGACACACCGAAGTTCATCATCGAGTCCGACGCCACCATCGTCGCACCGCTGATCTTCGCGCACGTGCTGGGGGAGTGACACCGAAGTGAGCGCGCACCCCGAGAGACTGCCGGCGACGCATCTGCCTCTCTGGTCCGCGTCCGATTCCGAGGCGCTCTACGCAACACAGAACTGGAGTGACGGTTTCTTCGGCGTCTCGGCACGCGGACACGCCGTGGTTCGGCCCCGGCCGGACCAGCCACTGGAGATCGATATCCCTTCGGTGATCGAGCACGCCCGCGAACACGATATCGTTCCCCCCATGCTGATTCGCTTCCAGGACGTGCTGCGCACACGCGTCCGCCGTCTCGTCGAGGCCTTCACCATCGCGATCGCCGAGACCGGTTACAGCAACCGCTATCAACCCGTCTACCCGATCAAGGTCAACCAGCTCCACGAGGTGGTCGACGAGGTCCTCGACGCGGGAAAACCGTTTGGACTCGGACTGGAATGCGGTTCCAGGGCGGAGCTGCTGGCCGCGCTGCCCTATGCGGGAGACGAACGCCTGCTGCTGTGCACCGGCGTCAAGGACCCGCTGATGCTGTCCACGATGCTGTCGGCACAGGAACTGGGCCAGCAGGTTCTGCCGGTGATCGAGAAGTATTCGGAATTCGAGGCATTCACGGCGCTCGCCGATCGCGCGGGCCGCACACCCCGGATCGCGGTACGGATCAAGCTGTCCACGGAAGGTTCGGGTCGCTGGTACGAGTCCGGCGGTGAACGCTCGAAATTCGGACTGACGGTGCCGGAACTCGTCTGCCTGGTGCGCGCCCTCGAGGTTCGTGGCAACCGCGACGCCGTCGAACTGCTGCACTTTCACCCGGGCAGCCAGATCTGCGACATCCACATCCTGAAGGAAGCGATCAGGGAACTCACCCAGATCTACGCCGACCTGCGGCGTCGCGGACTCGAGATCCCGCACATCGACGTAGGCGGAGGTTTGGGGGTCAACTACGGCGCCTCCTACGACGATCCCCATTCGGTCATCAATTACAGTCTTCAGGAATACGCCAACGCGGTCGTTCACGAAATCAGTGAGGTGTGTCGGGACCGTTCGGTCCCCGAACCGGTGATCGTATCCGAGAGTGGTCGCGCCATCACCGCACACCACTCCGTCCTTGTCGTCCCCGTGTTGGGCAGCCAGCGGCAGGACGCCTGGGCGCCAAGCGAGGTCGACCCGCATTGCCCGTCAGCGGATGATCATCCGGTATCGCAACGACTTGCCCGGACGCTCAGCGAGATTACCGATGCCGGCAGCGACATCACCAGGCTTGTGGAGGCCTACCACGACGTTCACGGATCGCGTTCCGACGCCAGCGCGCTGTTCCGTCTGGGTCACCTCGACATCGAGACCCTGGCGCGGGTCGAGACGGCATACTGGACCGCGTGCCGAGACGTGCTGGGCGCAATGGCGCGTGTCGCTCCCACCCCGCCGCCCCCCGAACAACTGGCACTGGAACAACAGCTGACCGAGACGTACCTCTGCGATTTTTCGATCTTTCAGTCCGTGCTCGATCACTGGGCCATCGGCCAGCGGTTCCCCATCATGCCGCTCACGCGCCTGACGGAACGGCCAACCCGCCGGGCGATCGTCGTCGACCTGACCTGCGATTCCGATGGCAAGATCAGCGACTACGTCTCCTCCCTGGACTCCAGTGGCCACCTGCCGCTTCACGACCTGCGCAACGGCGAATCGTACCTGCTGGGTATCTTCCTGGTGGGCGCGTATCAGGACATCCTCGGTGACTCGCACAATCTGTTCGGCCGTCTCGCCGAGGTGCACGTGTACGCCGACGCCGGGGAGCCGGACGACTTCTGGATCGAGAAGGTGATCCCCGGCATGACGGTCGACGAGATGCTGGCCCAGGTCCAGTACTTCCCGCACGACCTGAAACGTCGCATGAGCGAACTGGTGCGTCGCAGGATCGACTCCGGCGAGGTGCGGCCGAAGGCCGGCATGAGCATACTCAACAGCTACGCGAGGCAGTTCGGGGATACGACCTACTGCACGACGGAACGCATCGGCAATGACCGCGATTGACACCGATCTCGTGCGCGTCGGCCTCGTGCAGATGCGCATGTCGCACGACACGGAGACAAACCTCTCCCGGGCCATCGACGCGATCCGTGAAGCGGCGGCCCTGGACGCGGACGTCATCTGCCTCCCGGAACTGTTCCGGTCCCGCTATTTCTGTCAATCCGAAGACGTGGCGCGATTCGATCTGGCCGAATCCGTACCCGGACCGACCACCACCGTACTCGCGCGGATCGCCGCCGAACTCGATGTGGTGATTATCGCAGGCCTGTTCGAGCGGCGCGCCCCCGGTCTTTACCACAACACCGCGGCGGTGATCGACGGCGCCCGGGGTGTCGTCGGTAAGTACCGGAAGATGCACATCCCCGACGACCCGGGCTATTACGAGAAATTCTATTTCACCCCGGGCGACCTGGGGTTCCGTTCGTTCCCCACCGCGGCGGGCCGGCTCGGCGTGCTGATGTGCTGGGACCAGTGGTTCCCGGAGGCGGCGAGACTCACGGCGATGGCAGGGGCCGATGTACTGCTATACCCCACCGCGATCGGCTGGCACCCGGAGGAACGGAAGGCATCGGGTGAGGCCCAGATTGAGGCCTGGGAGACGGTCCAGCGCGCCCATGCGATCGCCAATGGCTGCTACCTGGTGGCGGTCAACCGCAGCGGATTCGAACCGGACCCCACGGGCGCTGGCGGTATCCGGTTCTGGGGCCGGAGCTTCGCCGTCGGCCCGGACGGGCGGGTACTGACTCGCGCGTCCGTCGAAGAGGAGACCGTTCTCGTGGTGGAGATGGACCGGCGACGCATTCGAGAGCAGCGCGAGGGATGGCCCTTCTTCCGCGACCGGCGAATCGACGCCTACGCGGCGCTTTCAAGGCGATTTACCGATCCCGAATAGGGGTGCGCTATCGGCCTCCCCGCGACACGCGGCAGCGCACCGGCGTTCGTCATACCCGGATCGCGCCTAAAAACGCCTCGATTTCACCACTCCCTTCAAATCCACTTATCAGCGCCAAGAAAAAAACTCGATCACCGGGCCATCGAATTCAGCCGCCGGAAACGCCTCCGATGGAAAAACCGGTCATTTATTGATCTATGCTCCTATAAGGCGATTTCTGTCAAATGACATACCAGCCTGCTTGTCTTTTCGCCCGTCCTCGGCGTTGCGCCAACCGTCACAGAACTCGCTATGCTCCGGTTGGCGCGCCTTGAAGACGAACGAAAATCCGGCGCATTCCGGTATACCATTTTCCGGCAATCGCCCAAGATATTCCTGGCAGGGACGTACCGTCATGGATCATGTGCTACCCATCGATGCACGATCTCTTCGTCACACCCGCGTGACGCTGACCTGGCTTGCGCTCATTTTCTTCTGTGCGGCATCGCTTGCACAGGACCGGGCCCGGTACTACTCCTTCGACGACCGCCTGACCGACTACGAAGGCGGTCATCCGGATTGGTTCAAGGTCAGTTTTTTCGATCTGAACG
>JAYENI010000150.1:7770-9488 GCA_034722015.1 Pseudomonadota bacterium
CTCATTTTCTTCTGTGCGGCATCGCTTGCACAGGACCGGGCCCGGTACTACTCCTTCGACGACCGCCTGACCGACTACGAAGGCGGTCATCCGGATTGGTTCAAGGTCAGTTTTTTCGATCTGAACGAAGACCTGGAAGAGGCCCTCGAGGCCGGCAAGTCCGGCATCATCGTCTATTTCGGCCAGGCCCACTGCGCCTACTGCCAGGCGATCATGAAGGAGAATCTGTCGAAGCCGGACCTGGTGGAGTATCTCCGGCGCCATTTCGATGTCATCGGGCTGAACGTCTTCAGCAACGAGGACCTGACGGACACCGATGGCCAGGCAACGACCGTCAAGGACTACGCCGAACGGGAAAAGGTCCACTTCACGCCGTCGCTGCTGTTCTTCGGAAAGGACCGAAAGCTGGCGCTGAAACTCCGCGGTTACTACCCGGCCTACAAGATGCGGGCTGCGCTGGAATTCGTCGCCGACAATCACTATCGGCAGGTGTCATTCAGCGAGTACCTGGAAAAGGCGGACCCGCCACTGATATTCGACGACGAGGACCTGACCGTGGACGCGCTTTTTAGTGGCCAGCCCTACGCACTCGACAGACGGCACATCCCCGCCGAACGGCCGCTGCTGGTGATCTTCGAGCAACCCGACTGCCACGCCTGCGACGTGTTCCACACCGAGCCCCTGCAGCAGAAGGTGATTCGCCAGCGCCTGGATGGCTACGAGATTGTTCAGCTGAACGTATGGGACGACAAGACACCGGTACTCACCCCCGACGGCCGGAAACTCACGCCCAAGGAATGGGCGGTGCAGCTCGGCCTGTTCTACACCCCCACGCTGGTCTTTTTCGACGAGTGGGGAAACGAGGTCATCCGGATCGACTCGGTGCTGCAGTTCTACCGGCTGGGCGGCGTCCTGCGTTACGTCGTGGAGAAGGGGTATTTAGAGGAACCGATCTACCATCAATGGGCGAGGAAACACGTCAAGGAGGAGAACGAGATATTTGCGGACCCGCCGCCGAGGAAGGTTTCCCTCACAGCGGAAAGTCGCTAGACACAGGCCCTGCGAGCGCCGTCGGAATACGAACAATGGGAACCAACGACGCTACTGTCAGTCGCTTCGCCAATCGAACACGACCCACCAAGCGCTATAAAGATAATTCACACAATGCGATCAAAGATGTAGCCAACACCAGGCCGGCAAAGGCGTAGCCAGTCATCGGAATCACTCCGTGCATCAATCGCGCGCAATACGCGCGTCAATACGATAGGCGAACTCATACGGCCGTGTATAGCTGGGGCGAATACGTACTCGGCATGGTCAGAATCGTGACGATCCAGCGCGCCATGCGGGCATGCACGGGATATTGAGAACGATGTCGCGGAATAGCGCCAGCAGGCAGGCGTCCCGTTGCACCAGGATGGCGTTGCAACAGCCTTGAAAGACGTGCCCTATGCGGCCATATCTGCTGTTGAAGCGTTGCGTTGACTGAAGACGCCATTGAGTTGACGCATGCCCCTGGCGATGTTGCCATCAGAAATTTCGACGGGCAGAATGCTCTGGTACGTTTATGTTACAGTCTGATATTCCGAATAAGGGGGTGTCCATCTGAGTGCGGCAACCCCTACCGGTTGTGTTTTCCATCATTGCCAAGCGGACGGCGTAACTGGGCGGATAGCCGCGTCCTGCGTGCCGTTCGGAGGCTGGTGCGGATGCGTTGG
>JAYENI010000151.1:0-9439 GCA_034722015.1 Pseudomonadota bacterium
GTGACGATCTATCTCTGCCTGGGATGGCTCGAGCTGTTGCCCTACTGGCTGGTTGCGCTGGTGATCTTTCGCGATCTGGTCATCCTTGCCGGCGCCGCCGCATACCACGTCGTCACGCGTCACCTGGAGATGCAGCCCAGCTACATCAGCAAACTCAATACGGTCGTGCAGATTTTGCTCGCGCTCGCCGTGGTGCTGGGGCAGATCGTGTCGCTTCCCGACATGATGATGACAATACTGATCGGACTCACGGTGGTGACCACCGCAGCCAGCGGTGCGGACTATGTCGTGCGCTGGACGAATCGCGTGCGCTGCCAGGGTGGGAGTTGCTCCTGACGTGGGTCTGCTTCACCCGTGATGCGACAACTGCCGCTCGCCGTGGGACTCCATCCCGCGGCCACATTCGATGTCTTTCACCCCGGGGACAACGCGGCGCCGGTGGCGCATCTGAGGGGACTCGCGTGCGACGGAAGCGGTGCGAAACCTGCCCAGGTCTATTTGTGGGGGCCTCCGGGGGCGGGAAAGACGCATCTCCTTCAGGCCTGTTGTCACCTTTGCGCGACCCGTGGTCAACGCGCCGTGTATGTCTCCCTGGATGCCCTCGGGAACCATGCCGAGGAGGCGATGGCGGGACTGGAAACCTTGTCGATGGTCTGCGTGGACGACCTTGAAGGCATCGCCGGGCGGCGCGAGAGGGAAACGGCCGTTTTTTCGCTGATCAACGCCTGCAGGTCCAGCGGCACGACACTCGTCTTCGGCGCCGGGTGCAGCCCGTCAGGTCTCGGCATCGGTCTTCCCGACCTTGCTTCGCGGCTCGTTTGGGGAGCGGTGTACCGGGTTCGGCCGCTCGACGACGGCGGCAAGCTGGTCGCCCTGGAGAACCATGCACGGCAACGCGGGTTCGATTTGTCCCGGGAAGTCGGTGCTTATCTCCTCAACCACTGTTCACGGGACATGATCGGTCTGATGCGTCTGGTCGAGCGCCTTGACCGCGGATCTCTCGCCGCCAAACGGCGGATCACCATACCATTCATCAAAACCCTGTTGCAGTAAGGCGATTGCCGGAAAATGACATACCAGATCGCGCCGGATTTTCGTCCGTCATCAAGGCGCGACAACAGGCGCATAGTCGAACTATTGAACGGTTGTCGCAACACAGAGGACGGATGAAAAGACAAGCAAGATGGTATGTCATTTGACAGAAATCGCCTAAGGGTTCGCGGCCCTGCCCGGAGTACCGGCAGCCTGTCAGGCTTCGGCGTCGTTCCGCAGCTCGGAGTCCGACCCGACCTGATCCCAGGAGGACGTCGACTCCATTCGCTGCCAGCGGTTGATGATGCTGCAGAACAGGTCTGCCGTTTTTTCGGCATCGTAGATGGCCGAATGGGCCTCGTTGTCGTCGAACGGGATGTTGGCGGCGTCCAGGATCCTGGACAGTACCGTCTGCCCGTGCGCCATGGCGCCGAGCGTGACGGTGTCCAGACTGCTGAAGGGATGGAAGGGATTGCGCTTGATTTCGGTGCGCGCCACGGCGGCGTTGACGAAACCCAGGTCGAACGAGGCATTATGGCCCACCAGGATAGCGCGATTGCAGTGGTTCGCCTTGACGGCCTTTCGAATTTTCCCGAAGACGAACCCCAGGGCGTCGCGTTCCGGGAGGGCGATTCTCAGAGGGTGCCACGGGTCGATCCCGTTGACATCGAGCGATGCCTGCTCGATGTTCGCCTCCCTGAAGGGCTGCACGTGCGTCGAGACTGTTTCGCCGCGCCTGAAGAACCCCTTATCATCCATGAGTACGAATACGGCGGCGATCTCGAGCAGCGCATCGGTGGCCGCGTTGAAACCACCGGTCTCGACGTCCACCACGACCGGAAGGAATCCTCTGAAACGCCCGCCGATCGGGTGAGCCACGATACTCTCTGACATTCAAACAGCTTAACGGATGCCGGGCATGAATGCGAAAGCGGGTTGCGAGCGACGCGGTGGGTTCGGGGCGGTCTGGATCATTTTGCTGGCGATGGTGCTGGCGGCGAGCGCTGCCGACGCAGCACGCACGCCCACCCGCGAGCGGGGGGTGCTGTGGCAGCTCGAGCGCGGTAACGGCCCGGCGAGCTACCTTTACGGCACGATCCACTCGGAAGACGCGCGCGTACTGGACCTGCCTGAAGCGGTCACGCGGCCCCTGGAAGGGTCAGCTGTATTTCTCATAGAGGCGGATCCCGGCGCCGGGATGGAACTGGCGGCATTACGCAGGATGATGTTCGTCGACGGTCGTCGTCTGTCCGATCTGTTGACACCGGGGTCTCTGAAGCAGGTCGAGGCGGCGATGCAGGACAAGGGGTTTCCGCCGGGGACAACGGCGTATCTGAAACCCTGGGCGGTGAGCATTATGCTGAGTGTGCCCAGGCCCGGAACGGGAATATTGCTGGACCTTCATCTGAGGTCGCTGGCCCGGGAGCAGGGTATTCCGGTCGAGGGTGTAGAGACGATTGCGGAGCAACTCGACGTGCTGGACGGGCTGTCCGAGGCGGACCAGCTCGTCATGCTGGAGGAGACGCTGGCGCACCTTGGTGAGCGCGACGCCATGTACGAGCAACTCGTCGAAGCCTGGCTCGACCGGGACCTTGGCGAGATCCGGCGACTCGGGCGCCAGGAACTTGCCGGCCGGCCACAGACAGCGGAACGTGTCTTCGACAGCTTGATTGTCCGGCGCAACCATCGAATGGCCGAGCGCATCGTCCC
The DNA here is from genome assembly GCA_034722015.1 of Pseudomonadota bacterium. Classification (GTDB taxonomy): domain Bacteria; phylum Pseudomonadota; class Gammaproteobacteria; order JAJDOJ01; family JAJDOJ01; genus JAJDOJ01. Next base: position 2,743 of record JAYENI010000151.1, read on the forward strand.
TTTCCTGGAAAAGGGTAACGCCTTCGTGGCGGTTGGTGCCCTGCACTTGCCGGGGGATGATGGTATCCTTTCGCTTCTCGAAAAGCGGGGTTTCCGGGTGCGGGCGCTCTATTGATACACCGTTCCCCGCCGGCGAGGTCAGTACGGGATTCTCCATTCGGACGAGCGCTGCCGGAACGAATGAAAGGCCCGCGAAACCTCGCCGGGCGCGTGGATATTTCCTGTCTGCGCGAAGATCCGGAATATGTCATTTGACAGAAATCGCCTAACAACAACTCGAGCAGCGTGATGCCTGCGACAGGGCAGATGCCGGGCCGCATCCGTTAGCAGCACGTTCGGCTCGGCTGGTGGTAGTCTCGACGCATTCCGCCGACAACGCCGGGAGTCAGGACATGAATAGCCAGATCACCCCTCATGACGAAGACCCGCAAGAAACCCAGGAGTGGCTGGAGGCACTCGACGCCGTCATCGAGGTCGAGGGGATCGAACGCGCGCACCAGTTGCTGGAAAGACTGATCGACAAGGCGCGCCGTTCCGGCGCGAATCTGCCTTATTCGGCCAACACGGCTTACGTCAACACGATCCCGCCGCATCTTCAGAAGCGCACCAGCGGAGATGTGGCGATTGAGCGGAGAATCCGTTCCTACATTCGCTGGAATGCCATGGCCATGGTGGTTCGCGCCAACCGCAAGAGCAGCGAACTGGGCGGACATATCGCCACCTTCGCGTCTTCTGCGACCCTGTACGACGTCGGGTTCAATCATTTCTGGCGCGCACCGAGTCATGAGCACGGCGGCGACCTCATCTACATGCAGGGGCATTCCGCGCCCGGAATCTACGCGCGTGCCTTCCTGGAAGGACGTCTGACCGAAGCGCAGCTCGACCGGTTCAGGCGCGAGGTCGATGGTGCTGGTCTGTCATCCTATCCGCACCCCTGGCTGATGCCGGATTTCTGGCAGTTTCCCACCGTCTCCATGGGTCTCGGGCCGATCATGAGCATCTATCAGGCACGGTTTCTCAAGTACATGCACGACCGGGGGCTGGCCAGTACCCGGGACCGTAGGGTCTGGTCGATCATTGGGGACGGCGAGGTCGACGAGCCGGAAACCCTGGGTTCGATCACGCTGGCAGGGCGCGAAAAACTCGACAACCTCGTGTTCATCGTCAACTGCAATCTGCAGCGTCTCGACGGACCCGTGCGCGGCAACGGCAAGATCATTCAGGAACTCGAGGCCATCTTCCGCGGCGCGGGCTGGAACGTCATCAAGGTGATCTGGGGCTCGTACTGGGACCCGCTGCTGGCCAAAGATACGAGCGGCCTCCTGAGGGAACGGATGGAAGAGGCCGTGGACGGCGACTACCAGAACTACAAGGCCAAGGACGGTGCCTACGTGCGGGAGCACTTCTTCGGCAGGTATCCCGAGCTGAAAGACATGGTCGCCACAATGTCGGACAACGATATCTGGCGATTGAACCGCGGCGGGCACGACCCGCACAAGGTCTACGCCGCGTACGCCGCGGCGGTGGCCCACGAGGGGCAGCCGACGGTGATCCTTGCGAAGACGGTCAAGGGTTATGGCATGGGCGCCTCCGGCGAGGCACAGATGCGCACACATAGCCAGAAGAAACTTGGTGACGATGACCTCAGGGCGTTTCGCGCCCGATTCAGCATCCCCCTGTCGGACGAAGAGGCGGCCGAGGCGAAATACTTCCGCCCGGCGCAGGACAGCGAGGAGATGCGCTACATGCGGCAGCGGCGCGAGGCCCTGGGTGGTTCGCTGCCGGTTCGCAAGACGCTGGGCACACCGCTGGAGATTCCGGATCTCGACGTATTCGCGCCGCTCCTGGGCGAAAGCGGTGATCGCAAAATGTCGACCACCATGGCCTTCGTGAGGATGCTGACGCTCCTGACACGGGACAAGAAAATCGGTCGCAACATCGTGCCGATCGTGCCCGACGAGGCGCGAACCTTCGGTATGGAGGGGATGTTTCGCCAGCTGGGGATCTATTCCTCGTCCGGGCAGATCTACACACCGCAGGACAAGGACCAGGTCATGTACTACCGGGAAGACAAGACCGGACAGATCCTGGAAGAGGGGATCACAGAGGCGGGAGCGACCTCGTCCTGGATTGCCGCGGCGACCTCCTATAGCACGCATGGCGTGAACATGGTGCCGTTCTACATCTTCTATTCCATGTTCGGATTCCAGCGCGTGGGCGACCTGCTCTGGGCCGCGGGCGACATGCAGGCCAGAGGGTTCCTCGTCGGCGGGACCGCGGGCCGCACGACACTGGCTGGTGAAGGCCTGCAGCACCAGGACGGGCACAACCTGATTACCGCCGCGTCCGTTCCGAACTGCATCAGCTACGACCCGACATTTTCCTACGAACTCGCGGTCATCGTGCACGACGGTATGCGTCGCATGTACGTCGGGCAGGAGAATGTCTTCTATTACATTACCGCGCTGAATGAGAACTATACGCATCCGCAAATGCCCTCAGGGTCAGCCGGGGGCATCGTGAAGGGGATGTACCGTTTCCGCAAGGGCGGCCGCAGGAAGTTGCGGGTCCAGCTTCTCGGCAGTGGCGCCATACTCCGCGAGGTCATCGCGGCGGCCGACCTGCTGAAGGAGGACTTCGCGGTGGACAGCGACATCTGGAGCGTCACGAGTTTCAACGAGTTGAAGCGCGAGGCACAGGCGGTTGATCGCGAGAACCTGTTGCACCCCGCAGCGCAGCCACGGGAGAGTTATGTGGCCCGGTGCCTCAAGGGTATGTCCGGCCCCTTCGTCGCCGCAACGGACTACATGAAGAATTACGCCGACCAGATCCGGGCCTATGTACCGGGCCGCTATGTGGTCCTGGGTACGGACGGGTTCGGCCGCAGCGATACGCGCGAGGCACTGAGAAGACACTTCGAAGTGGATCGTTACCACGTGGCGTATACCGCGTTGAAGGCACTTGCCGACGAGGGTGACCTCGATGTCGCCAGGGTGGGCGAAGCGATGGAAAAGTACGGTATCGATCCGGGCAAGATCAACCCGTTGCGTGCCTGAAGCGTCCGGAGAAGAATCGACATGGCCGACATTATCGACGTCAAGGTTCCGGATATCGGTGACTTTTCCGAAGTTGAGGTCATCGAGGTCCTGGTCGGGTCCGGCGACCAGGTGCGGGAAGAGGATTCGCTGATTACCGTCGAATCCGACAAGGCCTCGATGGAAATACCCTCCTCCGGTACCGGGACGGTGGAGGAGTTACGGATCGCCGTGGGTGACAAGGTGTCCACGGGCGACGTCATTCTCACGCTGGCCCCTGGCGCGGATAGCGTTGAACCGGCGCAAGAAGCCGTAGCGGAACCCGACACCCCCCAAGACACATCCACGGCCAGGGAACCCACTGCCGAGGCAGCCGCCGCCGAGCCCCCGAAAGCCGGTGACACCATGGCGCAGGGTCCCCGGCCCTCCCCGACCGCCCATATCGATCGCGAGCGTTTCAGGAAGGCACACGCCAGTCCGGCGGTGCGTCGATTCGCGCGTGAACTCGGGGTCGATCTCGGGAATGTTTCCGGCGGCGGGCCCAAGGGGCGGATCCTGAAGACGGACGTCCAGGAGCACGTCAAGCACGCCATGGTGTCCGGCGGTGGGGGGCTGTCGGTGGACGAGGTGCCGGAGGTCGACTTTTCCGCGTTCGGCGAGGTCGAAACCCGGCCGTTGACCCGGATCAACAAGCTGACCGGGCGCAATCTGCATCGCAACTGGGTGCGGGTGCCCCACGTGACCCAGTTCGATCAGGCGGACATCACGGAACTGGAGTCATTTCGCAAGTCCCTCAACGCGGAGTACAGGGACAAGGGGGTCAAAGTCACTATCCTTTCGTTCCTGATCAAGTCCCTGGTGTCGGCATTGAAGGAATTCCCGCGCTTCAACTCATCGCTCGATGTCGCCCAGGAAAACCTCGTCCTCAAGCACTACTATCACATCGGCGTCGCCGTGGACACGCCACGCGGGTTGGTGGTCCCGATCGTGCGTGACGCCGACCGAAAGAGCCTGGTGGAGGTGGCCGCGGAGTTGATGGAACTGAGCGCCCGCGCACGGGAAGGCAAGCTGTCTCCCGGTGACATGCAGGGCGGATGTTTCAGCATTTCCAGCCTCGGCGGGCTGGGCGGGACCGCGTTTACGCCCATCATCAATGCCCCCGAGGTCGCGATCCTGGGCGTGTCGCGCGCCTCCATGCAACCGGTGTATCAGGACGGGGCATTCGTTCCGCGTCTGATCCTGCCGTTGTCGCTGTCCTACGATCACCGCGTTGTCGACGGCGCGGACGGCGCCCGGTTCACGACCTTCCTGAGTTCACTCCTCTCGGACACGCGCCGCATGTTGCTGTAGCGACGCACTGACACATCGGCGGAAATCGTATGAGCAAGACAATCAAGGTCGAGGTGCCGGATATCGGAGACTTCGAGGGTGTGGAGGTCGTCGAGATCCTCGTCGCCCCGGGAGACCGGATCGGGGCTGAAGACTCCATGATCTCCCTGGAGTCGGACAAGGCAACCATGGAGGTTCCGGCGCCCTCGGGCGGCACCGTTGGCGAGATCCTGGTGTCGATCGGCGACAAGGTGTCACAGGGCGACGCGATCCTGACGCTGGCGGTCGGTGATTCGGAGAAGGCATCGACCGCGCCTTCGGTCGCGCCCGAAGCACCGGCCGGCGAGGAGACCGCAGGGGGCGGGGTGGCGTCAGCGACTGTCGATAGCCCGTCGGACTCGCAAGACGTCGAGGCGGATTTCATCACCGACGTGGCCGTACTCGGTTCGGGGCCTGGCGGTTACACGGCCGCGTTCCGCGCTGCGGACCTTGGCAAGCGTGTGGTGCTGATCGAACGATACCCCACCATCGGCGGGGTGTGTCTGAACGTCGGCTGTATCCCGTCGAAGGCGCTGCTCCACGCGGCACAGATCATCAACGAGGCCGACGCCTTTTCCGCTCACGGAATCAGCTTCGGCAAGCCCGAAATAGACCTTCCCGGACTTGGCGCCTGGAAGGACGGTGTCGTAAAGAAGATGACAGGGGGACTGTCGCAACTCGCGAAGCAGCGCAGGGTGACGATTCTCCAGGGCACGGGGCGGTTCGTATCACCCGGGCGGATCGAGGTCAAGACCGATGACGGCGTACGCGTGGTGGCGTTCGGGCGGGCGATCATCGCGGCCGGTTCGGAACCCGCCAGGTTCCCGATGTTCCCCTGGGACGATCCGCGTGTGATGGATTCCACCGGTGCCCTTCAGCTGAGGGACGTCCCGGAACGCCTGCTCGTGGTAGGGGGCGGTGTGATCGGGCTGGAGATGGCCACCGTGTACGATGCGCTGGGGTCCCGGGTGACCGTCGTCGAGCTCACCGACGGTCTGATTCCGGGTTGCGACAGGGACCTGGTCAGGTCGCTGCTCAAGATCATCAAGAAGCGCTACGAAAAGATCTATACCGGGACCCGGGTGGTTTCCGTCGAGGCCCGGTCCGACGGTCTGGAGGTGCGTTTCGAGGGCAAGGGCGCACCGGAATCCGGGACCTTCGATCGTGTACTGGTGTCGACCGGTCGCACACCCAACGGCCACGGGATCGGCGCCGAAAACGCCGGGGTTCACGTGGACGAGCGCGGATTCATTCCCGTGGATGACCGGCAGCTGACCAATGTGGGTCACATTCATGCCATCGGTGACATCGTGGGTCAGCCGATGCTGGCGCACAAGGCCGCCCACGAGGGCAAGGTGGCCGCCGAGGTCTGCGCGGGGATGAAATCACACTTCGACGCACGGGCCATTCCCTCGGTCGCCTACACCGATCCGGAGGTCGCCTGGATGGGTATGACAGAGCAAGAGGCAAAGGCCCAGGGTCTGGAATACGAGAAGGGCGTTTATCCCTGGGCCGCCAGCGGGAGGTCTCTTAGCCTCGGGCGGAACGAGGGAATGACCAAACTGCTGTTCGGCAAGGATCGCAAGTTGATCGGCGCCGGGATCGTGGGTCCCAACGCCGGGGAGCTGATAGCCGAGACGGTGCTGGCCATGGAAATGGACGCCGACCCGCAGGACATCGCACTGACGGTCCACCCGCATCCGACACTATCGGAAACGGTGTGTTTCGCCTCCGAGGTGGTGGACGGCACGGTGACGGATATCTACGCCCCCAGGAAACCCGCCAGGTAGGTCAAGGGCGATCGACGGAAGCCCGGTTTGACGAGCCGGGCCGGACGCAAGGGGAATCCCGTTTTCTGGATTGCGCTTCTTCAATCCCGTTCCCGCCGGTATCCGGTGAATTCCTTTATGAAATCCCGGAAAATTCATTTAGGCGATTGCCGGAAAATCGCCTTAACTGTTGAACAACAACTGTCTTTGTGAGGTCGTGACGTGTCGGAAGTGAAAAAAGTCGTACTGGCATACTCGGGCGGGTTGGATACCTCGGTGATCCTGAAATGGTTGCGGGATATCTATGACTGCGAGGTCGTGACATTCACCGCGGACATCGGGCAGGGCGAGGAGGTCGAGCCCGCGCGAGCCAAGGCGCTGGCCATGGGCGTGGACGAGATTTACATCGAGGACCTGACCGGGGAGTTCGTCAGGGACTACGTGTATCCCATGTTCCGGGCGAACGCCGTGTACGAGGGGGAGTACCTGCTTGGCACCTCGATCGCGCGTCCGCTCATCGCGAAA
>JAYENI010000152.1:0-9361 GCA_034722015.1 Pseudomonadota bacterium
GCGCGCCTGGGGCGAGGAAGGCTACCTGACCGACAGGGGCCTGATCCCGATGCCCGACGCAGAGCGCAAGCAGTTCAAGAAGAGCGTTGCAGGTCTGCAAAAACTGAATACGGCTGCGGTCAAGTAAACCACGTTTTGTGGAGGGCCCCGTGGGGGCCCTCCGCCACTTTGGTTAACGGTTTTTTACATGCAACCAACCACACTGATTCTGATTCTCCTGATCCTGTCCGCGGCCGGATACTATCTGGGGCGAAAGCGCGCCCTCAGGGTCGGGAGCGAACAGGCAGGCGGCGTGCGGAAACTGCACTCGCTGCCGAGTTACCACGGGTATCTGCTTGCCATCTGGGCCGGGATACCCGCGCTCATCATCCTTTCCCTCTGGCTGGCCGTCGCCCCGCAGGTCATTACTCAGCTCGTCGTCTCCGGACTGCCGGAAGAAATACAGAACCTCCCGCCTGAACGACTCGGGCTGGTAATGAACGATATCCGCAACATGGTGGAAGGCAACATCGTCTCGGGCGAAGTCGACGAGACCATGAAGGATGCAGCCGCACACTACACACAGCTTCAGCAGACCGGCGATGCGGCCATCGCCGCGATCGCGCTGCTGCTCTCCGCCGGCGGGATCTTTCTGGGCTGGAAGATGGTCTCGCCGCGGTTGCGGGCGCGCCGCTACGTCGAAAAGGTTGTCACCTTCGCGCTGATTACCTGCTCGACCATCGCGATTTTCACCACGCTCGGCATCGTACTTTCCCTGTTGTTCGAGGCGATGCGTTTCTTCCGCGCAGTCCCAGTAACGGAGTTCCTGTTCGGTCTCGAGTGGAGCCCCCAGACCGCGATCCGCGCCGACCAGGTCGGCGCGTCGGGCGCGTTCGGGGCCGTCCCCCTGCTCGCCGGCACCATGCTGATCTCGTTGGTCGCCATGCTGGTCGCCGTACCCATCGGGCTGCTCTCCGCGATCTACCTCTCGGAGTATGCAAGTCCACACCTGCGCGCCGTGGCCAAACCGATACTCGAGATCCTGGCCGGCGTACCGACCGTGGTCTACGGATTCTTCGCGGCATTGACCGTTGCGCCGACCGTACGCGCGCTGGGCGAAGCCGTCGGCCTGACGGTTTCGTCGGAAAGCGCGCTGGCCGCGGGCCTGGTCATGGGCGTGATGATTATTCCTTTCGTATCGTCGCTTTCAGACGACGTGATCAACGCCGTACCACAGGCCATGCGGGACGGTTCCTACGCCCTGGGCGCCACACAGTCTGAAACGATCCGGCGCGTCATCTTTCCCGCCGCCCTGCCCGGCATCGTCGGAGGCGTCCTGCTCGCGGTCTCGCGCGCCATCGGAGAGACCATGATCGTGGTAATGGCAGCCGGGTTGTCCGCCAATCTCACCGCGAATCCGCTGGAGGCGGTCACCACGGTGACCGTACAGATCGTCACGCTGCTCACCGGAGACCAGGAATTCGACAGTCCCAAGACACTTGCCGCGTTCGCCCTGGGTCTGCTCCTGTTCACCATCACGCTGATACTCAACGTGATCGCACTGCACGTCGTGCGCAAGTACAGGGAACAGTATGAGTAACCAGATGAACATCGACAGACCCGGGAGCAACATCCGTGATCAGGTCCGCGCCAGCCTGAAACGCCGCTATGCGTCCGAGAAGCGATTCAGGGCCTACGGAATCATCTCCATCCTGCTCGGCATCGCCGCGGTCTCCACACTGTTCGTGGACATCACCAGCAAGGGTTACCCGGCATTTACGCAGACCTATATCCAGCTGGACATCCACTTCGATCCGGACGAGGTAGACCCGGAAGGCAATCGCAGCCAGCACAGCCTGATGAACGGAAACTATACCGGTCTCGTCAAGAACTCGTTGCTGAAGGAGTTCCCCGGGGTCAAGGGGCGGCGCGACAAACGCAGTCTGTACCAACTCGTGAGTACCGGCGCCGCATTCGAATTGCAGCGGATGGTCCGCGGCGACCTGTCCCTCATCGGCAAGTCCCGGGAGACCTGGCTGATCGCCAACGACGACGTGGACGTCTTCGTCAAGGGGAACATGGACCGGGAGTTGCCGCAAGACCAGCGAAGGCTCAACGACAAGCAGATCGGGTGGATCGATGCCCTCGATGCCCAGGGACGTATCAAGCGCAAGTTCAACTGGGCGTTCTTTACCTCCGGTGACTCACGCGACCCGGAACTGGCCGGTATCGGCGGCGCGGCGATGGGTTCAATACTCACCCTGCTCGTCACGCTCTCCCTTTCATTCCCGATCGGCATCGCGGCGGCGATCTACCTGGAGGAGTTCGCGCCAAAAAACCGGATTACCGACTTCATCGAGGTCAATATCAACAACCTGGCCGCGGTGCCCTCCATCGTGTTCGGTCTGCTAGGGCTCACGGTGTTTATCCAGTTCTTCGGCCTGCCGCGTTCCGCTCCGGTTGTGGGGGGGCTGGTGCTGACGCTGATGACCCTGCCCACGATCATCATCGCCAGCCGTGCCTCACTCAAGTCGGTGCCCCCGTCAATCCGGGAGGCGGCGCTCGGCATGGGCGCATCGAAATTGCAGATGATCGGCCATCACGTCCTGCCCCTGGCCATGCCGGGCATGCTCACCGGCACGATCATCGGCATGGCCCAGGCCCTGGGGGAATCGGCCCCGTTGCTCATGATCGGCATGGTGGCCTTCATCGTGGACATTCCGGGCGGTCCCACGGACCCGTCCACCGTTCTTCCCGTCCAGATCTATCTCTGGGCGGACAGTCCGGAAAGGGCCTTCGTCGAGCGGACGTCGGCGGCGATCATGGTGCTGCTGGCATTTCTCATCGCGATGAACGCGACCGCGGTGGTCCTGAGGAAACGATTCGAGCGGCGCTGGTAGGTCCACTCGGACAGGCGACTCACCCGATCGTCCGTGAATCGGGGATGTGACACCAGGGCAGAGAGCGGCGAGCCGTTGATATATCAAATCAAAGTCGAGGTAAGACCATGGAAACCGTAGCGGATTCGATCAAGGCCCCGGGCCTGGACGACGTCACCGTGAATGCGCCGGCGCCGAATAAGGTAGATCGCGACAGGCGCGAGACCGTGGGAGAAGTCACATCACCCAATCCGTCGATGACCTGTCGGAACGTGAGCGTCTTCTACGGAGAGAAAATGGGTGTCGAGGACATCAACCTGGACATCGGCAGGAACGAGGTCATCTCCATGATCGGGCCTTCGGGCTGCGGCAAGTCGACCTTCCTGCGCTGCATGAACCGCATGAACGACACGATCGAGGGGTGTCGCGTCGACGGCGAGATCCTCCTGGACGGCGAGAATGCCTACGGCCGCGATATGGACGTCGTGGAACTTCGGGCGCGCATCGGCATGGTGTTTCAGAAACCGAATCCGTTTCCCAAGTCCATCTACGACAACGTCGCCTATGGTCCGCGGATACACGGTCTGACCGAGACGCGATCCGAACTGGATGACCTGGTCGAGGAAAGCCTGCGCAGGGCCGCGCTGTGGGACGAGGTCAAGGACCGCCTCGATGATCCCGGTACGGGCCTATCGGGCGGACAGCAGCAGCGCTTGTGCATCGCCCGGGCCATCTCGGTGAGCCCGGAGATCATCTTGATGGACGAGCCGGCCTCCGCGCTGGACCCCATCGCCACCGCCAAGATAGAAGAGCTGATCGACGAGCTGCGCGAAAACTTCTCGATCGCCATCGTGACGCATTCCATGCAGCAGGCCGCCCGTGTTTCCCAGCGAACCGCGTACTTTCATCTCGGCAACCTGATCGAGGTCGGCGAGACCTCCCAGGTCTTCACCAACCCTCGGCACAAGCTGACGGAAGACTACATCACCGGTCGCTTCGGATGATCGCGGCGACAACCGCCCCGATGACTTACACCCGCCAGGAGGGTCGCCTGCCATGAGAGAGGCCAACGAAGGACACACGGTGAAACGCTACGACGCCGAACTCGCCCGGCTTCGAAACCTGGTCCTCGAGATGGGCGGACTGGTCATCAGTCAGACCGAAAAGTCGGTCAGGGCGCTCAGGAAACAGGACCTTGAAGCGGCAAGGCTGGTCGTGGAGCGCGAACCTGCCGTCAACGAGTTCGACATCCTGGCGGAACGGGAGATGAACAAGATCATTGCCCTGAGGCAGCCCGTCGCGGGGGACCTGCGCCTGATCATCGGCGTATCCAAGGCCATTTCAGACCTCGAACGCATCGGCGACGAGGCGCTCAAGATCGCGCGCATCGCCATACGCCTCTACGACAGTGACGAGAGTTCCCCGAACAAGAAGCTGCTGCGCGACGTGAAGGTCATGTGCGGGATAGCCTGCGACATGCTCCGCGCCGCGCTCGACGCATTCGACACCATGAATATGCAGCGCGCCGTCGAAATCGCGAAAGAGGACGACGAACTCGACAACGAGTTCCAGTCCGCCACGCGCAGACTGACCACCTATGTCATGGAGGACTCGCGCAACATGGGCCATGCCATGAACGTCCTGCTGGTGGTCAAGGCCCTGGAACGGATTGGAGACCACGCCAAGAACATCGCCGAATACGTCGTCTTTCTCGTCAAGGGCAAGGATGTCCGGCACGTTGCCCCGGAAGCCATCGAGGCCGAATCACTCGGGCAAACGTAGGGGAACGTCGATTCGGCGAACCGCCGCGTCCCCGCCACCGGGGTTTGTGGTCAGGCCGGGGCGAGGGTCTTCGACTCCCCTGATATTCTCCCGAGCGCGTGCAACCACCTGGGCCTCTGGCCGCCTCGCTCGAAAACAAGCAGGATGTCCGCGAGTTCCAGGTGCGGGTTGTAGCCCGCGGGGCCGCAAAGCCGCCCGCCGCGATGGAGGTAGCGTTTGATCGGTACCGGAATCTCAACGACTTCCGTCAACCTGGCGCCACCTGCAAACGCCCTGCGATAGGGAGATGCGCTAAAGTGCGGCGCCGCCGGGTACCAGTGCAAGAGACGCTCGGCGATCTTTCCCGCACGGGTTCCCCCGTCGCTCGCATCGACACGGACATTGGCCAGTATCTGGGTCACGTCGTGCCTCTCGGCCACACGGCAGATGCCGGCCCACAAGGTGCCAAACGCATCGTCACCGGCATAGTCCGGGTGCAGATGTATGTGGCCCAGCTCCATCCTCTTGCCGGGGCTGCCGAGCATCCCCCCCAGGTCGAACATCGCTTGCGAGTAAAATCCCCCGATCATTGCGGCCTTTTCCACGTGCAGTACACGGGTGCAGGCCACGACTTCCCGGGTGTGGTAGTCCCGGACGATCAGGTGATCACAGTAGTCATCGTAGATATCGGACAGAAGGCCGCCATCCGTGTCGGGCGCCGGTTTAGCGGTCCGGTACTCGAGAAACCGCAGTCGCTGTGACTGCCTGATGTCCGATGCGTTCGTTGCCTGTTCGGTGACCAGCCGCGAGCGGGCCGATGTGCTGAAAACGGTGTCTTCGGTTTGCATGGGTGCTGACGCCTCGTTGCGTGGACACGAGACATGCTAGACCACAAATATGACAGCCGTTTGAACCCCACCTGAGAACGCCCGCGCGGACCGATCGGGTCCTCCGGGATCAGACGCGTTTCGCCTGCTTCCGCGGTCGATTCTTCCTGGCCTTGCGCCCGGCCTTGAAGCGATCCATTGCCTGATCGATCTGGATCTCCTGCGCCCGCCGGACCTCGCCTCCCTTCCCCGGCTGCCGCTGCACATAGCAACCGTCGGACTGCATGTCCCAGGCGCTGCGCCGGTTGTTCAGCTGAATGTCCAGGATCTTGCGCAGCTCCTCACGCAGCGCAGGCGATTCCACCGGCGTCACCACCTCGACGCGCGCCTCCAGATTGCGCCGCATGCAGTCGGCCGAACCGATGAAATACTCCTCGTCGCCGCCATTGCGGAAATAGAAGATGCGGGTGTGCTCGAGAAAACGGCCGACGATGCTGACCACCCTGGCATTCTCCGACAGACCCGGGACGCCGGGCCGCAGGCGGCAGCTGTCGCGCACGATCAGGTCTACCCGGACGCCCGCGCTTGCCGCTTCGTAGAGCGCGCGCGTGATGTCCTTGTCTTCCAGGGCATTCATCTTCATCTGGATGAGCCCCGGCGTCTTGTCGCTGTGATTCGAGACCTCCCGCTTTATCTTCTTCAGCAAGGCGGGTTTGAGTACTTTCGGCGCGGGCAGGAGCTTCTGGTACTTGCGTTTCGGGACCTGCCCGGTGGTGAGATAGTTGAACAGTTCGGTCAGATCGCCACCGATGACCGGATCGCTGGTGAGCAACCCCAGATCGCAGTACAGACGAGCGGTACCCGAGTGATAGTTGCCGGTTCCGATATGGGCATATCGGCGCAGACCGTCGTAGTCCCGGCGGATCACGAAGATCAGCTTGCTGTGGGTCTTGAGGCCCAGCACACCGTAGGAAACGTGGATGCCGGCCTGCTCCAGGTGGTTCGCCCAGCGGATGTTCGCGGACTCGTCGAAACGCGCCTTTAGCTCGACGAGGACGGCGACCTGTTTGCCGTTCTGGGCCGCGTCAATGAGGTACTCGATGATTCTCGACTCGGACGCAGTCCGGTACAGCGTCATCTTGATCGCCAGGACCTTGGGGTCCTGACTGGCCTCACGCAGGAAACGCTCCACCGAGGTGACGAACGATTCGTAGGGATGCTGCAACAGGAACGGGCCTTCGTTACGGATGGCGTGAAAGATGTTTGGTGCGTCGACCAGCGCCGGATGATCGAACGGTTTGTGCGGCGGGTCGCGCAGATCGGGCCGGTCGAGACCCGCGATCTGGAACAGGTCGCGCATGGCCATCGGCCCCTTGACCTCGAATACCTCTGTCTCCTCGTCAAGGCCGAGCTCGGCCGCGAGCATGCCACGGTGGACAGGGTCCATCCCCGCAGCCACTTCCAGACGGACGATAGGGGCAAACTTGCGGCCGCGCAGTTCGGACTCGATGGTCTCAAGCAGGTCGGTCGCACCGTCCGAAGACTGCTCGATAATGGCGTTGCGCGTCACGCGGAACATCTCGGTGCTCGTCACCGCCATGCCCGGCAGCAACAGTTCCAGATTGTTGGCGATCACCTGCTCCAGCGGTACGAAATGGGCCTCGGCGCCGACCTGCAGGAAACGCGGGATTCCGCCGCCGACCGGTACCTTGATACGCACGAGTGTCTTGTTCTCTTCGCCCGGGGAATGGACGGTCAGGAGCAGGTTGAGCGACAGATTGGAGATGAAGGGGAACGGACGAGCCGCATCTATCGATAGTGGCGTAATCAGCGGGAAGATGTTCTTTATGTAGTAATCGCGCAGCGTGCTCTTGCTTTGTTCGTCCAGGTCCTTGTAGTTCGACAGGCGGATACCTTCGACCCCGAGTTCCTTGAAAAGATCGGCCTCGAGTTCGTGCTGCTGCCGCTTGATTTCGCTCACCATCTCGAGACATTCGCGCAGCTGCTGTTCCGGGGTACGTCCGTCAACCGAGGGTTCCTTCACGCCGGCGCCGATCTGCTGTTTCAATCCCCCGATTCGTTTCATGAAGAACTCGTCGAGATTGGCGCTGACGATGGCGTTGAACTTCACACGTTCCAGCAGCAGTGTCCTGTGATCCTGGCCCTCGTGCAGCACCCGCTTGTTGAACTCCAGCCAGGTCAACTCGCGGTTGAGATACCATTGCGGGTCATCCAGGTCGATCGATTCCGATACCGGGCCGGCGTGCACTTCGGCCACCGGTGCTTGCCCTTCGGTCTCAACGATTGTTTCTTTGGAATTCGCGCTCATGATTCGTGCCTCGCCTGTACTTTTCCTGTCATAACCCAAAATTTATACTTGTCATATGAAATTACATCACACCTGGAGAGGAATTGCGGGAATCGTTGGCGTGACCAGAGCGGGCCAAGGCACGGGCTCGGGTTCGCCGTTCGGCTTCCGGCCGCAGAACCCCCGCTCCGGCGAGGTGTCGCGAAAGGGCGCTGATCGGAGTGCTGCGATCATGATGCTGGCGGCGACCTTCTGGCTGAAGACCCCCGTCGCGGAGACACGCGACCTGCGGGTCGGTGCGCATCCGCTCACGGTTGAGGTCGCTGTTAGCAACCGGGAGCAAAGGCGTGGCCTGATGGGCCGCGAGCACCTGGCGGAGAACGCCGGCATGCTGTTCGTCTGGGACGATGAAGCGCCCCGGGTGATGTGGATGAAGGACACCCTGATTCCGCTTTCAGTCGCCTTCGTCGACGCCACGGGTCACATCGTCAACATCGAACGCATGACCCCCGAAACGACCACACCGCACTGGTCGAAGCACCCCGCCCGCTATGCCATCGAGACGCGTCAGGGCTGGTTTCGCGACCGCGGGATCGTCAACGGTGACTACGTCAACGGACTGGAACCGCACTGACCCGGATACCGGCAGGGTCCCGACCGGGTTAGGCGATTGCCGGAAAATGACATACCATATCGCGCCGGATTTTCGTTCGTCATCAAGGCGCGACAACAGGCGCATAGTCGAACTATGTAACGGTTGTCGCAACACAGAGGACGGATGAAAAGACAAGCAGGATGGTATGTCATTTGACAAAAATCGCCTTGTCGCCGCGCGGTCTCTCATTGCGGCCCGTCGCCCGTCAGGCGCGAGCGACGGTTCAGCCGAATACCCTGTCCCCCACGTCCGACCACAAAGAGCGATAGGCCTGGGCAGGCTTGCTGGCCGGAGCGAAACTGCCGATCGGCGCCCGGTGCTGCCCCATCAGCTCGACCTGACTCGCGTAGGGAATCCCGGTGGGAAGCACCTCGGGAAAACGGGAGGGCAACTGCGCCACGATATCCTTGTGCATTCGCTTGCGCGCGTCCACCATCGAAAAGAAGGGCAGGCGACCGACGCCTCCCAGGCCCGATTTCCCCAGGTGCCGCGTCAGTTGCTCATAGGTCCGCACCGACAGCGTGGACGGGATCATCGGGATCAACAGGGCATCGACCGCGCGAAACACGTTCTCGGACACGAGCGAGATACTGGGCGGGCAGTCCATGATCAGTACGTCATACTCGTCGCAAAGGGGCCGGAGCATTCTCATCAGCTGACTGGCCGGCTTCTTCGCGTCGTTCAGGCGCAGGTCCATGTTGCGGTAGGAGAAGTCCGCCGGGATCAGGTCGAGAAAATCGAAATCCGTTCCCTTGACGGCGTCGTCCAGTGTCCGCGCACCCCGGGACAGTGCCTTGAATCCGCCCTTGACCTTCGGCTTCACGCGAAAATAAAAGGTCGCCGCCCCCTGGGGGTCGAGGTCCCAGACCAGGGTCCGGTAACCGCTGCCTGCGGCGGCCCAGGCCAGATTGACCGCGGTCGCGGTCTTTCCCACACCGCCCTTGATATTGTA